>JBCCJR010000089.1:0-15009 GCA_039045805.1 Cyanobacteria bacterium P01_C01_bin.118
AGCCGCCTCCAACAGCTGTAGCCCTGGATAGAGCGGATCTAGAGGCTGTAATGTCCCTAACAACAGGCCTGCTGCTTCCGATAAGTCTGTTTCAGGAATCAGCAATGGCCATAGCCCAGGAGAACCAGTGGGAATAACAACCTCTACATTGGGCTCGATAGCCCCCAGCATATTGGCAAACTGAGCCCCCAGAGACTGTCCCAGGACAGCCAGTGAGTCAGTTTCTAAGCCAGTGTTATTAGTAGGAATAAAATCCTCTGGAATTTCAAAGTCTTCCAATGCTTCTAACAGCAGTCGCTGCTCAAACACCCCCTGTCGAAACGTATCTCGATAGGCGGCCAGGTTAGCAAAGTTAAGATAAGCATCATTGGGGGCATTCTCCAGACGTTCTGGATTTAGGGGGAGGGCCGTACTCACCGTTGCAATGTCGTATTCAGCCACCACATGGGCTGGTCCCAAGCCTGCTACTCTCTCGCCACCGGGTTCCAAAATAGGTCCACGATCAACAACCTGAGTACTCAGCCCATTGGAACCATGCTGATACAACAGTAATGGAAAATCCTCTTCAGGCGCAAACTCTCCCTTCGGAAGGGTAATCACAACAGGCGCACTTTCCACACGCTGTTCTACCAGCAGGCCATCGGGGGTAAATTCAAATAACCCATCGGAATTAAAGGGGGCGATTCCCTGCTGAAATTGTGGAAACTCAATTGTGCCGTGGAACTCCCAGAATCGTTCGTGGGTGGCTCCATCGTCTGGGTCTAACCGCAAATTTTCAATGGTGAGATCATATCGATCAACCACCTGTTGTGATAAGCGGGCCGTTTCACCCACGGGGTCGCCGGTGGTAAAGACGGTTGCTGTCGCAATATCTTGACGGTCAATACCCACCTGTTGCAACGTTTCCCTGAGGGGTTGATAAACTCCATAGGCAGATGCCTCAGCTGGATTTTGAGGTGGGCTACTGTCTAAAAGTCGTTCTAGGGTGTCAGGACTGTCTAATCGTCGTCCAAATATATCTCGGAGAGAACGCTGTACCACATAGGCATACTGGCGGTTGGGCTTGAGCACAATACCGGGGGCCGGACCCACTGATAATAAAAAGTCAGGTACGTAATTTAAATCGGGACTGGGGGTGGATGCAATGGTGGGATAGAGCTGGCCCCGTTCAGGGGAGGTGGGATCCACATCCATTAATAAAATCGGCGACTGTAAATCGGCTGGAATAATATTCTCTGGGTCCAGGTTGGCCAGGGGACGATTAAACCGAAAATAACCGGCAGAAACGGTAGAAAATCCCCTATGGTCATCGGCAATTTCCCTCAATCCGTTAATGACTGGGTTATCGTCCCAAATTGGGAAGCCAGACAGCTCTGGACGGCCCGATTCATCGAGACGCAGATCAAACGGATAAGGCAGATTGTAGAAGCTATCTTCATTAGTTAGATCAGCTGTCAAGTCAAACGTGGCTACCGTTCGTCTAAACAAGCTATCAAAAAAGCCCTGGGTGGATGCTTGCGGCGGCGATGATGTTAACCCTAGAGGGTCATTTTCACCGACGATTTGTCCTGCCATGGGCAAATTATTAAGCTCATCTTTGCTTTGGTCGATACCGATGGTCTGCGCCGAAGATACTGACGGCTCTGTGGATACTACAGAATTGGGAAGTATCTGATTTATGGTTTGATTGACTAGATCATCAACTGTTTGAACAGCGCTCTCCAAAATCGGTTCAGGGTCAAACGTTGTAGGTAGACTATTGACAGCCTGACGAATCGATAGGTTAGACAAGGAAATGTGATCGAGATACGCCCCGACTGTTTGAGTCAAACTGAGCAGGTCTGAACCATCTGGCAACGATAGCTGAAAAGGCATTGCATCTATCCCAAGGGCAACGTTTGTTTTTTATCGGTAAACAATCAATCTGCACAACGTAGTTACCTTATTGGTAAGGATAGTTCAGAGTTCAGTGTTTTTTCTGCTCGTTTACAACCTGACTTGGTTTTCATGTTGTGCGTTCAATATCAAGGATTTAACAGGAATTTATCGGATTTTTATTGCGATCGCACGATTCCAGACATCGTTGACAAAACCCAGACGTAGGCCGTCATAAGCCGTCACATCTAGCGCTTGTTCCAGATATAACGATCCACTGATATTCTGTTTAAGGTTTGATGTTTTTGTACAGGCAAATATGACAGCGACCACACGGATGCTTCTTTCCCACAACTGCACCTTGCCCACAGGCCAGGTATCCAACCTCAGTCGTGATGACTTTGCCCAGGTATTTATTAACGCCCTTAAACCCCAGGCCGATATCCAGTGCAGTTTGATCGAAAATCCCCACTGGGTGGTAGAGCTATTGTTTAGCCAGCAGTCGCCCACCGAGGTAGCTCAGATGTGTGCCCAGGCCCTTGCTGCCCGTCGTGTAGCCGAGCCGGACAAACAGGTGACAAGCCATACCGTAATGCTGTTGGGGGGCATGAAAACCACACCCGCCATGGGTACCTCCCCCACATCCTTGCAGCCCGGTGAATGGGGGGTGGATGTGGTCGAAACAGTTGCCCCCGATCAGTTTTTGGCAGGTTTAAACTGGGATACGGTGACGGCCAGTAAACCCCCTGAACAAATTTTTAAGGTCACTCAGATAGCTGAGTAGTGCGGTCCCTCAGAAAGTACCCTCAAAGGTACTATCACATTAAACATGACGGATAACCCGACAGGGATTACCCACAGCAATGCTGTTGGCCGGAATACTTTTAGTAACAACACTGCCAGCACCGATGCTACTGTTATCACCAATGGTCACTCCTGGGCAAATAATTGCACCACCTCCAATCCAGACATTGTCACCGATGGTAATAGGACTGGCCATTTCTACTCCCGTCAGTCGTATAGCTGGGTCGGTAGGATGATGAGCTGTATAGATTTGTACATTAGGTGCAATTAGTACATTGTCGCCAATAGTCACCCAGTTGCAATCAAGAATTGTACAGTTCACATTGATGTAGAGATTCTTACCCGCTCGAATATGGCAACCATAGTCACAATAAAATGGTGGGTTAATTTCAAATCCGGTGCCAAGCTTGTCAAAGAGTAGCTGGAGAATTTCTTGTCGTTCTAATATGTTTTCAGGTTTGGCCAGATTCAATGTATACAAACGCTGTTGTGCCATTTGCCGCATTGCTACTAACTCGGGATCAGCGGCTACATAGCGCTCCTCTGCTAACATCTTTTCCCGCTCTGTTTTTCCCATGGCTAATTAAACGAGTGGAGCCATAATTTTGGATAAAATTCTGCCCTGGCAATAGCCGCTCTTGCAATCCTATTCTTCTTCTTCACCGCTGCCCAAATCAATAGCTAACTCAGCAGAGAACTTAGCAAAGGCAACCAGTGCCTCCAATTGATTTTGATGAGGTCCATCCTGACATTCACCCCATTCCCATTCCCAAAACCAGCTGCCTGGATCATCGCTGTCTTCAAAGATCTCTAACCCAGGAATGGCGTCCGCCGCTTTAGCGGGTATTTGCTCATAGGCTGCATTGCATAGGATACTGCTAATCGCTGCATCGGCATCTATCCTATCGTCTGCTAGCTCCTGATTAGACTGTGTTATGGCAATTGATTGGAGTAGCTGGGTAATGTCGATCGGGCTTTCGTTTGGATTCATTCCGGACCATAGTTGAGGCAGCCTTAATTCTACCCTTTGCTGCTCCACTCTCCCTGGGATAACCAAACGGCTCCAGCGGGCGGTTCCTGCATCCCATAGACCCAGGCTTCCCCCAGTGGCTGACCGGCTAAATCAAAAACAGTCACCCGCTGACGTATATACTCCTCTTCAAAATCTTCATCACCATTCCAGGGATGAACCTTGTCTTGTCCAGGGGGGGTATACCCTTCTAAATAGTCCAGACCGACCATCGCTACGGCATCCAGGGTGAATAAATACCCCTTTATCCAGCCGTCACCTGAGGTCATTGTTGGATATCCCAGGTGAGGTAAATCGTACAGTAAACCTCGTACCTGAGCGGGCTCAGCTTGCTGTAAGTAGGGCGCACAATACTGCTGATGGTAGGTTCCTCCAGGCTTTAGGGTGCCATAGACAAATACATCAATGGTTTCCATATAAAAAAGAGCTTAAGACTATTTCATTTTATTTCGTTCAGCTGGATGCCGACTGACTCAAATAATGCTTATTGACTGACGAATCTCGACGTTTTTATCGGTTGTAGTACAAACTGTCAGAATAGAAAAATAATCAACTAATAAAATCGCTTAAACACAGGCTAAACAAGGGTAATCCTGTTTCTGCCTATAGGTGAAATATTTTTTTACAACAAACCATAAGGATTCTGTTGTTGTGAGCTGTAGTATCTCTTGTCTGGTGCATCAATGATAAGACTTTGTTTTGTTGCTAGTCTCACTATTGCATCGGGTATGACACTGCATAGGTAGCCATCGTTGGTATCTATGCGTCTGTTTTGCACAAATCTTTAGGAATGAAGCAATTATGAAACACGGTCAAGAGAGTTACTTTATCCGTAACGATGGTTGGATTATTGGGTCACTAATTCCCCTGGACGCCCTGCGTCGGATCTTTAAGAAATTTGTTCCCTGGTACCGCAATCCGGTGACCGATCCGGTTGACCCTAAACCTGATGATCAACCAAAGCTCCCACGCCGAGTCTTTTGTCGGTTATTTGATGAAGGGACTCAACCGGATGCTGAAGGATTGATTGAACTAGGTCTGGCCATGGAAACAGAAGTGGTGCCTGCCACACCGGGGCAAACATCTGCTCTAACTGATATTTCAAAAGAAATTTCCAGTAGCGGTGATTCTAATATTCCTGGTGGTTTTACCTATTTAGGACAGTTTATCGATCACGATATCACTAGCGATCCAACACCTTTGACCCAGGATGGGCCAGCAGTCGTGCCCAAAAAGATTGATAATCAACGAACTCCTGCTCTCGACTTGGATTGTTTATATGCCAATGGCCCTAGTCAAAATCCTGAGCTGTTTGAAGCAGACGGTGTACATATGAAAGTCGGTACTAATGACGCGACACCAGAGTTTGCCCCTGGTGGTCCGATTCCCAGTTTTAATAACGACTTGCCCCGTCGCCCCGATATGAAAGCCATCATTGGTGATGGTCGGAATGATGAAAACCTAGCGGTGGCGCAAACTCATCTAGCGTTTATCAAATTTCACAACAAGAAGGTAAATGAGCTTAAAGCGGCCCAGCCTAGTCTTCAAGGAGAAGCATTGTTTAAGGCGGCCCAAAAGGAAGTGGTACTTCACTATCAGAGTATTATCTTAAATGACTTTCTACCCCGCATTGTGCAAGAGGATGTGCTGCAGGATGTGTTGTGCAATGGACGTAAGTTATATACCGAAGAGCTAAAAGAATGTATGCCCATTGAGTTTTCAGTAGCGGCATATCGTCTGGGGCATAGTATGGTGCGCCCTTCCTATGAATGGAATCGCGTCTTTAATACCAAGCGTGATGGCATTACGGCTACGATGGAGTTCTTGTTTGAGTTCTCCGAAGTCAGCGGTAGTCGAGGTGATGGCGATGATCCATTTTTCGGTAGTCCCACAGTGCCCTCTAATTGGATTATTGACTGGACTCGGTTCTATGACTTTGCGGATGTAGATGGTGTTGATCCCCATCCTGATATGAACTTTACTCGGGAAATTGATGCCAAACTCTCATTTGCATTGCAGCAACTACCCGAGTTTCAAAAGCAAAATCTACCGGCTATATTTATTTCCCTGGCTTCTCGAAACTTGCTGCGCGGTCGTCTGGTTAAACTACCATCCGGTCAGGCGGTGGTTAAAGGGATGCAAGATAAGGGTATCAGTGTCACCGGATTGACAACGGATGACCTGCTGACCAGCCCCCACGGTGAAATCTTGAAAACCCATGGTTTTGATCAAGAAACACCCCTCTGGTATTACATCCTGCGCGAAGCTAAGGTAAAAAATGATGGCAATAAGCTAGGTCCTGTGGGTAGTCGCATTGTTGCTGAAGTCTTTGTCGGCTTGATTGAGAACAGTGCTATCTCGCTACGAGCTCAGTCTGATATCTCCGATCCTCAGTTCTCTATGTCCAAACTGTTGGCCTTTGTTGGTGAACTTAATCCACTAGGGTAATTTTGTACTATCTGTCTAGGTAGCATTTTTTAGGGGCACTTGCACATTGTGCAAGTGCCCCTAATGTTTGTCTTAATGTGGAAAGGTTGAACTGACAGTTATTTCAACGCTTTTGCAGACATACTATAGGTGCCACCGCGACCACGATACCATTCATTATCCCGTGCCCCTGCGGACAGAATATTTGAAATGCGACTCCGAGCTTTCAGGTACTGAGCCTTAGGCATGTTGTCCTCAAAAATAGCTGACATTACATCAGCAATCTTAAAGCTATCCTTGGGATTTGCTTTGAGCACATTTTCTACAACATCCTGCAGCCGCTCGTCACGATGGGCATCACGCACATAGCGCTGCCAGCGAGCTGTGCGCCCGTCAACTTTCTTGGGGGAGGCAGCTTTTGCAGATTTTGTTTTGCGGACGTTGGCTAACTTTGCTTTGCGATCGCTAATTTTTGCTTTTTTAGTGACCTTAGCAAGCTTATCCGCTACGGTTTCTTCTTCTGCCTCCGGTTCCTCGTCCTTGACTGGGGGTATCTCGCTAGGCGCTACCAGGGGTTCGCCACTGGAGGCATCAAACATTGCAATGACTGTTTGTAAACCCTTACGTTGCTCCTGGATATCAGCCAGTTGTTGCACTAATGCAGCTTCTTGCTCTGATAAATTGGCCTCAGCTTCTATCAGCTGCGGAAGCACGGTGATTGACATGTCTACGTTTCCTCAAAATGGTTTTAGCGAAATAAAGGTGAAAATAATTTATCTGCTAATTTGTGTGACTATTCTTGCGTGACTATTAGAGAATAATAAGCATACAACACTCCAAGCATTTCACAACACTTATTACTAAAAGCCGATCACTCAGAGTTTTCCCCAATCACTCTCTTTCTCTACAATCATTGGAATGACACACAATTTTAGGACTCAATGTCGGGACATAAAAATCACATTAATCCAATCAACCATTGAGGGCATCAACCGTTGAGGGTAATGGCTGGTTGTGACAAATCAGCAGATATTATGTGACACGTCTTTAGTGTCACTCAGAAAGTGATAAATTTTCAACAATTTTTTAATAAATTCCTTAAACCCTATTTTTAGAATATCTGATTGCCCTAGTAAGACCTCTGCCAGGATGATCGTTGTGCTGAGGACATTTGTCTAGAGAATCTAGAACGATGACCTGGATGACTACGGCTGTTGATTTGGAAAATTGATAGGCGTCAGGTTAAAGGTGTATTCATCCTCCCCAGTAGCCTCTACGCTGACGGTAAGATTGGTTTCATCAGAGTTCCAGGTTGTTTTTGCTATTTTTGTATCCAAAAAATTGAAGCAGCTGACGTAATCTTCCTGGTACAGCCGCTGTTCAAACAGACCTTGCACAATATATGGATGAACAGAACAGCCCAAAAGGCCAGACTGACTTTTGAGGACGATGTAAGTTCCGCTAGGTGATTGAAACGCTCCTATCGTATCTGTGACATAGATAAAAAGCACCATGACCGTAGCGGATAACCAAATCGGCAGCTGTCCAAAGCAGTTCAATAGATATAAATTCTTTATCCATCGGCTACTCTGTTCCACCCGTGAGTAAAAGATCACCTTAACGCTGATGGCAATTGTAGTGATGAGTAGTAAAACTTCTAATCCTTCACCCCGTAGGGACATTTCATACTGGAACAGTAATATCAGGTGGATAAATAATAATACTTGCAAACTAAGGGCGGTTACAAAACACATAGTGAGGGCGGGTTAGGCGATAACCTCTGGATTGGTTCATCTGGATCTACACCTGATGCCCTTAGTGTTCTGCAAGTTTTGCAATGTTCACTGCTCAGACCACAGACCTGTGTAGCAAACTACTTTGTCGGTATATGTTCAGTTTCCCGAGTCATTAGGAAGAGTTCTTACAGCTCACTTGCCTCTGATGATTGCTTAAAAACCGGAGATTCTAGATGGAGATATTTTGACAACCAATAAACACTCACATAAAACGGTCCTGTATCTAGCAGGGCTGCCACCAGCTTGAAAACATAGCCATAGGTGATAAACAAGGCTAGCTGAGGCCACAGTTCTTTAGTAGGATCAATCGGTAGAACTCCAGCAAAAAAGTGAGTAATCAGGATTACGGCCGACGTGTCCACCAACTGGCTGAGTAGTGTGGAGCCGTTGTTTCGTAACCACAAATATTTTCCCTGGGTCAGCTCTTTCCAAAAGTGAAACAGCTGTACATCTACAAACTGAGCAGTCAGATACGCCACCATCGAAGCGGTCACTGTGCCAAAGGTGAGGTTACGAATCTCAAAAAAAACAGGCACCCGTCCTGCCGCATCTCTCACCAGTTCTCCCGTGGTTGGATCTAGGGTCTCAAACCCCGGCAGCACCCCCCCTAACCACACAATAAAAACAACCCACCCATTGAGCAGTAAACCTACCCACACCACCTGGTTGGCCCGTTGACGCCCATATAGCTCCGAAATTAAATCGGTACACAAAAACGTCAGCGGATAGGGTAATGCTCCCACGGCTACCGTCACCGCAAAGTCATGCCAGGTGAAAACATTGACAAAGCGGCTAATGCCCAGAATGTTTAACATTCCTAGGGTGCCAAGAAACAATCCTGACAGGACTAAAAAGACAACGTCACGGCGCGATTGGATATAGTCAGGTAAAGAACTAGAACTACGTAACGAATCCTTTGTGGTGACTGTCATAACCCTATTTCAGTGTCAAAGCTAAAAGCTAGAATATTGATAAAGAGTACACGGTTAAGAGAAGTTTTCCTGTTTACTTCCCCTCCCACATATACCAAAATTGAATCAAGACAAAGCGCTAATCTGTACCACCCCATGCCCAGCGAGGATTTCCCTCACGCATGCCCTGAAACAAAATCACTGAGGTAAAGCCATTGGGATCGCTAACACCAGTCATATCCAAAATTACTTTGGCCTTACCGTCACTCAGCTGTACACGGATATAGGAATGTCCCTGAAAGCTCTCACCGTCGATGGTGGATATACCAGCAGTTGCCTCACAATTGACATACTCGGGTTTGAGGGTGCCAACCCAGACGACACTAAAATCATCCGCCTGGGAGACGCCAATGTCCGTTGCAATTTCTCCTAGTTGAATCATCCCGTCCGTGGCATATCCCCCTGGAGAATGGGGGCGCGGCGTTTCATAGGCTACCAACTCTGCTGGACAGCCAGTCTCCGATGCGTTCAGTGTGGGCAGAACGATCAGGGTTGCTTTTCTCGCGAAGGCGATATTCCCTAGGCCACCTAGCAGGCTCAAGGGTAGTGCCCACACTAATGCTTTGCTCAGATTCATAGCGCGTCCTTATGGTATGACCAATGCTCTTTTATATAGCCGATAACGAGGTTTAACCAATGCAGTTTGGCAAACCGTGTCATTTCTTATGACGGTTTTTAACGTTGATGTCTGCCCAATTCCATCCAGATGGGTGACTTTTAAGGTTGATGTCTGACCAATTCCATCCAGATGGGCGACAGACGACTAGAATTGATTAGGCAATTCTGCAAAACTGCTCAAAGGGCGATCGCAGATCCAGCACAACCGACTTAACAAAAAGGGGAAACCAAACGTGGAGTCTCGATACAATCCAGCAGACATCGAGAAAAAGTGGCAGCAGCAGTGGGTAGAGCAAGGCCTAGACCAGACGCCTGCCACACCTGGACAGAAAAAGTTCTATGCCCTGTCCATGTTCCCCTATCCCTCTGGCAATCTGCACATGGGGCATGTGCGCAACTACACTATTACGGATGTGATTGCTCGAGTCCGTCGGATGCAGGGGTATAACGTGCTCCATCCTATGGGATGGGACGCCTTTGGTCTACCCGCTGAAAATGCTGCCATTGACCGGGGCATCCCTCCCGCCAAGTGGACCTATGAGAATATTGGTCAGATGCGATCGCAGCTAAAGGAGCTGGGACTTTCCTACGACTGGGATCGAGAAGTCGCCACCTGTTCCCCCGACTACTATCGCTGGACCCAGTGGATCTTCTTACAATTTTACGAAGCGGGGCTAGCGTACCAAAAAGAAGCAGCCGTTAACTGGGATCCCATCGACCAAACCGTATTAGCCAATGAGCAGGTGGACAGTGACGGTAAGTCCTGGCGCTCAGGAGCCAAGGTGGAGCGTAAGCTGCTGCGTCAGTGGTTTCTCAAGATTACGGACTACGCCGATCAGCTGCTGGCGGACCTCGACAAGCTAGAGGGCTGGCCGGAGCGAGTCAAGACAATGCAGGCCAACTGGATTGGCAAGTCCACCGGAGCCTATGTAGTGTTTACCACCGAAGGTGGGGACGACATCAAGATCTACACCACTCGCCCAGATACCCTGTGGGGCGCATCCTTTATGGTGCTCTCTCCAGAACATCCGCTGGTGGACAAACTTACCACCGCTGATCAGGCAGAAGCCATCAAAGCCTACCAGGACATGGCGGCGGGCATGAGTGAAATGGACCGCACCGCTGAAAACCGAGAAAAAACCGGCGTATGGACTGGCAGCTATGCCATCAATCCAGTAAATGACCAAAAAATCCCCATCTGGATTGCAGACTATGTCTTGATGGACTACGGTACCGGCGCAATTATGGCGGTGCCCGCCCACGATCAGCGAGACTTTGAGTTTGCCCATAAGTTTGATTTACCCATCCATGTAGTGGTCCAGCCCAAAGACGAGACTTTGGACGCCGCCACCATGGATACCGCCTATGCCCACGATGGCGTGATGGTAAATTCGGGCCCCTTGGACGGCATTGCTGCCGGAAAGGGAGAGGGCCAGAGCGTCCCGGCAGCGATTAAATGGCTAGAAGACAACAACCGGGGTGAAGGCACTGCTAACTATCGGTTGCGAGACTGGTTGATTTCCCGCCAGCGCTATTGGGGTGTGCCTATCCCCATCATTTACTGCGACAACTGTGGTGCAGTGCCAGTCCCCAACGACCAGCTGCCAGTGGTTTTACCAGAGGATGTAGAGTTTAGCGCTCGGGGTGGTTCTCCTCTAGCAAAGATGGCCGACTGGATCAATTGCAAGTGTCCCAACTGTGGCACCGATGCCAAGCGAGAAACGGACACGATGGATACCTTTATCGATTCATCCTGGTACTTCTTGCGCTACAGCGATGCCAAAAATGAGACCCTGCCCTTTGAGAAGGACATTGCTGACCAGTGGCTAGCGGTAGACCAGTATGTGGGCGGCATTGAACATGCGATTTTGCATCTGCTATATTCGCGATTTTTTACCAAGGTACTCAGAGACCGAGGGTTAGTGTCCATTGACGAACCTTTCCAACGGTTGCTCACTCAGGGCATGGTCCAGGCCATGACCTACAAAAACCCTGTCACCGGCAAATATATCGCCCCTGGCGACGTGGCTGACCTGAACGAGCCCAAAGATCCCGAAACTGGCGAGCCGCTCCAGGTGTTCTACGAAAAAATGTCCAAGTCCAAATACAACGGTGTGGAACCCCGCGTAGTGTTGGGCAAGTATGGAGCCGACACCGCCCGTATGTTTATCCTATTCAAAGCCCCCCCCGAAAAAGATCTTGAATGGGACGATGCCGACGTGGAGGGACAGTTCCGGTTCTTAAATCGAGTCTGGCTGCTGGTCAATGGCTTTACAGAGAGTCAGGGGAGTAAACCCCGCATAACGACCGTGGACCAAAGCAGCCTCAGCAAGGCCGATAAGAACCTGCGCCGCGCCATTCACACCGCCGTCAAAGAAGTTTCAGAGGATGTAGAAGAAGGCTACCAGTTCAACACCGCTGTGTCTGAATTGATGAAGCTCAGCAATGCCCTGAAAGATGCCAAACAGCAGGACAGCAATGTCTATGCCGAAGGCATTCAGGCATTAGTGCTGTTGTTAGCCCCCTTTGCCCCGCACATCGCCGAAGAACTCTGGCAGCAGCTAGGCTTTAGCGAATCAGTGCACCGTCAAACCTGGCCCACCTTTGAAAAAACTGCCCTGGTGGCCGATGAAATCACCTTGGTCATCCAAATCAAAGGCAAAACCCGAGGGACCATTTTGGTCCCTGCCAGCGCCAGCAAAGATGAACTGGAGCAGTATGCCCGAGACTCTGACATTGCTAAGAAACATCTTGAAGGCAAAGAAATCAAAAAAGTGATTGTAGTCCCTGGCAAACTGGTGAACTTTGTTGCTATCTAAACCTGATAGACATGAGGGATGTTACAGAAAGAAGTCCAGAAAGTTTGTAATTGATTAAATGTGACAAGATATGGTTATGATAGCTGGGAGCGATCTAACAGGTCGTCCCCAATTATCTTGTTTTCCAAACTTGGAGCATTAGCCCACCATGTCTGCTGAATATATTGCCGATGAGGCTGCCCTCGATAATCTGCTTACAAGCCAGTCCATAGTTGTTATGGACTGTACAGCATCCTGGTGTGGTCCCTGTAAGCTGGTGGCCCCCTTGATGGATCGGCTTGCTGACGAGTACAGCGATCAAGTTACCGTGGTCAAACTCAATATTGATGACAATAAGTCTGTCGCCAAGCGATTTGGTATCAAGAGTATTCCTGCTGTGTTGTTCTTTAAGCAAGGAGAACAAGTGGATACAGTGATTGGTGCCAAGCCCTATAGTGAGTTTAGCGCCACATTGGCGAAGCATCTTTAGGATAGGGTCTTCTAATTTCTGATAGCTAATCAGGATTACCCACTCATATACGATTTAGTAAAGCCTGGGGTCGCCAAACTTAAGAGTTTGGCGACCTTGATATTTATTACCCCTGTGGGCTGTATCGCTTCACCCCATACAGGTGTCAAATGCGTGATTCACATTTTTAAGGAAAAGCTGGGCTTACTGGTGTAGTCAGATTTAGTCACACAGTAACCCTTCGTATGAAAAAGCTAGCTATTGCAGGACTTGGTGTTGGTATTCTTTCAGTTGATCTTTATTTTGGTGCCAATCTCTACGGTACTAAGGTAGCCGAGGCTAAGGTCAACAAATTAATTGACACCATGGCAGAAGATGACCTGGCAGTTGAGTATAAAGACATTAGCTACAAACCGATGGCTCAGGATGTTCATGTCAAGGACGTTACTATTACCTCTAAAGAGGATCCCGCCGAGGTGACTATTGAGAAAGTTGTTATCCGCGATATCGATGACAAGTCAGACGTTCCCAAAGTAATGGACGTATCGATTCAGGGATTGTTGGTGGACTTAAACCAGCCGGAACAGTTGGAAATGGCTAGTTTCTTGCAGCAGGCGGGCTATGACACCGAGCTTAGTTTTGATATTGATACCAAGTATCGGTATAACGAAGCCAAGCGTGAGATGACGGTGGATAACTTTAAGGTCAGTGCTGACCAGGTGGGGGATCTAACCGTCAACATGAAGCTGGGCAATGTTGATCCAGACGCGGGCTTCTCGGGGATGAATACGATTTTCCATGGGTTTGAGATTACCTATAAGGATAAGTCCTTTGCTGAGAAGTTTTTAGCATCTATGGCGGCGGATCAGGGGACAAGTGTAGCAGCGTTAAAGTCAGAGATGACGGGTCAGCTAACGGGGGCCAGTCAGTTCTTGTTGTCGTCTGAGAATCAGGTAGTGACGGATGCGGTGAATGAGGTGGTTGCGTTTATTGAGGATCCGCAGGGGTTGAGTATTTCGGTGAAGCCGGAGGAGCCGCTGGAGTTGACGAACTTAATGGCGGAGAATCCTGATGATTGGGTGGATCAGCTTAATATTGAGGTGAAGTCTTTTTAGGAGTATCCCGTGGGGTTGGCACGGCCCATCTTCTCAAGGGTGCGGCTTAATCGTTATTTGCCAGTTTGAAGAGCCCTTTAGCTGTTTGTATCGTGATTCGCCGATAAGATAGGGATACGTTTTAGTGCAAAGCGTACTTAACAGGATAATGCCATGGTTGCTGTACCGGTTGATATTTCTACATTTATTACGCGGACGCCAGGATTACATGGGGGTAAACCTCACATCAGCGGCAAGGGTGTAATGGTGCGGAAGATTGCCTTTTGGTATAAGAAGGGGCTAAATGCTGAGGAAATAGCAGCGCAGTTTGGCCATTTGTCCTTGGCGGAGGTTTATGTGGCATTGGGGTATTACCATGCGAACAAGCAGGAAATTGAGGATGATTTAGCGGCTCAGGCAAAGGCGGCTAAAGAACTTGAGGCTCAATATAGTGGTGCATAGACATGAGCCAGGCGTAGCATGAGATTGTAGGGTGCGTCCCTTGCCAAATTTTTGGTGATTATTCGGCCTATGTTTTGGGTACGCACCGTCTTGGTATAATCGGAGGAGGTTTAAAGCTGTTGCTTGGAGTCCCTCCGATTTCCCCAAACCCCCATGGTTAGGGCCGGGAGACCGCCCTAAAACTCCACCTACTTGATCCCGAATAGCATAAATCGGGGTTACGGCGGGGTCAATTAATCAGGTTATCTTACTCGTATTTGGCGAGTCATTGTTGAAAAATCTCTTGTGCTTCGGTTTTATCATCAGAGGCTAACGACCGAGAGAATCTTTCGGCGTCAGGAGATTGTTTGATTTGCTCAGAGATTAGGTTAATCAGAAGACCTTGGGCCTGATCGGCCATGGGAGAACCAATCCGTTGCAGGATGCTGATGGATTCTTGGAGATAGGCGACGGCTGTTTTGATGTCTTGGCGATGAGCTGCGATGAGTGTGGCAAGGTTGGCTAAGGTAACGGCTTTGCCTTGGGTATACTGCTGACGCATAAAGGATGAACTAATAAAAGCTGTCGTTATCAGATAAAATCATCCCTGTTTCTGACGCTATCGGTGTGCGCCATCATGATACGCCTTGAGTTTACTGAAGCTGACATAGATGCGCTTGATTACG
>JBCCJR010000090.1:0-15003 GCA_039045805.1 Cyanobacteria bacterium P01_C01_bin.118
ATCATTGGGCTCGGCGTATTGTTTGTTATGCAATTCTTTGATGGTGAGCTGCACGCCAAGTAAACTGCCAAAAAGCATGTGTCGAACAACTTCAAAGTGATGCTCGGGTAAGGGCTCTAAAGCAGTAGAAACTGTGGACGCGGTAGCGCCCTGGGTTGACTCGGTAAGCATACGCTTTTAGTCTCCGAAATAATTGTGGTCAAAAACTTACGTCAGGAGTACACCTGATCGCATGGAATGATTATGACCGTCTGCCGGACAAAAGTCAAACAACAATTATTGATCTGACACGGTTTTCTGAAAATCGGCTTGTTTAGCGATCAGTTCCAAGAATTTTGTTGTGGAGCGATCAGGATCATAAACACCGTTTTCCCATTCGCTGACGGTTTGTCGTCGTACCCCTAGCTCCTGGGCAAATTGGGCCTGGGTAAGGCTCATGTGTTTACGCAGGGCTTTGATAGCATCTTGTTGCCACACAATAGCGCCTTCTTTTTTTTGAATATTGTATTCAGCTTTAAATTGACGAAAGGTAACTTTTTTTTGAGTCAGGTCAACAGTATCTATGTGATAGCCGGCGCTGACCCAGGCCTTGGCCTGAAGGGCACTGTCACTATCGCGGTTGCTCCACCAGTTTTTCTTGTTAAATGCTGATGCGGGCAGAGTGTTATCCAGCACCTCTTCAACCTTTTCAAAGGTAAGGGTAATTTCTTCCTCATCGCACTTTTGCAAGTGCTCAAACAGTGGATAGTATTTGCTACCAGGTTTGACGGTCATGAAGGAAGAGTAGAAAAGTGTGGTCTGGGAATCATGTAAACGACTCCTTCGATCAGTTCAGCTTTTTTGAGGTGAGTTGAAGCATTGTAGCGATGCTCAAACTCGTAGCGATTGAGGTGATCGCCATTTTCTAAAGGAGGAAGCTTGGTTTGGGTAATGGGGTTAACCATGACTTTAAAGCTGGTCAGGGTCTTCACCAAGTTCCCGTAGTCGAGCGGCCAGGCGCTCAGCCTTTTCTTCGGGAGTAAGGTAGCGTTTGCCTTGAGCATCGAACCAACCGAGCAGTTCTTGTTGGATGCCGCCTGCTGTGCCCTGATAGCGGCCAATAGCAAGGTTGATTTCAGGCATCCAGAAGGGTTCACCTAACTGTAACTGGTAGGTATCATCTACTAGTTTGTAGAGTTCGAAGGGCTGATGTCCGTCACGCTGCCAGTGGTTAGGGTTATAGACCAGGTAGTAAAGCACCCCTAACTTGCTATAGATTTCTAGCTTTTCGGTATACTCGCCACCGGGAGTCCAGGAAACGACCTCCAAAACCAGCTTGGGAACGATATCGTTTTCTTCCCAGGTGACATAGCTGCGACGAGATTGGCAATCCTTGCGGCGTTCGACGCCCAGGCTAAGAAAGCCATCAGGAACGACGGGCACCTGTGGATGGACTCCGGTGGAATGGTAAATGCCCATGTCTACGCCAAAGTACCAGTCCTGGCGCTGGGTCCAAATGAAGTTGAGGAGGAATAGTAAAACGTTGGGGATCAGGTTCTGATCCTTATTGTCCACTGGGATATCGTCTGAATTAGGTAGCTCAGTGCTAGGGGGTAGATAGGTTCTGAAGTCGGATTCAACCATACGGAAGGAAGGCAGCTTAGCCTTTATGATAAGCGCGATACAATGATACCCATGAAGGTAAAAGGAGACGACCAAGATACCTGAACGTAGTCAGGTGTTGGACCTGCTGCGCCGCATACAGCCAACGCTACATGAAAAATATGGTGTAGCGTCGGTAGGCCATATTGTTTCATCTAGGGCTTCCATAAAGGTTTCACCTCCTAGGAAATTGATGATCAATCAGTTTTTAAC
Organism: Cyanobacteria bacterium P01_C01_bin.118; assembly: GCA_039045805.1. Taxonomy (GTDB): domain Bacteria; phylum Cyanobacteriota; class Cyanobacteriia; order Phormidesmidales; family Phormidesmidaceae; genus Leptothoe. Next base: position 1,855 of record JBCCJR010000090.1, read on the forward strand.
GTAGCGCTGACTCTGACTAATCGTCGAAATGCTGCTTGAGTGCATAGGATTCTGGATATTCTTTGAGGAATTATTACTCTAAAACATAGCTTAACGGCTCAAAAGCTTCTAAAAATCAAAATATTCCTAAAAGCTGGGGAGCAAGATCATTTTGTGGGCATTCTTGAGCTCTGAAGCATTGAGTTAGGGAGCCGGAGGCATTGTTGCAATGAAACTAGGAGAGATTGTTTCGGAGGTATCAATTGATCCTGGTAAATTTCGAGATTATGCGCTTGATCCAAATAACCCGGTGGGGCGACATAAGGCGTTAGTGTTTCAGCGCAAACTGGGATATAACCAGGAAAATTATGAGGGACTTTTGAATCAAATTGTAGCGCAAGCCATGGACAGTGAGGCTATTGCAACTAAAAAAGATGAGCATGGTCAACGGTATCAAGTAGATTTAGAGGTGGATGGAATAGAATCAGGGCAACAGGCAATAGTACGAACGGGTTGGATCGTAGAGCCCAAAGCTAAAGAATGTGCGCGGTTGGTAACGTTGTATGTGAGGAAATGACGATGCAAGAGCCTAAGCAATTCGACGTTATAGAACTACTGGTTGATTTGCCGGAGCAGTCTCTAAAGGCAGGGACTCAGGGGGCAATTGTGGAGTTGTATGATGATGCCTGTGAGGTGGAGTTTACAGATGACGCTGGGGAGACCTTGGCATTGGTGCCGTTGCAGTCCATGCAATTTGTCGTGGTCTGGCGGGCAGCGTCTAAGTCTTGGGTGTCGGTGGCGGAAAAGGTAGAGGCTTTGGTGGCAGCCTTACCGGAGGAAGCCCTGGCAGAGGTGTTTGTTTTTGCGAGGAGTGCCTACAGTCGGCAGATGGCTGGCTAGGATTGGGTTCGATTACAAATTAACGTCTAACTGGCTAGGCGTAGATCCATTTCGATGGGGAGTTCTATCTTTTCGTTGGCGTTGAGCTGTTTAGAGAAGAAGAGAATTTCCAGGTTTTCGACTGCGCCGGAATCTGGGTTAAGTCGAGCGACTATTTCGTTACCGATTTCTTCAGATTTTTGCTCTGCGTAGGGAGGGCATTGATCGATGTATAGAGTAATTTTTTCACGTCCAGAATTAAAAAGTATTGGGAAGGAAAATAGAGGTACTAACTTGGACGTGGGGTATCGCCTTCTTGGTCGTAGCGAAAGACTAAGCGTCGGTCGGCCATATTATTTCATCTCCTGAACATCTACGAGCTGTGTAGGCTGTGATAATTCAATGTTGTTAATACCAATCGTCGAGTAACAAATCGTCTACTCTGGAGAATTCTTTTATATTGTGGGTCACCAATGTTGCACCTCAAGATTTTGCGGTACCTGCTATCAAAGTGTCTTGAGAATGGCGATTTCATTGGGTGAGACGGCATCCATTCGTGTGGCAATTTGCCCCATACCTTTGAAAAAGTAAATCACCGTATTGGTATCTAAGACGTACATTAAAATGGTTCCCTGGGCGAATCCTGGCCTATGTCTGATCTGATTTCTTCGCTGGTAGGGAAATCTGGCCAGGCACCTGCACATTCTTTGACTAGGCTGCTCCAGGCGAACTGTTGCTCTTGACTGTAGGTAGCTTTATTTGCCTGGGATTCTTGCCAGTCAAGGAAGTTTACAAACTCTAGGATAATTTGTAGCTTAGAGACGGATAAGCGCCGTAACTTACTTACAATTGTCTCAATTAGAGCTTCCATAAAGTTGCGCCTCCTAGAAACTGATGATCAGCTTATACTGTAGCGCTCACTCTGGTAGCCCGTCGAAGCATTATTTGAACCTAATATTTCTAGTGAAAGTCTACGAGCAATACATGCGGCAATCATCCTATTTGCTAGGTATTTACCAAAGTTGACCTTCACCGTCGTAATTATCGCGGGTGTCATAAGGCTCACCGTTAAAACTATCTAACGTGAGAACCGTATCGGTTATGTTTACCAGCCCAGTTCAGGTTTTAACAGCCCAACCTCAGCGAAGATTTACCCCTGCGATAACGGCTTTAGATGCCACACTATAGTCATATACGATGAGAGAATTGCTTATATGCAAATTTGGGTAGATGCCGATGCATGTCCAAACACTATCAAGGAAATTTTGTATAGAGCTGCCAAACGGGTCGAGATTCGTTTGACCCTGGTGGCAAATGTTCCTATACAAATTCCAGCATCCCCCCATATTGATTCAGTTTTAGTTCGGTCAGGAGCTGATATCGCTGACAACTACATTGCACAGCATATGGCATCCGGCGACCTGGTGATTACGGCAGATATTCCTCTGGCCGCCAATGTGATTGACAATGGAGGCATTGCCCTCAACCCCAGGGGCGAGTTTTATGATGCAGGCAATATCCGAGAGCGGCTATCGATGCGAAACTTTATGGAAACGCTACGCAATAGCGGTGTAGAAACCGGGGGACCCCCACCGCTCAATCATCGAGACCGGGAAGCATTTGCTAACCAGCTTGACCGGTTTTTAACCAAATATATCGATTAAGCCCGTAATGTTGCGAAATTAAAATTGGTACTTGTGTTCTATTTTTGGGTGTGCTAAAACAAGGCCAGTTGTTTAAGGCTGACTTGCTATGAACAAAGGTGAATTGATTGAAGCGATCTCCTCATCTACAGACCTACCTAAGAATGTTATCGATACCGTTGTTTCTGCCACTGTTGACACGGTGGTTGATACGGTTGCCAATGGTGAGAAGGTGACATTGGTTGGCTTTGGGAGTTTTGAGCCCCGCGATCGCAAAGCACGGGATGGCCGTAATCCCAAAACAGGTGAAGTGATCAAGATTGCAGCAACGACCATTCCTGCCTTTTCCGCCGGCAAAGCCTTTAAGGAACGGGTTAAGAATTCGTAGTTCAAAGCTGACGCTGCACTGAGCTTCACAAGAAAGGGGATGTCATTGACCGCCTTCTTTCTTATGATTCGCGTCTCCACTGCTGTCTAGCACACTTCTGAATGCACCCAGAGGTGTGCTGTGCACATAGTTGTCACCTAAGGCTTTTAGCGACTATATATGGCCTGAGTTATGTGCGCCAAGCTATACCCTCAGGCTGCTCCATAACCTTACTCATAACGGCTGTTAATCTTGAGCATCCGTCATCTATCCAGCGCATTACATCAGCATCACTATATACGGCATACATCTCGTCAATATCTGATAACAACAACCTGCGACAGATTATTCGCTGAGTCTTAAACAAGATCATTGAAGTTACTGGCAAAAAGCATGCAGCCGAACGTAGAGCTGAGCAGCGGCCAGTATTTCTGTATCACAATCTGGATTTCACATTCCGTCCGCTCCTGCGTGAGGTTAGCTGGCTTTATAGAGGAACCTTTGCAATTCGATCAATCCACTCTTCCGCAGCGGTTAAAGACCAAATTAAGCTCAATTCCTCAATTACTATTTCCAATGGCGTTTTTCTGGAAACAATCAGCACACCTGAACTTTGACTATTTACGATGAACTCAGCAAACTCAGTTGGCATCGTCCTACGATCATGGGTTACCAAAACACGTTGCTGCTTAGCAGACAATGCTAATACTTCTGCATCTGTCAGTCCTTCTAAGCTTGCCTCAGTAGCTGTTTGAAAACTGACTTCAGGTTGGCGACGAATAACTCCTGTGACAATTGCCTGATTGAGGTCAGCATCGGCCTGAAATCCAACGTTTGCCATCATGCTTGCTGTGAGGAGATTTTAGCAGCAAGTAGCTTTTCATATAGGGATGGATCATCCGCTTCTAATGGCTGTGGCATAGCATTGAATGCTTGCTCCTCAGATGTCAGGTAAGCATCAATATCGGCACGATTTGCTAAGTAGAAGGTAATAGCACCGTATACCTTCTCTAAGTCAAGTAATGGATAAGATTGAGCTATGCTTTCGGGAAGTAAACCTTTCTGAAAAGCATAGACAATCGAATCTAGTGAAATTCGGGTATCAATAATCCAGTACCCTTCATTTTCAAATTTCACATATGGCTTAATTGCAACAATAGGCATAGGTACAAAATGTTAAGCACTCCTAAGATCATAGCCTGTCAACGGGAGACTTGCCAGTGCTTTCACAAATTGAGTTTGAGTTTGATTCTGGTCTGAAATGCCTCTAATCTTCCATTTTTTGCCAGTATTCCTGAAAAGAAGCCAAATTCTCTAGCTCCATAACATCACCACCTTGATAGCTAAGTACTGCAGGATAAGCAAATAGATCATCTGCTTTGGCTATTTCAGGAGGATTATCCCAGTCTCCTATATTCCAGAAAACTTCAACAATTCGGTAAATATTAAAGTCCCCTTGCCAATCTTCTCTTTCTGCATGATGATCCAAAACTTGAACTAAGTGAGAAATAAATCCTCTTTGTCTCAGCAATATAAAATTCCCTCGCTCAGGCTTGTTTGCATTTTCTTGGTTGTTTTTCCAAGCTGGCTTAAACAATTGCCCGTTATCAAATTGATGATAGGTCCAGGGCTGGCCTCCCAAATCCTTAACATTTTTAGTCCATTTGATTTATCCAAAACAAATGTGTTTCTAGTCAAAAGAGTAGATTTACTTTGCCCTTATAACTGAGTTGCCAAATAGTCTCCTACCCGTAATGCATTGGCCATCACAGTCAGGGCGGGACTCACGCTAGCACAGGATGGGAAAAAACTACTATCCACCACATATAGATTCTCAATACCGTGGGTGCGACAGTTTTCGTTAAGCACAGAGGTGGCCGGGTCAGTGCCCATGCGAGCCGTACCACACTGGTACCCCACTACCTGTACCGGCGATTCTCCTCGTGGATACAGCGACCCGGAACGCAGCCCAATGCCGCTATTTTCTATCTCTTTAAGCACCCCCATCCACCGAAACACAAGCCGATCGTGGGCTTCCCAATTGTTGGGGGTGAACTCATAGCGCAGCTTTTTGCGTTTGCGGCCAAAGTGGGTGTCCTTTTGCCAGTAAATGCGATTATTGGGATTGGGTAAGGTACCCGTCTGCGCCCACCAGCCAATGGAGCGTTTTACCAACTGTTGTAAACCGGCCCCTGGCAACACCCGAGCCGTCACTGACAACAGTGGAGGAGCCTCCGCAAAAATCAAGTCCTGCAGCAGCCCGCCGCTGTTTTGAATGTGGCCCATGGGATAGTTATAGTCGCCATAGCCCCAGTAAAAGTCATTTACACTGACGCTGGGGGGAAAGGTGCCTTTGTTATTGGCATTGGCCCGCTCCACAATCACCGTCATCAAGTGCTTCATTAAGTTACGACCCACTAACCCTGAACTGTTGGCTAGACCGTCGGGATGTTTCTCATTGACAGAGTCCAGCATCAACGCTGCTGAATTTACCGCACCGCAGGAGAGAACCACAATGTTGCTGGTATACATCACTGTTTGTTGCCCATCTGGGGTGCTGATGTCGGCCTGTACCCCCTTAATTTCCAGACCAGACGAGTTGGTGTGAAGGGCCACTATCTTAGCATTGGTTTTAAGGGTGACGTTGGGGTGCTGTAGGGCCGCGTCAATGCCAAAAATCTCGGCATCTCCGGTGGGATCGTCCTGACGCTGGGTTAAGCTTACCGGCAGTGTAGTGGGGTGCAACCCTCTGGCCACCATCTTTTCGACAATGGGTCGCATCACCGGCGGATGGGGGGAAGCCCCATGGGGATAGGCGGTACTGTGGACCGGTTCGGTAGGGTCGTTTTGCTGATCGCCGTGGACATTGTAGAGCTGTTCAGCGGCGGTGTAGTAGGGTTCAAAGTCTTTGTACTTGAGGGGCCATTCTGGGGTGATGCCGTCTTGGTAGGTGACCGCTTCAAAGTCGCGATCGCGCATCCGCATCAGTGTTGCCCGATAGATCTTGGTATTGCCCCCCACCGCATAGTTGGCCTGGGGAGAAAAAGGTTCCCCCGTTTCGTCGTACCACTGTTCTGGCGAACGATAGCGGCTAGTCTTAAAGACATCAATATCGGCTCTGTTTTGATCCTCCAGGGCCATGCGACTGCCCCGTTCCAGCACCAAAATCTTCTTGCCGGTGGGGGCCAGTTTTTGCGCTAGGGTACCCCCGCCAGCACCAGAGCCGACAATAATTACATCGTAGTGTTGATCGTCAATAATCATGGCTCGCTACGCCCCCTCACTTCCAGACATAGATCAAAACAAACAACACAATCCAAATCACATCCACAAAATGCCAAAACAGTGAGGTGGCCTCCACTCCAAACTCTCCTCCGTCATAGTTATTCGGCAAAAATGAACGGCTAAGCATAATGCCCTGGAGTAATACCCCCGTCAACACATGTAGTCCATGAAACCCTGTGAGCAAGTAAAAGGTACCGCCAAAGGCTCCATCGGTAAAGCCAAAGGGAAGGCCACTCCACTCCACTGCCTGACCGTAGAGAAAATAGCTGCCCATGGCCATGGTCAACAGCCAAAAGAGACGAAACCCCCAAAGATTCTCTTTTCTAAGAAACCGTTCGGCAAAATAAATCACAAAGCTACTGGACACTAGCACCACGGTATTAATTAAAGGCTCCCGTATCTCTAACCCTTCAAAGCCAGCGGGAAACCACTGAATGGCGTTGAGCTTATAGACAATATAGCCTGCAAAAAAGCTCAGAAAGATAACGCTTTCCGATAGCAAAAAGACCACAAAGCCAAACATCCGATGATCTTCTTCTTCGTGGTGGATTTGGTTCTCTGTTTGGGCGGGATCAGATACGGTCATCTACGCAGGCTCCTGTTCTAAAACACCATTTGCAACACCGGCCACAGTATTAGATACCAGGGGCTCATCTAGACCGTAACCATAGGGACCAGACACCACTATCGGGATCTCGTCAAAGTTCTCATGGGGCGGCGGGGAGGCCACTAACCACTCTAAACCAATGGCCCGCCAGGGATTATCTCCAGCCTTTTCACCACGGCTCCAGGAACTCAACATATTGAGGATAAAGGGCAAAATCGATACTCCCAATAGGAAACCACCCAGGCTGGCGATCACATTCCAAAAGGCAAATTCGGGATCGTAGGACGCCACTCGCCGGGGCATTCCCTGCAAACCCATGGGGTGCATTGGCAAGAAAATCAGATTGATGCCCAGAAAAGTGAGCAAAAAGTGTAGTTTCCCCAGCCCTTCGTAATACATGCGCCCAGTCATTTTTGGAAACCAGTGGTAAATGGCGGCAAAAAATCCCATCACCACCGCACCGTTGATCACATAGTGAAAGTGACCTACCACAAAGTAGGTGTTGTTGACGTGAATATCAAAGGGAGCGGAGGCCAGCATAATGCCCGTAATGCCGGCAAATAAAAACATAAACAGTCCCCCCAAGCCAAACAGCATCCCGGAGGTAAGCCTTAGCTTGCCGCCCCACACCGTGGCGACCCAGGCAAATACCTTGATGCCTGTGGGGACAGAAATGGCCATGGTGGTGACCATAAACAACATCCGCATCCACCCGGCGGTACCGCTGGCAAACATGTGGTGAACCCACACAATGCCGCTGAGACCGGTGATAATCAACGAAGAGACAGCGACTACTTTGTAGCCAAACAGGGGCTTGCGGGCATACACCGGAAAGACTTCTGAAAATACGCCAAAAATGGGCAAGACAATCACATAGACTGCCGGGTGGGAGTAGAACCAAAAGAAGTGCTGATATAGCACCGGGTCCCCTCCACGGCTGGGTTCAAAAAATCCTGTGCCGACGGTCAGATCCATCAGCAGCATTACGGCCCCTGCCGTCAGGGCAGGCAAACCATACAGCTGAATCATTTGGGCCGCCAGCACCGTCCAACAAAATGCAGGCATCTTAAACCAGCCCATACCGGGGGCTCGCATTCTAAAAATGGTGGTGACAATGTTGACCGCTCCCATAATGGACGACACCCCCGATAGGGCTACCGCCAACAGCCACAGGGACTGGCCGTTAATTAAGTTACCCGTTGGGTTTTGCAGACTCACCGGAGGATAGGCCCACCAGCCAGACTGGGATGGGCCACCGGGAACAAAAAAGCTGGCAATGAGAATAATGCCAAATACGGGCACCAGCCAAAATGCGGCGGCATTCAACCGGGGAAAGGCCATGTCCCGCGCCCCGATCATCAGGGGCACCAGGTAGTTGGCTAACCCATTGAGCATGGGAAATGTCCACAAAAACAGCATGATGGTGCCATGCATGGTGAACAAGCCGTTGTAGACGGTGCGATCCACCAGGTCCGAGTCGGGGGTGATCAGCTCTCCCCGCATCACCATGGCCAGTAACCCACCCACCAAAAAGAAGAAAAAGGCGGTGACAATGTATTGAATGCCAATCACTTTATGGTCGGTACTAAAGCCAAAAAATCGACGCCAGTCTTCGGGCTCACCGGGTTGGTGCGACAGGTCAGGTGGGGAGTTGAGAGGGGGCACCTCTAGGGATGGATTTGTCATGGTTATGGGCGGTCGGAATAATTAACGATAGGTGCGGGGGCCGGTTTAATGGTTTCCCAACGAAACCCTGAACGTTTTGATACTTTTTTAAATTCGTCGTAGGCCACATTGGGCGCGGCAGTGGCCGGGGTGTTCGCCGCCATGGCGAGCCACTGTTGATAATCATCGACGGACTCCACCACCACATCGGTTTGGTTAGCGGCAAAGTAGGTGCCGCTGTATTCAGAATCTCGCAGCCGGTAGCGGCCTAACCGAATGGGCGTAAAGGAGAAGGCAATCTCCTTACCCGGCACAACGTCTTGTTTAACGCGAAAGGCAGGCACATAAAAGCCGTGTAGTACATCCTCAGAGGTGAGGGCAAAGTGCGCCCGTTGATTAATGGGCAGATGGAGTTCGGTGCTGCTAATGTCAGCTTCGGGGTAGTAAAACTCCCAGGCCCACTGCCGGGCTCTCACTGCGATGGGCTGGATTTCTGTCGGTGGGGCCACAGCAGCCTCATCAATGATGGGACCCAGAATACTCATGTCGCGATAGGTTTGGTAGCTCGTAGCGGCAATCCAAACCACTAACAAAATGGGAATGGCGGTCCAAATCACCTCTAGCTTGACGTTACCCTCAATGGGAGGACCATCGCTGGCGTCGTACTTAGCCGCCCGTTGAAAAATGATGGAATACAGCAGTGTGCCGACTACGCCAAAAAAGATAAAACTCCCCATCGTCGTCATAAAACTAAAGAGACGATCCACCATGATGGCCTCTGCCGATGCTTCGGGAGGCATCCAACTGTAGGCCTGTTGCCCCATCCACAGACTCAGAAGTAGGTTTGCGATCGCTAATCCAATCAGCCACAAAATTTGCCGTCGATTTAACAGCTGGCCTAGGGATTTGGGTTTAGTATTGTCAGTGTTCACATGTCCCTTTAGATAACAGCAGAAAACAGCTGGGCAACGGTTGCTAACTAGCAGATTGTTGCTAGTTAGCAGGGGTCACCATCAATCAGTCCGGTCACCGAACAGCTGCGATGGTGCAGACCGCTGACCGGACAGCTGGTTAGGATCAATCCCGACACGAATCATCCGGTCTGCCGTCACATGCACACCAAAGTCACCCCCCAGATGAGCCCCCAGGGTGCCATGGGCAAACATCAGTACAAAAATAAACAAACCAGAAAACAGATAGTTCCAGGCCACCTGCTGACCCCGGTCTTCTCGCCAAAGAAAGCGTTGCAAAGCGCGCCAGATTGTCATAGCCACAATCAGCCCCAGTAGCACCACACCGCCAACACCGTGCCATACCATCGTGTCTCGGGCACTTAATCCCCAGGGACTGAGCATATCCTGGGGTGGATCTGCCAACAACATCTCGTAAAAGCCTGCGGCTACCGTAAAAAAGGTAATGACGGCCGCCGCCACCATATTAAACCAACCCACATCATAGAGCCCGGCTCGGTTGACGGGAATGGCCAAAAACTTAAACAGGGGCTTTTCGAGGACATAGAAGGTGGCAACAAGATCAAATGAGATCGCCACAATAAACAACCCCAGGGTTAAATGCACTAAATTGGGGTGAATGGGCAGACCATAGGGTAAACCATTCACCCCTGCTGCCAACGTCAGCTGTAGCACCATTACGGCAACAGTCCTCCTCGCGCAGCTTCCACCACGGCTTCAGTATGCAAACCATAGACCCAAACCAATTTATCTCCTAGATAGGTTTGAAAAAGAACAATCAATGCCAGCATCGCATTCATACCCATATAAGCGGCCGGTAGTCGCACCGCTCCCTGGAGACGCAAAATATAGCGCCAGCCAGTAATAACGGCCAACACCCCAGACAGCGACCAGCCGATCAGTGTGTGCAGGTTTAAGTCTCCTACCGCTGCCGCATAGGGGGTGGCCAAACCAGCTTCCACCTGCCCAAAAATAATTGCAATAAAAATAGAGACCGTGGCAAAGACCATATTCCACCAACCCACCTCCTGCAGACGAGTATTTCCAGTGAAATAGGCAATGGCGTCACACACTACTGCAAATAGCACCATCGCGATAACAAAATGCACCACAATCGGGTGAATCGTATCGGGATAGGGCAGATTATGACTATTGAGTGGGGGCAATAAGTTCTCGAACACACACCTCTCCAACGGCAATTGACAGAAACGTTATCAATCTTTCTTCCGATGACCTGCGTTATGCATAACAAGTCGAACGAAGTTTGATGAAATCAGTTTTGTTTATTCGTATCCTAGCGTCTGTAAAAAAGATTGAGGACCAGGATCAGGTTTAATCCCGACATCTACATTTTTTGTTAAGAATGGATTGAATCTCACCAGGACTGGTTAAGCGTATGCGTCCTCTTTAAGAAGGCGTGTAGCTGCAGAGACACAGAAGAATTCAGTTCGCACGCTGCCTTCTATGGTGAAAGCGGAGATATCTGGCCCCTGAACGCGAGGAGAGAGCTGTTGCGATCGCAACCAGACAACGTCTGAGCATCCGTAAAGCTTAGTTCAACGGACAACCTCAAATGAATTTTGTATCCCAGGACACTATTGATGCTTATTTCTATTTATGAGGTCCTTAATACGGGTGTCGCTTTGACCGTCCTAGCCGATAGGGACTGATGGTCAAAGAACGTCGTCGCCACCGCTGATATCGGGGTCGGTAGCACCAAAGTCAGGCTAATCTCAGACCATAGGCAGAAGTCGCAATAAAGCAGACATTAAAAGCCAACCGTGCCAGACCATGGTCAGACCACTTCCCACAATACAGCCTTTAGCAGCTGTCACCGCCCAATAGATCCGAACTAGATGACTCGATGATATCCAAACAAATTTAGTTGGAACTAGGATAATCTATTGTTTACTAAAAAGTAAAAAGTGTAGACAGGTCAACAGGAATGAATAATACGGTTGCAGTCATCTTTACCTATAAGCGTGAAGAATATATGCAAGCCATTAGACGCCATTATTTACTAACGCTAAAACTACGACGAGACATCATCGTTGGCGTTCTGGGTATCTGCTTGGGCATATATCTAGCTTTTATTGTCAAGGTTGGGTGGATTGGCTGGCTCGTAATCGTTGTTGGTATGCTGCTACTGGCGATAATTGCCTATGCAATATTTCTGTTGCCTCTATTGATTTATCAGTCTCAGCCAAAACTGAAGGATGAGTATAAACTTGTCTTTTCTGAAGGCGGCATTGATTTTAAGACTAGTCAAATAGATTCAACGCTCCAGTGGTCATTGTATTATTCCTGGCGGTTAGATTCTGATTTTTACATCCTGTATTACGGCAAACGAGAGCTAACGGTTATTCCTCGTCGTGTAATGGATACATCTGCTGATCGACAGCTACAGGAACTATTACTAGCTCAATTAGGCAGACCCAAGTCCCAGTGAAACCAAAGATAGAGGTTTGAGCGTTAGTTACATTGGAAGTAGATTACTCAACTACACGTCGCAATGAGCGCCTCTATTATCAGTCTACAAACAGACCATCTCGAACACTTATTTCAAAAAAATATTGCACCTCAAGCAGCTCAGCTGGATCAGGCCCCAAAGGTGTTACACAAGGCCTTTCAACAGCTGGGATGTAACCATTTGCTGGGGCTAAAAGCTCCGTCGGAGTGGGGGGGGCGGGCTTGGGGGTCTCAGGAAATTTATCAGTATACGGAGCAGCTGGCTCGATATTCTGGGGCGCTCGTATTTTTGCAAAGCCAGCACCAGCGATGTGTTCAGGAACTGGCCAACTCTGACAATCTAGGGTTGAAAGAGCGGTATTTGAGGGACGCGATCGCAGGTCGCATTGGTCTTGGTGTAGGCTTCTCCCACCTACGTCGTGCCCAACAGCCGGTGATGGCAGAAAAGACAGTCGATGGCTATATCTTTAACGGTACAGTGCCCTGGATTACGGGATTTGGCATTTTTGACCATTGGATGCTGGCGGCCCAGCTACCGGATGGACAAGCGGTTTTTGTCCTGGCCCCGTTTCAGACGGTGGAGAATTCACTCTCCTTTAGCGAGCCGATGAGGTTAGCGGCATTAGAATCCACGCAAACGGTGACGGCGACTTTGCGGAATTGGGTGGCCCCAAAAGAATTGGTGCTGGATATCAAACCTGTGGGGTGGATTCAGAAAGCTGATATGGGATATCCGCTGACGCACAATTTCTTTGCCCTTGGCTGCGCCCAGGGTGGGTTAGATATTTTGGCAAGGGCTCAGTCGTCTGATTTTCCTATGGTTAGTAAGACCTATGAGAGATTGAAAGATGAAGTAGAACAGTGTCGAAAAGAGACCTATGGAACCCTGGGAAATCCTTCGGAGAAGCGATTGAAATTACGGGCTTGGGCAATTGATTTGGCGGTGCGATGTGGGCATGGAGCGGTGATTGTGTCGCGGGGGTCAGCAAATTTTGCAGGGCATCCGGCGCAGAGGGTTTATCGGGAGGCGTTGGCGTTTTCGGTATCGGGACAAAATAATCAGGTAATGAATGCGAGTTTGGAAAGGATTGCACGATGTTAGGTGATTTTTATTGTGACAATTTTGTTGTCTGTAGGTGATTGGTAAGGGTGCTGTCTTGTACCCAGCCTGCGATAACGGATGCTGTTTGTCAGAATCTCATTGAGGAGTTTGGCAAAGTGGGTTGGAGAAGAGGATGAAGATCCTGCTTGGGGTCCCTCCGAGTTCCCCAAACCCCCTGGCTA
>JBCCJR010000091.1:0-14982 GCA_039045805.1 Cyanobacteria bacterium P01_C01_bin.118
CAGGTTTGAGACGGTCCAAACGCTGGCCTCTAGACGCTGCTTTAGCGCCTGGGCATTGGTTTCATCCAGCAGAACAACATTCCGTCCAGCAGCGATTTGTCCGGTATTTTCGTCAAAGTCGCTACCGGTGGCAACGCGGGTACCCCCTAGGCTGGTGAGCTTGGCTTCAAAGGGACTGTCAGCCTGGGTTAGGGTGGCTTTGAGATCCCAGTAGGAGCCCTGCTTAAAGGCCCTGCGATCGCGCTCCCGCTCCACCAGCAGCTTTACCGCCACTGACTGCACTCGACCGGCAGAGAGGCCCCAGGCAATTTTCTTCCACAGCAAAGGGGATAGGGTGTAACCCACCAGCCGATCCAAAATCCGTCGCGTTTCCTGGGCTCGTACCAGCTGATCATCAATGTCCCGACAGCTGTCCAGGGCAGCCTTGATCGCATCCTCGGTGATTTCATGAAACACCATGCGCTTGGTGGGCACCTTCGGCTTAAGCAGCTGTAACAGGTGCCAGCTAATACTTTCACCCTCACGGTCTTCATCCGTAGCCAGCACCAGCTCATCGACTCCCTTGAGGGCATCCTTCAGGGCCTTAACCACCTTTTTCTTATCTTTGGGGACCAGATAGAGCGGTTCAAAGTCGGCTTCGACATTTACCCCTAGCTGTGCCCATTTTTCGCCCTTGACACTGGCTGGAATTTCGCTTGCTGACTTTGGCAAATCGCGTACATGCCCCATGGAGGCTTCGACACGATAGCCCTTAGGTAAGTAGTTGCGAATTGTTTTTGCCTTTGTAGGTGACTCAACAATGACAAGGGTGGACATATAGCTGAACGGAAATAATGGTCGGAATATGATTACGGGTGGGCCTTTGTCGTCTGTCAAAGGCAAATATCAGCAACGCCCAAACCCCTTACAGGCATCAAACGACAGAGCCGTTCTGATACCAGAGAGAGTGCCCGATAGGATGTCACTGGCGACGGTTTTTATTGGCTAACTATACATAACTACCGGATCTAGCCCAGATCAGAATTTATCAGAGCTAATAACGATAATTAAGTAGTCAAAACCGCACAAGCATCTTCGCAATGCCCGGAAGCCGTCTTTATATATCGATAGATCGAAATGGCGAATTTCGTCCACCTCTGTGGGCAAATATGGGCAAAACTCTATCGGTCTAAACTGGTCAAGAATGGGCTTAAATAGGCTTTATACGGTCAATATTGCGGCATAACTCGTTTTATAAAATTTATTTGGTGAATTTGATTCGATTCTCCCGCATTGGCCAAATAAATCTGCAGAAATGCATCAATTGATACCGAAGTACGGCCACTGAGCTAGAGGTATACCCCAAAGAATTTAATTTGATCCAAGAATTTCCCCTAGTAGAGCTCAAGATGAGCGAGAATACTACGGTAAGATGCCAAATGGAAATACCGCACGACAGCAACAATGGACTTTGCAAGCCTCGCTGCTCAGCTGAATACGGGCAAGATACTGCCTGAAGCTATCGTCATTTTGACGATCCTCATAATTTTGGTGGGCGATTTAATTCAGGGCCGGTCATCCTCTCGATGGGTGCCCTATGCCTCCATCGGTGGCTGTTTAGCTGCCGTCGCTGCCCTTGCTCTGCAGTGGGACACCGGTGATCCCCTGTCATTTTTTGGGGAGTTTAACAGCGACGCCCTCAGTATTGTTTTTCGAGGCATCATCGTGCTTTCGGCGGCGGTTACTGTGCCCATGTCCATTCGCTACGTGGAGCAATCGGGTACGGCACTGGCTGAATTTTTAGGGATTTTGTTAACGGCCACCCTCGGGGGCATGTTTTTGTCAGGGGCCGATGAGTTAGTTACTATTTTTGTTTCCTTAGAAACTTTAAGTATTTCGTCTTATTTATTGACAGGCTATATGAAGCGGGATCCCCGCTCTAATGAGGCTGCCCTCAAGTATTTGCTGATTGGTGCGGCCAGTTCTGCAATTTTTCTATACGGCATTTCACTGTTGTACGGTCTATCGGGTGGTGAGACCCGGTTGAGTGCGATCGCACAGACGTTGGCTACCAATACCGGCGATAGCTCTATCGGCTTAGTTATTGCTCTGGTGTTTGTGATTGCCGGTATCGCCTTCAAGGTTGCCGCTGTTCCCTTTCATCAGTGGACTCCTGACGTTTACGAAGGCTCCCCTACTCCTGTCGTGGCCTTTTTGTCCGTGGGGTCTAAGGCCGCAGGATTTGCTCTGGCCATCCGTCTTTTAGTAAGTACATTTCCGCTGGTAGCGGATGAGTGGCGCTTTGTTTTCACCGCTCTGGCTATTTTGAGCATGGTGTTGGGGAACGTGGTTGCCCTGGCCCAAACCAGTATGAAGCGAATGCTGGCCTATTCCTCCATTGGACAGGCTGGATTTATGATGATCGGTCTGGTGATTGGTACCGACGCAGGCTACGCCAGCATGATCTTTTACCTAATGGTTTATCTGTTTATGAACCTGGGCGGGTTTACCTGTGTCATCCTCTTTGCCCTACGTACTGGTACCGATCAGATCAGCGAGTATGCCGGTCTTTACCAAAAGGACCCGCTGATTACGCTCTGTCTCTGTCTCTGTTTGCTATCCCTGGGGGGTATTCCTCCGCTGGCAGGTTTTTTTGGTAAGCTCTACATCTTTTGGGCTGGCTGGCAAGCGGGAGCTTACAACCTGGTGCTGATTGGTTTGATTACCAGTGTGATCTCCATCTATTACTACATTCGTGTAGTCAAGATGATGGTGGTCAAAGAACCGCAGGAAATGTCCGACTCTGTCAAAAACTATCCTGCACCCCAGTGGAATCTACCGGGGATGCGACCGATCCAAGTCAGTTTGGTGATTGCCGTTGTTGCAACCTCCCTGGCGGGCGTGCTATCAAATCCTTTGTTTAGCCTGGCCAATGATTCCGTCATTAAGACGCCATTGCTACAGGCGACCAATATCGAAGTTACTGACATTGCGGTCGCTACGGTAACCGGAATCGAGATGGCCCCTTAGCCCACCGGGCGGCTCATGGGGAAAATGATAGAGCTGCGGATCCGATTATCGTCCAACTTTTCCATCAGAAACTCTCCACCTAACCGGATCATCAGCGATTTACAGATTGATAGGTTTAACCCAGGCGGTCGATCCAAGGGTGATTCTGCCAGGTGGTCATGGCGATGACTTTTCATTAGGGCAGTTATAATGGCCTGCTCGATGTCCCCATCATCCGTAATCGAAAGCTCAATCCAGTGCTGCTGCAGGGGACGACTCCAAATATCTACCCGGCCCCGTGCTGGAGAACGACGACAGGCGGCTGAAATCAGCTCATAGAGAACAAACTCTATCTTTTGCATTTCCCCCTGCAGGGCCAAATTACTATCGCAGTGTACCTGGGTCCAAAGTTGCTTTTTTTGTACTTGGGCTTGCACCCGTTTCATCAATCGGTTGAGTAAACCTACCAGGGCAACCTTACGGGGGTCGGAGGCCATGGACCAGCGTTCTCGTGTGGTCAGTCGCAATAACTCCTTCTCTACACCCGCCAGTCGGCTTTCCACCGCGTGGAAGTATGGCTGTTCACCGATATTGGGCTGCTGTTTCAAATGACTTAGCTGTCGTCGTGATTCTCGTACCTGCCGCCGCACATCATCCATGTGGTGATGCTTGTACCAGTTCAGCTCTGTTAGTCTATTTTTCTGATCATTTAAGACAGTCGTCAACAACAAATGACGACGACACCAGGCAAGCTGATGCACCAAGACCGCCAACATACTCATCTGTTGATCTGAGAAGCGACGATCCCCCTCATCGGCCAGCACAATGGTGCCGTTTAATGTGTGCTCTGGTGATGTTCTTAGCGCCACCACCAAAAGCTGAGAATTGCCCGGACAGCGCAGCCATTGACGGGTGACATCGGGGAGTTCTTCATATTCCAGTTGAATCACACCGTCTGTCTGGATAGCCCAGTTAATGACGGCGTCACTCTCCACCAAAATAGGGGGGTGCTCTTTGGTAGCAAAGTGCTGATCACGAATCACCGACGACGCCAAACGAGCTTCTTTTTGACCATTTTCCCAAACGATCAGGGCCACCAGGGGCAGCCGTAGCAGCTGACTGATGTGATGGGTAGCGGCCTGCTCTAGCTGGGCGACATCAAAGGTGCGTTGCAGATTTCGCAACCCCCATTGCATGGTGTCATGCATTTGAGATTGCTGCTGGGCCTGGCGCTGTAAAGACCATTGATGGAGCACCAAACCAATCTGTCGGCCAACGGATTGTAGTAACGTTTGGTCGGTTTGATCCCAGCGTCGGGTATCGCTGTCGGTGACCAACAGTACTCCCTCTGGAGCCTGCCCCGGTGAAAGATTGCAGGCCATCACTGCCTGCATTTCCATATGTAAAAACTGGGGCTGCCAGGCCCGCAGCTTTAAATCGTTTTCTACATTTTCGATACAAACTGGAGCAGCCTGCCGGGACAACATTTGCCAGTCCACATCGTGAAGGGAACGCCACATCCCCTGTGTGGGCTTGCTTCGAGTGCCATGGTGCTGATACCCAACTTCAAAGCCGTCCCCCTCTAAGTCGGGAATCAGCACCATCAATCCGTCAATTTTTAAGGTGGCAATCAACTGTTCGGAGCAACGGGTCATCACCGACTGCCAGTCGCGATCGCCATGAATACTTTGGGCAATGCCGACCGATAGCTGATGATTGGCCTCCAGGCTGGCTACCCGTTCCTGTAGCACCGAGGTGGGCATGCCCAAACTGACCACCTGGGCAGCGGCGGTTAAATACCGTTTTTCTGGCACATTCCAATGACGGGGTTGGGAGGACTCCACAACCAAAAAGCCCAGTAAGTCACCCTGCATCAAAATCGGTGCCACCATCAATGCAGGTTTTTCAAATGCCTTTTTTAACGGTGCAATTACGGAGTCTGTGTGGGAGGCAAAATCTTTGCCAATTTCAATGACATCGCCGCAGGACAGGGCTTGATAAAACTCTTGATAACCACTGGCCGACAGCTGAGTCACCGCCGGTGCCGATGCTGCATAGACGTGACGATTATGACCACCATTGGCCACCCGATGCTGAAATAAACGCTGCTGGGGTTCAAACCAATAGGCACGGGCGCGGCTAGCGCCGACAAACCGGTGGGTAGCATCTACAATTGCCTGCAGCCGAGGCTCCAGTTCCTGAATTGTTTCCAACTTAGCCAGTAACTGAAAAAATGGCTGGGACGGTCGTTTCTCAGTTTTGATGTAATAGTCTTGCTGGTGACGATGCAAAATTGTTGCCAGGGTAGTCACCAAAATAGAAAACGTTTTGCGCTGCACGCCAGATTTTAGAGAAGCCCCTCGCCGTTTGGAGCCCAGCAGCAAAATGCCCAGACATTCTTCCTGGCGTTGAATGGGAAAAACGAGCGCATCATGGAGCTCCAAGCGTTTGGCAATGGCCTTCCATTCTCCTGCTCGGTGGGACTCTTGCAAATCATAAACGGCAGCGGGAGAGCCTCGCTCTATGACCTGCTGTACTGCATCATCAGGCTGTAGGCCGATTTTTTGCCATAAAAAGTTTTTGCCGCTGGTCATCACAGCAGTCTGAGTAGTTAAATTCTGTTCTTCCTCGTCATAAAGACCAATCCATGTCAGCTCATGGGGAAAAATCTGCTGCATGTAGTCAGCAATCTCGGTAAGCTGGGCATCAACGGTGTCCTGTTCCCAAACGGTTTTGAGGACCTGACCAAGATTGGCCAAATGCTGTTCACAAGTCGCTGGAGGTACGGGGCTGACCATAAAGACTCAGATTTAGGCAACAGGCTATGCCTGGATACTACGAGATAGAGGCTTAGCTTAATGTAAGCTAGCCTTGCTCTCTATATAATGCTAATTCGTGCAAAGCGTTTTGGAGAGTTCGCCATATAGCAACTGATGTATCAAGGCCGGAGGCAGAATCAATCACTCGCTAGCATTATCCTTCTTGTTGCCAGAAACTTTAGTGATTTTCATACTTACATCTCAAAGTTATGAGTTACATAGTTATAGCAGCTAGCGGCCAAAATAACTGCTAGGCCCAAACCAAATGGGATATTCAGCAGATATACACCTTAAATGGAACGATATAATCCACGGGATTGTTTGGGGAAAGCGTGATTCGTGCTGCAGAACGTTTATAAATTTAATTTGTTACCGCTGCTGTTTAAGCGTTTGGGAGCCGATCCAGAGACGGTACATCAACAAACACTACAGACCTTGGCCTGGATTGCGCAGCCTCCCACTACGGCCCCGTACTGGAGCCAGCCAGTCCGTCGCTTTGCCCAAGCCTGGTGTGAAAATACCTGCCAAGTAACCTCCCCTCGCTTATGTCAAACCCTCTGGAATAGAACATTTACCAATCCTTTGGGGCTATCGGCGGGATTTGACAAGGATGGTATTGCAGTGGCCAGCTGGCCGCTGATGGGGTTTGGTTTTGCAGAACTGGGCACTGTCACCCGTCATGCTCAGCCTGGTAATCCTAAGCCTCGCCTATTTCGACTGCCCCAGGACCAGGCTGCTTTAAACCGGATGGGGTTTAATAATCAGGGTTCGACAGCACTGGCCGCTCGCCTCAAACCAGTACCGCTGATGCCAGATTTTCCTCGAGGCATTAATTTGGGCAAGTCTAAGGTGACGCCTTTGGAGGAGGCCGCAACTGATTATTTAGAAAGCTTTCGGCGACTGCAGGAGCTGGGGGACTATTTTGTAGTGAATGTGTCGTCCCCTAATACACCGGGGTTGCGATCGCTCCAGGCCCGCTCCCAGCTCGAACCGATCCTCGCCACGCTACAAACCGCCAACACCCAAACCAAGCCGCTACTGATAAAAATTGCCCCAGACCTGGCCTGGGAAGATATCGACGATATCCTGGACCTGGCCCAACAGCATCAGCTAGCCGGCATTATCGCCACCAACACCACCATTGATAAACAGCAGCTCAACACCCAGCGCATAGACCAAACGGGAAATCTAGTTACCGAAGAAGCCGGAGGCATTAGCGGTGCCCCAGTACGCCAACGAGCCACAGACGTAATTCGACATATCTACAAACAGACCCATGGGCAGCTGCCCATTGTGGGCGTAGGCGGAATTTTTACCGCTGACGATGCCTGGGAAAAGATCACTGCTGGCGCATCGTTGCTGCAGGTATATACCGGTTGGATCTATGAAGGCCCCTGGATGGTAAAAAATGTCCTCAAAGGCTTGTTAGCAAAGCTTGATGAACATGGTTTAGATAACATTCAAGATGCCATTGGGATAGACAATCCCCAATCATAAAATCTTGTCCAATCCGTATAAAAGGGATTTCAACGGCAATACCTTACGGATACTCAACAACACCCCCGGCATAAAACACACCCGGTCCATGGCATCGTGGCGCAGCGTATACACCTGCCCTGGAGCACCAAACATAATTTCCTGGTGGGCCACCAGCCCCGGCAGCCGCACACTGTGGATATTAATTCCTTCCTCCGTGGTGCCCCCCCGTGCTCCCTTAAGGGTTTCTGTCTCCTCTACCTGGGGCGGATTAAACGATTGCTTTACTTCCTGTAGCATTTGGGCCGTTTTAACCGCCGTACCGCTGGGGGCATCCGCCTTGCGGTTGTGATGCAGCTCAATAATCTCCACATGGTCAAAATACTCAGCCGCTTTAAGCGCCGCCTGCTGCATCAAAATTACCCCAATGGCAAAGTTAGGAATAATCAAACAGCCAACGCTGGCTTTATCCGCAAACTCTGCCAGTTCAATAATTTGTTGAGTGGTTAATCCCGTGGTTCCCACCACAGGTCGTACCCCATAGGCAATGGCCGCCCGCACTTGCTCATAAATCTTAGCGGGGTGGGTGACATCCACCATCACCGCATTGCCCTCACTTTGGGCCATCACCAATGTCGCTTCTAAATCCGTCGTTACCGGTACTTCTAAAGGACCACAGCCCGCCAGTTCACCAATATCTTGACCGATGGCCTCAGGTTTACGATCCACGGCACCGACTAATTTCATATCGTCGGCCCCAGCAATGGCCTTAACGATTTCTCGACCCATCCGGCCCATCGCACCGTTGACTACGACAGGAATTGGGGACTGATTGCTCATGAGGGTTTTAGGACAGGATTACAGTCAAATATTTTATCAGTAAGGCAATAGGCAATGCGCTCGCGGAGCGAGCTGGGCATTGGCAGTGCGCTCCGCGAGCGAGCTAGGGAGTGGAGGTGGAGTTAGAAAATTATTTACTAAAAAAAGTCTCACCTTAAACCCCATTGCCCACTGCCTTATTGCCCACTGCCCGTCTCAACCCAAATCTCTAAAGTTGACATCCACTCGTGGTTCTTATCGTTAATAATTAAGGCTGTTCATCACGCTGGAGTCGGAGCGGATGCTGGCAAATCTGTTGGCGGTTGTTGTTGGGGTAGGCAGTCTAGGCTTTTATTTAGCCGCCTTTGTCCTACCAGAGGTACATCGTCGGTCGGATTTTTTTTGGAGCGGCGTCGGCATGTTTTACGCCGTAGTGCTGTGGTACTGCGCCCGGCAATTGAACGGTGCGGTCCTGCTGGGGCAAACCGCATCAGTAGGTCTTTTACTATGGCTAGGCTATCAAACCTTGCTGCTGCGTCGCAAAACCACCCATCCAGCCCAGCAAACCCCCATTCGTTTAGGTAAATCTGAGCGTAAGCTTAACGGTAGCCGCCCCCTGATCAAAGATTATGAATTTGTAGAAGACGGTGTAGAGGACGCTGTTGATCAAGAACCCGCTCCTGGTAGCCCGATTCTGATCCAGCCAGCAGAGAATGTTGCTCCCACTATGGTTGTTCCTGCAGCGATTCCTAACTCTCAGCTGGAAGACGATAGTGTCCAGGAACCCATAATTGAACCTAAAGCCCTCCCTAATGCACCCACCACCACTAAAACCGCCCCTAAACGAGATACCCCCAATCCCATTGCCGCCATTGGTATCTTTGTAGGCTGGCTCAGAGAAATCGCTACCCCCAAGAAGAAAGCGCCTCAACCTATGATTGAGCTGCCCTCCAGGCCACCGTCTATTCCTAACTCGGATCCTAAACCAGATCCAGATAAGCCCACCGAGACAGCCAGTCTGGTCCAAAATAAAATGAACAATGCGACCAAGCCTGAGCCAGCAGAAACCATAGAAACCGGCAAGCCAGATATCTCGTCCCCTACGTCCGAACTGGAAACACAGTCAGCCCCCCCCTATCCGTCCTCCTCAACTTTCCCCCAGAAAGAAGAGGAGGAAGAGAGCAACTGGCCCGATGACAACTTTTGGGAATAGCTCACACCATGGCCAATATATTAGCTGCGACTATCCCTATTTTAGGCCATGTCACACCGATGGGCCCCATTGTTCAAGCTCTGGTTACTGGAGTGGGGTGAGAATTGATTTCCAAACCAAGAAAGCAAACCCTGACAAACTTCAGAAAGTTGTTCAGAAAATACTCTCCAACTCTCAATATCGAAAAAAAGCTCAAGAATCAAAAGCGAAAATGCAACAGTGTCAGCCTCATGAAAAAGCTGTCACTTTGATAGAAGAGTTTCTTGATGAGAGAATTTATTGACATAGAGAAAAGACTCGCCTTAGCCAAATAATCCAGGAGATAATAGCTTATGCCATTCCCCTATACTGGCGGCTGTCAATGTGGCCAAATTCGCTATGAGCTCCAGGCAGAACCCCTGACTCTATATGTTTGCCATTGTACTGAATGCCAGCGTCAATCCTCCAGTGCGTTTGGCATGTCGATGCCGGTACCGCGCGAATCTTTACACCTAACAAAAGGAACGCCAAAGCATTGGAGTCGCCCTTCTGACAGTGGACGAACGGTGACCTGTTTTTTCTGTGGTGATTGCGGCACTCGGTTATTTCATCAGCCCAGTCGCGATCGCAAAATCACTAACATCAAGCCAGGCACTCTAGACGATACAACCTAGTTATCGCCCGTGGCCAACCTATGGATCACTAGCTCCCAGAAATGGTTCAATCTGAATGACGACATGCTAAATATTTCACAACAACCTACAACTAAAGAGTCTGTAGAGATTTACAAGAGATTTGAGAAGAAAGTGTAAAGTCAAAAAAAAAGAAGAAGAATGCTGAGACTTTCACTGATATTTGCAACCCATAACGTACGTAAATTGGATTGTTATTAAGGCCAAGGATTATACCTAAGTCGAAATTAGCTTCAGACTGTATCGTAAGGTTCCCAGTTTACGGAAACATTAAATTTACAAGGCCGTATCCTATTTTTCCCTAGTAAAAATTTATGAACGATCAGAGGAAAATACGCACATTAGCGTAATTATTGTTTAAAGAGCTTAGATGCGAACACTGGCCATATTTTGTAGCGTATAGTCAGGTTGTTATGTGCGTGGTTATTGAAACAAGCTAAACCACAGACTATACGCAGACTAAAGAAGTCATGAGAGCTGAAATCGCCCCACCAAATGTCCTAATTTCTGGACTAGATAAGCGGATACAGTATGCCAGGCAAGAGCAGCTAACTGGCATATTGGCGATTAATACTGATCTGACTCACCAATGGCGTCTGTATTTTTTGGCAGGGCAGCTAGTTTGGGCAAATACCCGCACCCATGCAAAACGACGTTGGTATCGTCAGCTGTTGAAATATCAACCTGATTTACTCAATCAAGGGTTGAGCATACGTCCAACTGATTGGACCTATAATCGTCTGGCTCGACTTGTTATTTGTAAGAAATTTAATCGACAAGTCTTTTCAGATATTGTTTCCGGCTGTATTGCAGAAGTATTGTTTGATCTTCTGCAGCAGGCCACATTAAGTTGGGAAGAAACTGGCAAAGGCCTGTCGTACCGCATCAAGCTTCAGAAAGCCTGTGATTTTTCTTGTATTAACGTCCACAACGTTGGCATATGGCATCAGGTAAAACGCCAGTGGAGAGATTGGCAAGAGTCTGAGCTTACCCACGTTTGTCCTAACGACACTCTCACTGTAAAGCAGCTAGCCTTACTAGAAGATACGGCATCTCCAAGACTTTTGAAATTGTTGAGTGCATTGGCCGATGGGCATCAAACACTGCGAGATATGGCGCTAAAGACAAAGCAGCCGTTGAAAGCATTTGCGAGGTCGGTACTGCCCCATATTCAGAATCAGGCGCTACAGCTAAAATCTGTGGACGATAAGCTGACTAAATCAGTGGTCGCGCCCCAGGATGACATTATTTTTAAGCTAACTCAGGTCATCATTCCCAAGGATGCCAGGATTGTCTATGTCAGTGATAATCGGGCTGACAGTCGAAAAATGGCCACCATTATTGAAGCTGCGGGCTATCGCTACAGCAATGTTTTTGATCCACTTGAGGTATTAAAACAGCTCGATAAGCTAAAGCCAAAAATGATCTTTTTGAGCCTGTCGATGCCTGTGGTCAATGGCTATGAGCTGTGTGCCCAGATTCGTCGCATGTCGGGCTTTAAGGATATACCTATTGCGATGGTAGCTGACGGTTACAATCTGCCTGAACGCATGCGAGGCAAAATGGTGGGGGCCTCAGAGTTTTTGAATAAACCAATTAAGCCAAAGAACGTTCTGAGAACCCTGATTGAGTTGCAAATGATTTGATAACCAGAGAGCTGCGGTTGATATTTTCTCTCTAGCTATTCGAATTTCCTTGTTCTCAATGGACAGTAGATTGCTAAATGCACTCAGCTTTTTTATTAACCCTGTAGGCAGCTTCTATCTAATCTATTTAATAATCGGCTGAGCTTTTTATTGAGCAAAATTTGTAATCGGATTGTAGGCATAGCCTTTAGGCCCAGTTCCCAAAGGGCATGTCTCTAGAAATTCTGCTAGGCGATCACAGTAAAAAAACTAAAACTATTGAAGCGATAGGAACTTCTAAGGCAGAATAGCTGGAGCGTAATCAATTCCCTTAGTTTTTTCCTTACATCGTGACTGACCCCAAAAGCGCCGACGCTAAGAGCTATAAGGACACCGTCCTACTGCCCAAGACCGACTTTAGTATGCGGGCCAACGCCGTCAAGCGTGAGCCAGAGCTACAGGCCTTTTGGGATGACAGCCAGATTTATCAGACGCTGTCCCAGGAAAACTCTGGGGATGTGTTTGTGCTGCACGATGGCCCGCCCTATGCCAATGGCAGTCTCCACATGGGCCACGCCTTAAATAAGGTGCTCAAGGACATTATTAATAAGTATCAACTGCTGCGCGATCGCAAAGTTCGCTACGTCCCCGGTTGGGACTGCCACGGTCTACCCATCGAACTAAAAGTCCTCCAGACCATTGACCGCAAAGAACGGGCCAACCTTACCCCGCTGCAGCTACGTCAGAAAGCTAAGGAATTCGCCCTGGAAACTGTCGAGAATCAGGCTAAGGGGTTCCGACGGTTTGGCGTCTGGGGCGACTGGGAAAAGCCCTACATGACCCTACAGCCTGAGTACGAAGCTGCTCAGCTAGAAGTCTTTGGCCAGATGGTCCATAAGGGCTATATCTATCGCGGACTCAAGTCCGTCCACTGGAGCCCATCGTCCCAGACAGCCCTGGCCGAAGCCGAGCTGGAATATCCCGAAGGTCATACCTCCCCCAGTATCTACGTAGGCTTTCCCATCGTCAGCGCGTCTGACAGCGCCAAAGAAGCATTGGCCCCCTACATGGACAACCTGGGCGTTGCTATCTGGACCACCACTCCCTGGACTATTCCTGCAAATGTGGCCGTCGCCGTTAACTCAGAGCTTACCTACACCGTGGTCGAAGTCGGCTCCGGTGAACCCTACAAGTATTTGATTGTCGGTAAGGATCTGATTGACACCCTAGCGGCATCCTTTGAGACAGAACTGACTGCCAAGGTCGATATTAAAGGTGTGGACCTGGCCGAGTGTACCTATCACCATCCGCTTTATCAAAAAGAAGATGCCTTTAATCGAGAAAGCCCCATCGTCATCGGCGGCGACTATATCACCACCGAATCCGGTACCGGCCTGGTACACACCGCTCCCGGTCACGGGATGGAAGACTTTGGCGTCGGTCAAAAGTACGGTCTACCCATCCTTTGTCCGGTGGACGAGCGGGGCTACTTCACCGCCGAAGCAGGCAGTTTTGAAGGGCTCAATGTGCTTAAAACCGCCAATGAAGAACTGATCAAGGCTCTTACTGAATCCAATACGCTACTCAAGCACGAGCCTTACCAGCATAAGTATCCCTATGACTGGCGGACCAAAAAGCCCACCATCTTCCGCGCTACGGAACAATGGTTTGCCTCGGTGGAAGGGTTCCGTGATGAGGCCCTAAAAGCCATTTCCGATGTGCAGTGGATTCCGGCCCAGGGGGAGAACCGTATCACCCCCATGGTGGGCGATCGGTCTGACTGGTGTATCTCTCGTCAGCGGAACTGGGGTGTGCCTATCCCGGCTTTCTATGACAAAGAGACCGGCGAAGTACTGATGAACCAGGAAACTATTGCCCATGTGCAGGCTATCTTTGCTGAGCACGGATCCGATGCCTGGTGGAGCATGTCTGTCGAGGAGCTGCTGCCCGAGAGCTATCGCAATAATGGTCACACTTACAAGCGCGGGTTTGACACCATGGATGTGTGGTTTGACTCCGGCTCATCCTGGGCTGCTGTGGCCGACCAGCGGGATGCGCTGAAGTATCCGGTAGATTTGTATCTAGAAGGGACCGACCAGCATCGAGGCTGGTTCCAGTCCAGCTTGTTGACCAGCGTAGCCACCCACGGCTGTGCGCCTTACAAAACGGTCCTAACCCACGGGTTTGCCCTGGATGAAAAAGGGCGCAAAATGAGTAAGTCCATCGGTAATGTGGTGGACCCGTACGAGATTATTGAAGGGGGCAAGAACAAAAAACAAGATCCTCCCTACGGTGCTGACGTACTGCGATTGTGGGTGTCGTCGGTAGATTATTCTTCTGATGTCCCCATCGGTAAGACTATTCTGAAACAGCTGGCGGATGTGTACCGCAAGATTCGTAACACTGCGAGATTCTTGTTGGGGAATCTACATGACTTTGATCCGGCTAAAGACGCGATTCCCTACGATCAGCTGCCGTCACTGGACCAGTATATGCTGCACCGCATGACGGAGGTTTTTGCAGAGGTGGAGACTGCCTTTGACACCTACCAGTTCTTTAAGTTTTTCCAGACCATACAAAATTTCTGTGTGGTAGATCTCTCCAACTTCTATTTAGACATTGCCAAAGATCGTCTGTACATCAGTGCCGCCAACTCCCCTCGGCGTCGCAGTTGCCAGACGGTTCTCGCTATTGCTCTAGAGAATTTAGCCAAGTCTATTGCTCCGGTCCTGTGCCACATGGCCGAGGATATCTGGCAGTTTATGCCCTACGAGACGGGTACAAAGTCGGTATTTGAAGCGAGCTGGCTCACCATTGACTCGGCCTGGGCCAAGCCTGAGCTGGCGGATACCTGGAACCAGGTTAGGGAGCTGCGGGACGAGGTGAACAAGGTATTGGAGCAGGCCCGCTCTGCGAAAGATATTGGCTCATCTCTGGAAGCTAAAGCGTTGCTTTATATTGCCGATTTCCAGTTCAGTGAACAGTTAGCAACCATGAATCCCAGCGACGCAGTGGCAGAGGGTTCAATCCATGTGGATGAGGCGCGCTATTTGTTTCTGGTGTCCCAGGTGGAGATTTTGGAAAGTGCCGATGGGCTAAAAGACATCAATTTCCGCAGTGAGTCCGATGGGTATGGTATTGGCATTACGTATGCGGATGGGAAGAAGTGCGATCGCTGCTGGAACTATTCCACCGATGTGGGCGAGTTGGCGGAGCACAGAACCCTCTGTAAGCGGTGTGTAGATGCGTTGGATGGCAAATTCTAACCTGAGCTATGATCAACGTATAGCCCGGTTAGCTTGATTGCAGATGCCGTATAGCAAATTTAGCTTACAGAAAGTACAGCAAGAGTTTGGCCTCAATGTTTATGA
>JBCCJR010000092.1:0-14835 GCA_039045805.1 Cyanobacteria bacterium P01_C01_bin.118
TCTGGATACTCACCCAGATAAACAGGGAGTTTATCTTGAGGAATGGGATAGTAAATCATCGCCCCAATCCCTGCATCTGCTAGGGCTTGCTTAATGCGATCTCGTTTTCCCCCCAGAATGCGTACCGTGTACTGATGAAACACATGCCCCTCTGAGATCACCGGTGTGATCAGTCCATCCACATCCGCTAGTAGCTGACTATAGGTTTGGGCAACCCAACGACGCTTACTGGTCCAAGTATCGATGTGACGTAACTTTACCTGCAAAATCGCTGCTTGCATGGCGTCCAGCCGTGAGTTGTAGCCAAGCATCAAATTGTGATATCGCTCTTTTGCTCCATGCACCCTTAGCATGCGAGCAGCGTCAGCTATCTGATCATCATTGGTGGCAATCAAACCACCGTCCCCATAGGCTCCTAAATTTTTAGTTGGGAAAAAGGAAAACGCGCCTACGTCTCCGATAGTGCCCGTATATTTTCCCAGGGTGAGATCGCGCGCCCCCTGATCGCATCCATAGCCAGCACAGTCTCCTTTATAAACTGCACCAAAGGCCTGGGCACAGTCCTCAATCACCTTGAGCTTATGCTCAGCCGCAATCTGCATAATCTGAGCCATGGCAGCCGGGTTGCCATACAAATGCACTGGCATAATGGCGCGTGTCTTAGGGGTAATAGCCGCCTCAATTAACGACGGATTGAGATTAAATGTGTCCGGGTGAATATCAATAAAGACCGGCTTGGCCCCCACCATGCTGATTGATTCTGCCGTGGCAAAAAAACTAAACGGTGTAGTGATCACCTCATCACCTGGCAAAATACCGGCAGCCCTCAGGCCAATTACCAGAGCATCTGTCCCAGAGTTGACACCAATGGCATGCTTTACCCCCAGGTAGTCTGCCACACTGGCTTCAAATTTTTGCACCGTCGGCCCCAGGATAAACTGTCCCGACTCCAAAACTTGATTTATCGCCGTTTGAATTTCATCCTTGATGGCTTGGTACTGAAGTTTTAAATCAAGGATGGGGATTTTAATCTGGCTCACGGTATCTATGTCCTGAGGGGTCGATGCCTGTAGGGCTCTGCTCTAGAATCTTAGGACGATTTGTGTCGTCATTTTGCTATGCGTATTGCCATTGTCCATGAATGGCTGACTAGCCATGCCGGTTCTGAGAAAGTTGTTGAGCAAATTTTGCAACTTTATCCAGAGGCAGATCTGTTTAGTTTGGTGGATTTTTTATCACCAGAACAGCGTCATTTTATTGGGCACCGGTCTGTACAAACCTCATTTCTGCAACGATTGCCCTTTGCTAAACGGGCATTTCGACAGTATTTACCCCTGATGCCCTTAGCCGTTGAGCAGTTTGATTTATCGGCTTATGACGTGGTGATTTCTAGCAACCATGCCGTGGCCAAGGGGGTGCTGACAGCGCCCCATCAGCTCCACATTAGCTATGTTCATACCCCCATTCGCTATGCCTGGGACTTGCAACATCAGTATCTACAGCAAGCGGGTCTAGAAAAGGGGCCTAAGGGCGCAATGACTCGCCTGATTTTGCACTATCTCCGTCTTTGGGATACCACCAGCGCTAATCGTGTTGATCGGTTTTTGGCCAATTCTCACTTTATTGCCAGACGCATCTGGCGGGCCTATCGTCGTCCGGCCACGGTGCTGTATCCGCCGGTAGATATCTCACGGTTTGACTGGCAGCAGCCACGGGACAACTTTTATTTAACGGTATCCAGATTTGTTCCCTATAAACGGGTAGACCTGACGGTAGCCGCCTTTAACCAGTTAGGACTGCCGCTGGTAGTGATTGGTGATGGCTCGGACTGGCAACGGATTAAGACAATGGCGGGGCCAAATATTCGTTTATTAGGTAAACAAACGGATGCCGTAGTGGCGGACCATATGCAACGGTGCAAAGGATTTATTTTTCCAGCGGAAGAGGATTTTGGTATTACCCCTGTGGAAGCCCAGGCGGCAGGCGCTCCCGTCATCGGCTTTGGCCGAGGTGGCGTGGCAGAAACCGTTCTCCATGGCAAAACCGGCGTCCTGTTTCCAGAACAGACAGTTGACAGTCTGGTACAGGCCGTTAAATCCTTTGAGGTGGGTATGTATGAATTAAACCGAGATAATCTACGAAGTCAGGCAGAACGATTCTCGATTGAACGCTTTCATCAGGAATTTCGTACCTGTATTGAGCAAACCTATACAGGCTTCATGCAAGGTAATCCCGTAGAGTAGTTAGGTTATCGCCCTCGGCCACAGGCCCAGTGTTTTAGTTATCATGACGCTTTCTCAGCCGACTAAACCTGCGATCGCACCCCTAAAAGTACACGCCCACCCCAGCTATATGGTGACGGCGTTGGTCGCGAGCGATGCCCTATATTTAAGTATTGCTGGTATTGCCAGTGTCTATATTCGTCTGTGGTTTAACGGTCAATACGCCCCCTCCCTATATTGGGAGCTGTGGCCTCTACTCAGCTTGTTTTTATTGGGGTATGGTTTAGCCGGTCTGTATCCAGGGCACGGCATTGGCCCAGTAGAAGAACTGCGTCGTTTGACCTTGACCACCACCCTGCTCTATCTCACCCTGGGCTCCGCCATCTTCCTATTTCGGGATTTAGAACTGTATTCTCGAGCAGCTTTTTTAATGGCCTGGGGTCTATCTATTGTGCTGCCATTGCTGGGGCGATACGGACTGCGGGCCTTGGTGGCCAAACGATCCTGGTGGGGCTATCCAGTCTTGGTCCTGGGGGCAGGGGAAACCGGAGCCCTCGTGATTAGAACCTTACACCGCCAGCCTTCCCTGGGGCTAAAACCGGTGGCCGTGCTGGATGACGACGTCAACAAACATGGCAGCCTCGAAGGTGTCCCCGTGATTGGCAACTTAGCCCAGGCCCCCGTGCTGGCTAACCGCGACCAGATTCCCTATGCCATCATGGCCATGCCAGGGGTGAACCGTGACCGATTACTCTACGTAGCTCAGCGCTATGGTCGCGCCTTTCCACATTTGTTGATCATCCCTGACCTATTTGGTATGGCCAGTTTGTGGGTTGCCGCACGCGATCTAGGCGGCGTTCTAGGCCTAGAATCTCGACAACAGCTGTTGTTACCAGGCCCTAAACTAGCCAAAAGCCTACTAGATCAGTGCTTAACTGTGATTGTTGGCCTGGTTTGCCTACCTTTGATCATCATGATTGCCCTAGCCATTCGCCTTGACTCACCAGGGCCCATTTTTTATGCCCAGGTTCGTATTGGTCGCCGGGGTCGCCCCTTCAAAGCCTGGAAATTTCGGACGATGGTCCCCAACGCCGACAAAGTACTTAAGGAATACCTCCAAAGTCAACCAGAACTGCGTGACCACTGGGACCAGGCCCGTAAACTTAAATATGACCCTCGCATCACCCGTTTGGGACGATGGCTGCGACGCACCAGCCTGGATGAGCTGCCTCAGCTATGGAATGTCTTGCGGGGTGAAATGAGCCTTGTGGGTCCCCGTCCCATCGTCCATGATGAGGTCCGGCGCTATGCCGATAAGTTTGAACTTTATACCCAGGTTCTGCCCGGACTAACCGGGTTATGGCAAGTGTCAGGACGGAATAATATTACCTACGACGAACGGGTTAACCTGGACGCTTATTACGTGCGTAACTGGTCAGTGTGGCTGGACCTGTATATCCTGATTCGTACAGTGTGGGTGGTTTTAGTGGGAGACGGTGCGTATTAACTCAGCCCAATCAACAACAAAGCTGCGGACTATCCTGGGTTCAGGACAAGGATACGCCTGGCTGTGGATTAGTGCATTGGTGGTGTTACCTTTTGCCAGCTACTTAAGTCTGGCTATGCTGATCGTGCTGATGGCACTTGCCCTTTGTCAACGGTTTCAGGCGATTCAGAAAACGTTGTGGCGGCAGGGATACGGTATCTTAACCCTGGGGCTTGTAGTCAGTGCCTGTTTGGCTGTGAATCGGGGCGATGCCTGGTTACAGCTAGCTAATTTTTTGCCCTATTTTTTGCTGGTGGGTGTGCTGTACACGGCCCCACAATTTAAGTCTTCCAGTCTAATTTTCCAGACCATTGCCCAGGCAATCGTTTTGGGATCTTTACCCTTTAGCGTCGCTGCTCTGGTGGAGTATATCGTCAGATTCCCCAGCATTACGACTCGGGTCTATGATTGGCCGATATTTCAGTGGGTCTTTGATGTCAGTTTTGCAGGCCACCGTGCCCATGGTGGCCTTAGTCATCCCAATATTTTGAGCAATTATTTGATCATTGTGCTGGGGTTAGGGTTAGGGCTACTGCTACAGACACTTCGATCGCACAACAGCCAGCCCTTCGCTCAGATGACGATTGTGCTGGCTACAGCGACCGCCCTAGCGGCCATGGGTATCTTCTTTACCAGCTCTCGCAACGGGTTATTGGCGGCCCTTATTTTGTTATTTATTGTCGGCTACCTGG
The DNA here is from genome assembly GCA_039045805.1 of Cyanobacteria bacterium P01_C01_bin.118. Classification (GTDB taxonomy): domain Bacteria; phylum Cyanobacteriota; class Cyanobacteriia; order Phormidesmidales; family Phormidesmidaceae; genus Leptothoe. The sequence continues at coordinate 4,461 of JBCCJR010000092.1, forward strand.
CCAGACGCCATCGGTGGGTATGGCTGTTGGGACTGTTCACCCTGAGCGCCGTGGTCATAGGACTAATATTCTTGGGATTTGGGGGACGCAGCCTCAGTTTGGCCTTATTTACCCAGGACCCTCGCGTTGCAGCCTGGCAGATTGCCCTTGATTTGATTCACCAGCGTCCCTTGGTGGGTTGGGGATTGGGGGGATTTAGCCACCAGTATGTTCCTTTTAGCGTCGTTGCCCATGAGCGGCTGTTTCATCCCCATAATCTTTGGCTCTATCTGGCCTGCGACACCGGTATCCCAACACTGTTGATTTTTTGCTACGTCATTGGCCGCACCTATGTATCAGGCATTCACCGTCTGATCAAAAAACAGAGCAGCCCCATTTTACTGAGCTATGTTCTGGCCTTTAGTGGTTGTATTCTTTTCGCTTTATTCGATGTCACTCTGTTTGATGCCCGCATTAATGTGCTGAGTTGGTTCGTCCTGGCTAGCATCGGCACCCTAGCCGCCCCAGCAATAGAGGAAGGCTAAACCCGCTAATATACTTAATACTAAAGAGGGACAGAGAAGCTTTTTGCCCGCTTCTCTGTCCCTCAGCTCAATTGCTCAAAAGCTTGAATACAACCAGAAGTTAGATAATCTTCGCCACCTTAAGACCGTAGTACATACCGATACCAGCGCCCGCTGCACCAAGCAAAATCACCAAGTAAACCAAGGCTCCAGCCATTACTAAACTCCTTATTTATTAAGAACAAACCGCCTATATTAATTGAAACACGTTCACCGACAATTTGTCGCCATACAGGGTCATGCACTGGAACACGTTCACCGACAATTTGTCGCCACAAAGGGTCATGCACTGGAACACGTTCACCGACAATTTGTCGCCATACAGGGTCATGTACTGGAACACGTTTACCGACGCCTCATAACAATACGGCTCGGATCGATACATCCTGTGACCATGGCATCGAATGTGAGCCTCTAAGGCTAAAATAAAAGGCCGATCTAGAGTTTTGGCAAACAGAGGCAGGGCATGAGTAAGGGCACATTATTCGACAAGGTTTGGGATCTTCATACCGTCAGCACATTGCCATCGGGGCAAACCCAGCTGTTTATTGGGCTGCATTTGATCCATGAGGTCACCAGTCCCCAGGCCTTTGCCATGCTGCGAGATCGCAACCTTAAGGTGATGTTTCCTGAGCGCACCGTTGCCACCGTTGATCACATTGTCCCCACCGACTCCCAAGCCAGACCCTTCGCCGATAGTCTGGCAGAGGACATGATCATCGCTCTCGAAAGCAATACTAAAAGCAACGACATCCGCTTTTTTAATGTGGGCTCAGGCCAGCAGGGAATTGTCCATGTAATTGCACCCGAACAGGGGCTGACCCAGCCGGGTATGACCATTGCCTGTGGTGATAGCCATACTTCTACCCATGGAGCCTTTGGTGCGATCGCATTTGGCATTGGTACCAGCCAGGTACGCGATGTCCTCGCGTCTCAAACACTATCCCTCGATAAACTAAAGGTACGACGCATCGAAGTCAACGGCTCCCTTGCCCCCGGCGTCTATGCCAAAGACGTCATCTTACACATCATTCGCACACTGGGAGCTAAGGGCGGTGCCGGGTACGCCTATGAATACGCAGGCAGCACCATTGAAGCCATGACCATGGAAGAGCGCATGACCCTTTGCAACATGTCCATTGAAGGGGGCGCTCGCTGCGGCTATGTCAATCCTGACCAGGTTACCTACGCCTATCTCAAAGATCGAGAGTTTGCCCCCAAAGGCGATGATTTTGCCCAGGCTGTTACCTGGTGGGAAAGCTTACGCAGCGATCCTGATGCCGACTATGACGATGTTGTCGTCTTTGAGGCCAATGACATTGCCCCCACCGTTACTTGGGGCATTAGTCCTGACCAGGCTATCGGTGTTGACGAATCAATTCCTGCCCTCAATGCCTTCCCATCCGATGAGCAGCCACTAATTCAAGAAGCCTACAGATACATGGATCTAGCTCCTGGCCAACCGATGCTGGGTACACAGGTAGATGTCTGCTTTATTGGCAGTTGCACCAATGGTCGTCTTAGCGATCTGAGAGAAGCCGCTAAAGTGGCCCAGGGTCGTCATGTAGCCGCAGGCATTAAAGCATTTGTTGTATCGGGGTCAGAACAGGTCAAACAGCAAGCCGAAGCCGAAGGATTAGATAAAATATTTGTCGAAGCTGGTTTTGAGTGGCGAGAACCAGGCTGCTCTATGTGTCTGGCAATGAATCCCGATAAACTTCAAGGACGTCAAATTAGCGCATCCTCCTCAAATCGTAATTTTAAGGGACGCCAGGGCTCTGCTTCAGGCCGCACTCTCCTCATGAGCCCAGCGATGGTAGCCCTAGCAGCTGTCAAGGGCCAGGTTAGCGATGTACGCAGCCTTCTAAATTAGTGACTGGTAACAGCTCTAAAGGGTTAGTTTGACATAGTGGATAGAGAATGGTGAGCAACGCTTCAACTCACCATTCATCTGCTTAAACAAGCAACGGAAGGCATGACACCAATAGTCTGCAAGACCTCAAGAAGACTTTTTTGCCTAGAAGTATAAATAAGCTTATTCCAAAGGTTTCGCTGTTCTTAACCTTTTGATTACCTGACGTTAAGTTTTTACTTTAATCATGTCGGTAATATCGAGTAAGCGAATCCCGAAATACTTCTGTGCAAAGGCAGATGTTGTGAACTATGTGCGCCAAGCTACAAAGCACTCACAGAGGCCCAGTCTTCTCTATGCCAGTATCCCAGCTAACTCACAGTCCTCACACGTCGGACCATTATATTGCCCTGTTAGAGCAGCTGTACCATGAGCGCAACCTGACTCAATTTACGGCAGGGCAGAGCATTCCCCTACGACACAATGAAATTTACGTCATCTGCCGCGGTATCGTACAGCTGCATACTATCCATCCAGATGGTAGCGAAACGTTATTGGGATTAGCTGGACCATCTATGCCCTTTGGCCTCAGTTTTACGGGAGTTAGTCCCTATTGGGCCACGGCATTAACCCCCATAAATGTCTTGCCATTATCGATGGCAGAGCTAGAAAACTCACCAACGCTAATGGCTGGTCTCTTCTCACATCTTTCCAGACGACTACAGCAATCGGAAGCGTGGTTAGCCCTTGCCGGCAAGCGTCTAGTGGCTGATCGACTAAGACAACTGCTGATTATGCTGGCCCAAGATTTTGGCCAGGTAGAGCCGCAAGGTGTAAAGTTGACAATCCGGTTAACGCACCATCAACTGGCAACAACAATTGGCACAACGCGAGTGACTGTGACCCGTTTGCTTAGAGACTTTCGCCAAAAAGAGGGATGGCTAAAAATCCATCAGCGCTATCTCATCGTGCCTCTAAGCATGCTTAATTAGCGGTATTTTTTTTAGCTGCAGACATCACTCACTCACAGCAAATCGGTGCTCTACCCTTAAAAGCGGGCATCGGTTTGCTTTTGTTTTTATGGCGAATTCATAACAAATCTTGGAGAGAGAAATACAGCAAACCACTGCTTTCATTTTTTAGAAATCGCCACTGTTGTGAGCTATGCCAAGAAATATTTTCCAGAAATGATATGACAAAGTCGCTATAACCACCGTGAGATAGACCTTAATCCCTTAAAAGATTTACGCATGTAGCTCAGACAGCCCATGTCTATTTGTTCAAATTTCATCACTTAATTTATGCTGAAAAGCAAAGGCACTTTGTTTTGCTTGCCGCTTATTGTCAAGCTTTCAAAGCATTTGACAAATTCATATAGGCTTTAGAGTTTATTGAGAGATGTAAAGCACCCTCGATATTCGTACTTATATCAAGACGTTTCTTAAAAACCGATGATAACCTGGGTACGCGTGAGAGCAACTTATATATCGCTAATTAGTTGTCTTACTGGCTGATAGTCCTCCTGAATATAGATTTTTTATTTGGTAGTGAATTATCTAGCCACCTGGGTTAAGCTGTCCCAAAATGGGCCGTAATTAATCTAACTATTCAAAAACTCGCTAGACATTCCAACCGTCAGGAATATTTGAAAGCTCTGGGAAGCAAGGATTGAGCCTTGAGTCCTAGGGTTACTTGTACGCATTTGCTCGCCAGCACCGTTGGTGCATAACCACAAGTACTTCACATCAGTCTGTATTATTCATGTTGACAACGTCTAAAACCGCTATATCCTTCGAGCGATTTACAACTAAAATTCAACCCCTACTAAGCTGCGTCTATGGGGATGATCAAATTGACGAGCTTTTGCCTCGGCTATATGACTTCCTCAAGGATCAGCTAAAAGCATATTCCCAAGAGGACTTAGGTAAGTGGGATCAAGATAAAGTCCTGCTAATCACCTATGGTGATAGCATCCGCAGCAACGACGCATCCCCACTGCAAACCCTGCACCAGTTTCTAAATACTCGGTTAGACGAGACAATCACGGGTGTGCATATCCTGCCATTCTTTCCCTATAGCTCTGACGATGGCTTTGCCGTGATCGACTTTTTAGAAGTCAATCCAACCCTCGGCAATTGGTCTGACATCGAAGCCATTGGCCGCAACTTTAACCTGATGTTTGATCTGGTAGCCAACCATGTCTCCAGCCAAAGCGAATGGTTTCAACAGTTTAAAGGCAGTGAACTACCAGGCCGCAATTATTTTATTAGCCTGCCAGAGGATACACCTACCGCTGACGTAGTTCGCCCCCGTAGTAGCCCGCTGCTTACCCCGGTGGAAACTACCGATGGCGTGCAGCATGTATGGACCACATTTAGTGCCGACCAGGTCGATCTTGACTATGGAAATCCAGACGTCTTTTTCGAATTTGTCAAAATTATGTTGGCCTATGTCAACCATGGTGCTCGTTACATCCGCTTAGATGCCGTCGGCTTTTTATGGAAGTCCTTGGGTAGCTGCTGCATTCACTTACCGGAGACCCATGCACTGATTCAAACATTCCGCGAGATTCTACAGATGATAGATCCTGGAATCGCTTTGATTACCGAGACTAATGTGCCCAACCGCGAGAACCTGAGTTATTTTGGCGATCGCAACGAAGCCCACATGATTTACAACTTTAGCCTGCCGCCCCTACTGCTCAACGCATTGATGCAGGGACGTGCCGATCACCTAAAGACCTGGATGATGAGTATGCCACCAGCCCCCATTGGCTGCGCCTATTTTAATTTCACTGCATCCCATGACGGCATTGGTCTACGTCCCACCGAAGGTCTACTGGAAGAGCAGGAATTTAACACCCTGATCGATACCATGCGCAGCTTCGGAGCCAAAATCAGCATGCGGAGTAAAGCAGATGGCAGTGAGTCCCCCTATGAGATCAACATTTCTCTCTTTGACGCCCTTCAAGGCACTGCCAAAGGTGTTGATCAATGGCAAATTGAGCGTTTTATTTGCTCACAAACTGTGATGATGTCGCTGGAAGGTATTCCCGCGTTCTATATTCACAGCTTGCTGGCCACCCCCAACGATTTAGACGGCGTCGCGAGAACTGAGCATAATCGCTCCATCAATCGCTATTGCTGGGATAAGCAACAATTAGATGCTCTTTTGAGCGATCCTCAAACATCTCAGTCCATTGTGTTGGCAGAGCTGTCGCGGTTGATTAAAATCCGTCGCCAGCAAAAGGCATTTCACCCCAACGCCACACAATATACGCTACATCCGGAAAATCCAGCCATCTTTGCCTTCTGGCGTCAGAGCATCGCTCGGGACCAGAGCATTTTCTCCATTCACAACCTCAGTGACCAACCCCACACCCTACGCCTCAGCGAGCTGAACTTGGTCAACACCGATAGCTGGATGGATCTGATCAGCGGCGAACGATTTGAGGATCTCCATGCAGCCTATGAACTCAAGCCCTATCAGTCGGTGTGGCTGACCAATCGCCCTTATTACGATCAGGCCAATGCCCCGGCCCATGTCGATCTAGAGTTTCTCTATCACGTTTAAGACTGCCACAGCACACGCTAGGCTCTATTCACCTGTCCTAAGGGAGTTACCAAGCCATCGATGCTGGTGCTCCCTTTTTTTAGTTGATACTCCGCCACCCCCTCCGGGCCTTTTTTCTCTGCCCAAAGGGGCAACGTGGGGCGCTGTCCCTGATATTCATATAGGGGCACGCCATAGCCGCAAGACGTTTGCACCCGCTGGATATCAATCACAATTATTTGCCGAGTCCCCGGCCAGTGCTTAAATTGGACCGCTAGCTCAGACCAGGGTTCAGTATTGGGTAAAACCACAGTCCCCTGGCCATAGAGCCTAAGGATTAAGGGCTGCTGGTCAAAGCTACAGAACATCACAGTCACCCGCCCATTTTCTAATAAATGGGCCGATGTCTCATTGCCACTCCCTGTCAAATCAAGATAGGCCACCTGTTTAGGCGACAAAACCCTAAAGGTATCTAATCCCTTGGGAGACATATTGACATGGCTTCCTTGTAAAGGCGCTGTCGCCACAAAAAAGAGCTGCTGGTTTTGAATAAATTCTTGATGGCTGGGTGACAATTCAGCAAACGCCTTGGCCATGGCAAAGCTATTGATAAAGAGCTATCGTATCAAGCTACCATAGAGCACTAGAGTAAAGAGTCTTCACAGCCAGCAGCAGGAACATATCTTTTCATGGCTCAAACAGCATCCCAAATCATATCCATTAGCGGTCGTGGTATTCCCGTACTTGGTAATGATATTGATACTGATCGCATCATTCCGGCTCGTTTTTTGCGCTGTGTCACCTTTAACGGATTAGGAGAACATGTCTTTGCCGACGATCGAGCAGAAGGCAAGCACCCGTTTGACCAAGGGCAATATAAAAATGCCAAAATCTTAGTCGTCAACAGCAACTTTGGCTGTGGTTCCTCTCGCGAACATGCCCCTCAATCGATCATGCGATGGGGGATCCAGGGCATTGTGGGAGAAAGTTTTGCAGAAATTTTCCTCGGTAATTGCGTTGCCATTGGCATGCCCTGTGTAACCGCAACACCCGAAACAATTGCCCAGCTACAGTCAATGATTGCTGAGCACCCCGATACTGAGCTCACACTCGATTTAAATGACCTAGCAATTTCTGGAGATGGCTTTCACCATCCCGTCACCATCAAAGAAGGCAACCGAAAAATGTTTCTCAATGGGACCTGGGATGCCTGTGGCCAACTGCTGCAACGCCATGAACAGATTAAAACCACAGCAGCCAAACTGCCCTACGTTAGCTGGAGCAAATATTAATCATTTGATATCAAACGGGACTCACCAGGGATTACACACCTGTCAATCACGACAGCAATCCTAGTAAGCCATCGAGATTTCACGGGGGACATTGGTTGCGCCAGAGCTGACAATGCCCCGTTTTGCGTCAACTGTAATGATGGTGCCGTCGCGGATCGTGCTGGTGGCATCGGCCACTCCCACTAGAACAGGAATACCCAAACGTAGCCCTAAGACAGCTGCATGTCCTGTATGATTCGCATCTTCGGTAATGATGCCGCCCGCATGGCGAATGATATCAACATAGTCAGCGCTGGTGCTGGAAACCACCAAAATTTCACCAGGGTTAAAATTACTGATGGATAAGGCTTTATCCACCACACGGGCTCGACCACTGACAACGTCCTCACCAATACCCTTGCCATGGCCCAAGACAGCGGTCACTAGCTCCACCTTGATTAAATCCGTTGAACCAGACACCCCTTGAAGCGTCCCTGCAGTCATCACCACCAGGTCACCATCATGGAGTAGCTCTTTTTCCTGAGCCACGTTCACCGCTGAATAGAATGTTTGGTTGCTGGAGGGTAAATCCACCACTAGTAGAGGCTTAACTCCCCAAACCAGCTGTAAACGCCGGGCCACTTCCACATGGGGGGTGACCGCCAGAATCGGCGTAGGAGGCCGAAACTTTGAAACATTACGGGCCGTTGCCCCCGTCTTAGTCAATGACATAATGGCGGCAGCATCTAGCTGCGATGCAATTTGTCCGACAGCGCGACTAATGGCATTGGGAATGGTGCGGCTAGTGGCGGCAGCATCTGAATTTCTAGTAATTTGCTCTTTCTCGGTGCGGCGCGCAATCTTGGCCATGGTGGCGACGGCCTCTACCGGATACTCCCCCACCGCCGTCTCGTTGGACAGCATGACGGCATCGGTGCCATCGAGAATAGCATTGGCAACATCAGAGACTTCTGCCCTGGTGGGTCGTGGATTGCTAACCATGCTATCTAGCATTTGAGTGGCCGTAATCACCGGAATACCCAAACGATTGGCCGTGGCAATTAGCCGTTTTTGCAAAATGGGGACATCTTCCGCCGGTAGCTCTACACCCAGATCTCCACGGGCAACCATGACCCCATCGGACAGCGATAAGATCGCCTCCATCTGCTCAATGGCCTCATGTTTTTCAATTTTGACAATAACGGGCACTCGCTTCCGGGCGTTAGCGATGATTTCTTTAATTTCCAAGACATCCTGGGGGTTACGGACAAAACTTAACGCCACCCAGTCAACCCCTTGATCTAAACCAAATGCCAGATCGACTTTATCCTTTTCGGTCAGGGCCTTAATGGAGAGATAAACACCGGGGAAGTTAACCCCTTTGCTATTGGACAGCTTGCCGCCCACCACCACCTCGCAGTGGAGTTCGCGCAACTCCATATCCTTACGCACCACCCGCATTTCCACTTTGCCATCGTCCAGCAAAATGGTGGCACCGGCAGGAACTTCCTCCACCAAAGGCTCGTAGGTTACTGAACTAATAGTTTGCGTGCCAGGTAACTGACGGCTTGTGAGGATAAAGCTATCCCCCGTCTTAAGACGGATAGCACCGTCCTCAAATTTACCCAGACGAATCTTGGGTCCCTGCAAATCCTGTAGAATACCGACCGGCTGATTCAACTCAAATGAGAGCTGACGAATCAACCGAATACTACGCTGATGGTCTTCGTGGGTTCCATGGGAAAAGTTGAGACGCAGGGTGGTGGCACCGGCCTCAATGAGCGATCGCAACGTCGCGGGATCCTGAGTCGCAGGACCAATGGTGGATACAATTTTGGTCCGCCGCAGGGCATGGCGCAGTGGCATAGTGCTGTTCGTAGGTTAGCCGTCAGTAAAGTTAAGTCACACCCGAATTCAACATTCAATCTTACGCGACGAAAAACCAATGGTTTTGGATGTGAACATGTGTGAACAAACCACCGGATAGTATCATGCCGACGCTCGCTTCGGCTTTAATCATCGATTACGTTGATACCTAAACATTCTGCAAAGCCTAAGGTCTCATTAAATCGCAAAAGTCTCGCAGATATCAGCCTAATTACTGACGGACAAAACCACTCAAGACAAAATTTTGACCAAACAAGCCCCAGGATGGAAAACACTACACATAAATGAGACAACGTCACAAAACTTTATTATTACCTCTAGGTAGCGTATACTTCGAAACATAGGTGTGAAGGAGTATTACTGTGGTTTCGGTGGCAACACGCCCTTCAAAGGTACTTAGACGAGTACCCAAGGAGCTTTTAGACGCGGACGGTGGTGTCAGCCCGGATTTGCTCATATTTATTGGTGCAATTGTATTAGTTACGATTGCCACATTTGGGTATTTTTCCTGGAGCTTTCCCCATTGGATTTGTTTTGTTTTAAATACGGTGGCTTTGCACCTGGTGGGTACGGTAATTCATGATGCCTCCCACAATTCTGCCCATAGCAATCGCATTATCAATGCGGTTTTGGGCCATGGTAGTGCTTTAATGCTTGGATTTACGTTCCCAGTGTTTACCCGTGTGCATTTACAGCATCATGCAAATGTCAATGACCCAGAAAATGACCCCGATCATTTTGTGTCTACCTGTGGTCCTCTGTGGCTTATTGCACCTCGTTTTTTCTACCATGAGATTTACTTCTTCCAGAGACGTCTCTGGAAGAAGTATGAGCTCTTGGAATGGTTTCTAAGTCGTCTAACAGTGGGGGCTTTGATTTATTCTGCTTACCACTTTGGATTTTTGGACTATTTTGCCAATTACTGGTTTGCTCCGGCCCTAGTAGTGGGTGTAGCCTTGGGTCTTTTCTTTGACTATTTGCCCCATCGTCCGTTTAAGGAAAAAAATCGCTGGAAAAATGCTCGTGTTTATCCTGGACGGCTGCTAAACCTGTTGATTATGGGTCAGAACTATCACCTCGTTCACCATCTCTGGCCATCCATTCCCTGGTATAAATACAAACCGGCCTACGAAGTAATGAAACCTTTGTTGGATGAAAAAGGCTCTCCTCAATCATTGGGTTTACATCATCGCAAAGACTTCTGGGGATTTATTTACGACATTTTTCTTGGTATCCGTTTTCATCATAAA
>JBCCJR010000093.1:0-14757 GCA_039045805.1 Cyanobacteria bacterium P01_C01_bin.118
GTGATGTGTACTACAGCGTGCGACAGTTCGCGGAGTATGGCAAGCTCTCTGGACGAAAGCTGGAGCAACTGCAGGCGGGGGCAGGGGACGCGTTGCCCCGGATGCACCAGACCAGAAGAAGCGCGATCCGTTCGATTTCGCTCTATGGAAAACGGCAAAACCGGGGGAACCGGCCTGGGAGTCGCCCTGGGGGATGGGACGACCGGGATGGCACATTGAATGCTCGGCCATGATCCGGGCGCGATTGGGCGAAACCATTGACATTCATGGTGGTGGTGGTGATTTGGTATTTCCCCACCATGAGAATGAGATTGCTCAATCAGAAGCGCTGACGGGACAACCGCTCGCTCGCTACTGGCTGCACAATGGCATGGTGACGGTTAACGGCGAGAAAATGTCGAAATCCCTGGGCAATTTCACCACGATCCGTGACCTGCTGGATGGGAAATGGGCAGAGTATCCGCAGCCGGTAGATCCGATGGCGGTGCGATTGTTTGTGCTACAGGGGCATTATCGGAAACCGTTGGATTTTACGAAGGATGCGATCGCAGCTTCAATCAACGGTTGGCAAACGCTGAAAGCTGGACTTCTTTTTGGTGACCATCATCGAGCAGCGTTGTCAGCTGCCAGCGTCCAGTCTTCCCCTCAAGGACCCATGGTCGAACGATTTCAAGCTGCTATGGACGATGATTTGAATACATCGGGGGCGCTGGCAGTGTTGTTTGAGCTGGCCAAAGGGCTGCAGCGAGAGGGGAATCGTCTGGTGCATGAAGGGCAGACTCAATCTAGTCCGGAGCTGCTCTGGCAACAGTGGCAAACGTTGTTGCATTTGGCTCGGTTACTGGGGTTAGAGGCTGAAGCTGACGGTGACGGTGACGCTGGTGAATTGGATGAGGGTGCGATCTCGGATCTAATTCACCAGCGCCAAACGGCCCGACAACAGCGAGACTTTATAACGGCAGATGATATTCGTGATCAGCTAACGGCAGCGGGGGTTACGGTGGTTGATCAACCGGGTGGAGCTGTCCGTTGGCATCGGCAGTAAATTAGCGCGATAGGAGTAATGGTTGAAGCGAATCTGATCTCTGAGATAGTCTGGTCGCTTTCGCGGTTGTACTTCTATAGGTGGTAGACACAGGGCAAATGTGTTTATTTTGACCTGAAATCAGAAAAACTTACTGAGAGAACTCGGCAGCTATACTGAAACTTGCAATATATTCACCTAATTTGAGCGTACTATATGGACAACTTGTAGCCTATCCACCTGACTTGGCGAGATATACTGCGAAGAATCAATATATCTACCCTGTTTTGGGCAGATAGACTGAAACTATCAATCCAATAAGAGTTATGCCCTAGACATTGATGCATTGTGAAATCTAAGTTCAAAGAGTACTATCAACGCAGTGCTGACGAGTTGTCTGCTCTTTGGGCTGATGCCACGATTGTGCTCGATACAAACGTCTTGCTTGGCCTCTACCGGTGGCCGGAAACGCCACGCGAGGATCTACTGCGAGTCCTGCAGGAGTATCGAGATCGACTTTGGTTGCCATATCACGTTGCACTCGAGTTTCATCGGAACCGTGAGAAAGTCGCTTTGACTCAAGACCGCGTTGCAGCAGCAAAAGCTGACGATGCGACGAGTACCCTGCGAAAACTGCGTCAAACGTTTGAACCACTCCGACAGCGGCACCCAACACTCGATATTGAAGGGGTCGATAATGCGATTGCCTCTTTTGAAAGAGATCTGCTTGCTAAACTTGAGAGTGCTGCGGAGGCACATCCCGACGTTTTAACGGACGACCCGATTCGCGACCGACTAGACAAGTTGTTTGATGGGAAGACAGGCGACGCTCCAACGGAAAAGTGGTTGTCGGCTGTGGTAAAAGAGGGTGAGAAGCGTTTCACCAACAAAATCCCACCCGGTTTCTCCGACGCAGGCAAGAAGTCCGAAACGTTCATGCACCAGGGTCTCCATTACCCAAAGAAGTTTGGGGATTTGATTATTTGGAAACAGCTCCTTGACAAAGCCCACGATGCCAAGGAGCCGATTCGACATTTGATCTTGGTTTCAGATGACGTAAAGTCGGATTGGTGGCGATTCAATCCGGCCAATTCTGGCCAACGATTAGGTGTACGTCATGAATTGTTGAGTGAGTTCTCGGCTGGTCACGCTGATTCACTGTTCCAAATGTATACTACTTCCGAGTTTCTACGTTACGCATCCAAATACGCAAGTGTTGAAATTAACTCGTCTTCTATTGGTGAGTTATCGCCATTGTCCCTTCCGAATTTTCGTGAACAAGTCATCCGCCAAGTTGCGACGAACTCATCGCGTCTGGAGCCATTCCTTTCATCACAGTTATCAGTATCGGCTGTTTATCCCCCTTTGACCGGCGTCTCGGTATACACCGCCGTCACGCACGGCTTGGATGTCGTCGTTATTGATGATGAATCATTAGTTGATGCAAAGCGACTGGTTATTGCAGCTATCGAACGCGCGGAGAAGTTTAATGAATCAAAAGAAGGCGATAATTCGCCAGGCACAGTAATGCTTGTTTGCATAGTCCTTCTTAAACTTGATTTGGTGCAGTCGATGGAGCAGTTCATATCTGCCTGGACTAAACGGACCTCACAAAATGCCGATGGTGTAAAAACTAATCCGGTTCCAGGCATCGCACTATTTGCGACGTCGCGCGTTCAATCTGGTTCGTTGTACAGCGTTGGACTAATTACTCAGAGCATTCTGTATCTTTGAACCGACGGGCATAACCATCGCATGCACACGGAGCCGAGCTTGCGAGCGTTTTGACAATGGATACTCAACTTTCCTGGCCCGGTGATGCCGGACGTTAATCCTACTTGAAAGCTGCTGGGGCCTTCACCAATCAGCTTCTAGCCAGTAAGCTACCTGGCAGAAAAAGTCGTTCCTTCAACGCATAATTCGAGATCTTACGGCACATCTCTAGAGTGCGCTCAATCTGATCGGCTTGCGGTTTTAGCTTGTACTCATACGTCAGGTTGAGCATCTAAAAGAACAACTGATAATGGCAATTCGGATAAATTAAGAGCAACAGTGTCACTAGGCCGGTGTGTTAGGCGCTATTGTTTAAGACATCCTGCTGTAAAGTAAAAAATCTCTTCACTATGCTTTTAATCTCTACATCTGAATAAAGGAGGATAGAGCTGTGTTTCCCGACAGCCTAATATCAGGCTTGCTAGCCTAGCTCCTGATTAAAGACAATGAATGATTTTAGATACGATCAAATCCGATCTAGTATTTGATCAGCACCTCTTTAAAGACACTGCCCCATGACTACCTGGATTAAGGAGACTGATCAAGCTTTCTATCTGATGGAAGGCAATTTTTACCTTGAGAAAATTGAGAAAGAGTCCCGTCCAGAAGGAACTGGTGAGCCTGGCGAAAAAGTTATTGAGCTGGCAATGTTCCAAAGGTGGTTGACGGATTCAGGCTTTGAAAAACCTGGAGCTATGGTCATTGCTGTCGGCATTGGAGCCTCAGAACCAGACCCAATGCCAGTAGAACCCTCACCTATCATAGAAATTATCAATAAGCCAACATCTGTGGAAGTAGGAGAAGCATTTGCTATCCAAGCAAAAACCTCTAAGTCGCTGGTGGGTAAATCAGCTGACCTATATGTGGAGGTCAATGGCAAGTTTTATCTCCAGACCCCGAATCCAGCGAATAAGCCAAAAGTTGAAGCCGATGGGACTTTAAAATTTAGCTTCCGATTCTCCAGTCCAGGCACCCGAAAGATCAAAATCACCTTGGAAGACCTCAGTCACGTATTTGAGATTGTGGTAAAGGCAGTCTTTAGCATCAAAAACTTGCCATCTAAAGTAGTTGCTGGCGACGCCTTTATTATTTCAGGTATTGCTTCCTCCAAGGATATCGGGCAACCGGTTCAGCTTTTTATAAATAACAAACTCCAATCCTCAACAACTAAGGTCCGGGCTGATGGCTCCTGGCAATTTCGCTTTATTTTATTTAGCTTAGGCAAACGAGTCTTAAAAGTTACTCTCGGTGATCAATCGTTGGAACGTCCACTCCAGGTAGTTCTTCGTTCTCTATTCAAGGGGAACTTTAAGGTGCCTGAATATCAATTATCGAGTTCAAACTACGTTTCTACCACATCCTCTGTTTTGAAGAACATAACGGTAACCGGTGGCTTCATGGAGCCAAGAGGACATAGTTGGAAACCAATATCCTATGCAATTTTTTCTAGCAATTCAACCTCAATCAAAAGGCTCAATCGTAGTCAGCGCAATTATGGGATTGACTATGTGGTAACCACATCTGGCGATCCAATCTACAATTGGTATCCTGGCAGGGTCACCAAGGTCGGTCTGGAGGGGGGGTATGGTAATCGATGCCATTTCGACTTTTTTATATATTTTGAACTCTCTGGCAAGCTATACCAAATCAAAGGGGCTTATGCTCACGCCAAGAGCTTTTCTGTCCGAAAAGGAGATTACATCAAGCAAGGGCAATACATTGGCGAGATGGGTGGTACTGGTACTGGAGGAAGAATTACCTTTCCGGTTCATGTGGATTTTAGATTGTGGATCAACTATGGCCGCAAAACCGTTGATTTAAGCCCGAACGTTGTAGAGAAACAATTACGACAACAGGAGAATCGATAACCGCCGTGCCGATATGCCGCTCCGCGGCATACTAACAGGTCGATTAGCCTAGAAAGCTCCATGCGGAACAGTTCAAAAACGAAATTCTCTTTTCAACACTCACTCCGGCTTCTGAATTACTTTTTCTAGCTGACGCTGTTTTACCCCAGGGTCAATGCTCAACAATCTCACATGGTCACCAGGATGACTGGTCAAAAACTGTTCCACCTGGGTTAACACCTGAGCCTCATGGGCGCTGGTAATAGTAGGCCCACTTTGCCAGGAACCTACCTTGAATCGTTGCGAAAGAAGGGGCGCAGGCGATACCGTCAGAACAGCGATACTCAGCCCGTAAGGCCTGATTGATTTCCACCACGTGGTGAGAGAAGCTGCGATGGTCACAGACCGACCTTCGGCCATCGCTATCATTCGCATCCGGTAGCCGGTCGGCTTATGGACGTGGAGTTGCGTTAGACCTCCCTAACAGATGCAATCGTTGCTGCAGCAGGAGAGATCGTCGAGAAAGAGTCCGGCCTGACGGTAGGCCTCGAGGGGTGCAGGGTCGATGCCGAGGCGCTGGGCGATCTCATTAGCGATGACGGCAAACCGCTGGCGAAACTTATAAATAAAGCAAAAAATCAAGTTGCCATGGCGCACGGACGGACCGCTCACAAACAGACCTGGGGTAAGTGTGGATTCGTCATTCTCTGTGAGTACCGCATAGCCTTTGGACCAGTCGAACAGGGGGGAAATCTGTCTCAAACTAGTGGCGAAACCGGTGCAAAGAATCGGGGGGTGGGCCGTCACCCACTTCTGGTATTCGCTGTAGACCGCATAGCCATCGGGGATAGGTTCAACCTCTTCAATGGGTGCGTTCCCCACCAGCTTCAGGCGACCGGTGTTGTAGGAAAATTTCAGACGCTGCAGAGTGTAGGGCGATAGGGAGATGCTGGGGTCGGGGTCGGGATTCACCCAGGAGTCACTGCGATCAAGCACGCTAACTTTCTTGCCCATGGCGACTAAATTGGCTGCTGCATCCATACCACTTTCGTAGCCGCCGATAATGATAAATTCATCTCCCTCTAAATCGGTCCATGTGCGAACCTGACTGTTGTGGAGGCAGTGCTCCGCCCCTGGAAAGGGATTGAGCTTGGGATATTGATATTCTCCGGCGGCCCAGATCACAAACTGGGTAGATAGTTTGCCGATGCTGGTGTGTAGGGTAAAGCCTCCCTGGGGCAAGGGGGCAACACTTTGCACATCCACCTCAGTTTGAATCGGTAACTCAAAGTGGTCGGCAACCGTTTGCAAATAAAGGGCGTACTGCTGGCCACTGATGTGCTCTTGACGGAATGCGATCGCAGGCGAGGTCTTCAATGTCACTGCATTCAGGTCGAGCAGTCCAAAGCCATGGCTGGGAAATGACGGTGTGATCAAGCTCATCTCCTTAGGCCAGTGGCTAAAGGAGGCTCCCACCTGGTGTCGATCTAAAATGGTAAAGCGCTCCAGACCCAGTTCTTTGAGCACGACGCCACAGCCGATGCCAGCTGCTCCCGCGCCGACAATCACTACATCATAAGACTGATTCGTTTGCGGACGGCTCACACCAATTTACCTTAATGACAAGAATATGAGAATGATAATCATTATTATATCCTTTGTCTAGGGGCTGTTGGTTTACAGTTATGAGTTACAAGTTATGCGGCAACCATAAATCCTGAAACAGCTCACTATTAGATCTCCTTCATACATCAAAAATTAATTGAGTTCAACAGATTTCTAACTTCAAAAGCTGAATTACTGAAATAAGGCTTATTAATAGCATTTAATCTATCCGAATCTCGCAAAAATGTGAGAGATAAATTACCATTGCAGCAATTGGACTGGCATCATAAAACAGAATTGGCTCTTTCCAGTGACTGGCTTTCAAATTATTGTAATTTTTTGAAGGGATGAGTGAATTTTGAGAATGAACATTGGAATCTACATTTATGATGAAGCAGAAGTCCTCGATTTTTCGGGACCATTTGAGGTTTTTTCAACTGCTTCGAGAGTCTCAAAAACACCAAATTTACTTAGTGTTTTCCTGATAGGCGAAACTGGAAAGACAGTTACCGCTCGCGGTGGCTACGAAGTGAATCCAACTTACAGTATTTCAGATCATCCATCGATAGATGTACTTATCGTTGTTGGTGGCGTGCATACAGGAGAAATGAAAAAGCCTCTTGTTTTGCAGTGGATCATAGAAGCATCAAAGAAAGCAAAGCTTGTTGCATCAGTGTGTACCGGTGCTTTCTTATTGGCAGAGGCTGGAGTCCTTTCCAATCACAAAGTAACAACCCACTGGGAAGATATCCCAGACCTCAGAAAAAGTTATCCGAAACTGGAGGTACTTGAAAATCAACGGTGGGTTGATGAGGGAAATATCATAACGTCAGGCGGCATATCGGCTGGCATTGACATGAGCCTGCATTTAGTAAGCAAAATTCATGGATTAGAGTTAGCGGAAAAAACGGCTAAACAAATGGAGTTTGATTGGACAAAAAACACATAACATAGGTTCTGAGGTAGTTATGCGTTAGTCCGATGGCAAAAGCTGACTTCGTACCGTGCGGTCTATGAAATCAACCCCGTTTGCTGGGTCGCAGCGAACGGGGCCGTTAGAAAGAATGGTTAAAGTCTTTAAGATTCAAC
Source organism: Cyanobacteria bacterium P01_C01_bin.118 (assembly GCA_039045805.1). Classification (GTDB taxonomy): domain Bacteria; phylum Cyanobacteriota; class Cyanobacteriia; order Phormidesmidales; family Phormidesmidaceae; genus Leptothoe. The sequence continues at coordinate 7,339 of JBCCJR010000093.1, forward strand.
ATAGAGTCTGGTTCTAAGGATTGCATAGTCTATCCGCTTATCGGCTCTGCTAATAAGTTTCAAGCAAGTTCCTTGCTTAATCAACTTTAGTTAACTAGTTGACATGCAAGAGTATGGTAATGATAATCATTGTCATCACACAAAGCTAAGACGATGGTTAATGACACTCAACTCATTCCCATTATTGAAATTTTAGAAGGGCTGGAATCCTTGATGGATCAAACCCCGTCAGACACTATTGAAGAAATTCTGCTGGCGGCTTGGTCCAAGGTCAGTAATACCTTACCGGAGGATTTCTTGGCAGCAACCTGTGAAGATGCCAGCGCGGCTGGATTACGACGTTACCTCCGGGTAAAGGCATTTTTTGATGACCCGGTGAACAATCCAATTTCGTCCCAAGAATTGGATGATTACTACCAAAATCGTCTGCCCATCGATAAGGAGCAAGCAGAATATTTCTTTTTTGACGTAACTGACGATCAAGATTGATGTGATCGCATTCAATGCGATCACATGGGGAGACAATTGTGCTCGATTTCGATTATGATAATGATACTCATTCCTAATTATTGATTAACAATGAAAGTACTGAGTTCTTTAGGAAGTGCAAAGAAGCGTCATCCAGATTGTCAGGTTGTTAGGCGGAGAGGACGTACTTACGTAATTTGTAAGTCAAATCCTCGATTTAAAGCGGTGCAGGGAAAAAAAATGAATAAGAAAAAGCGCTAATAGGTCCGTTGGAAAACAGCGATAAAGTCGCTTTAATACCTATAGAAATTAGGGTTTAAAGATTTTTTAAAAACCTCTAAACCCTTGTTAATATAAGTTTTAACGAGTTTTCAGATCTATTATCTGACGACTTTGATGGAGTCATTGGATGATAAATTTTTCTGATTGTTGACCAACTTTGCCCCGATGTTGGACTTCGTATGGACCAGATCCCTATCGTAGCTCTCTGCGGTTTCCTTGGCTCAGGTAAAACTACACTGCTCCGGCGTTGGCTGCGTTATGAAGAATTCCTCGACGCAGCGGTAATTGCCCATGATCTCAGTGAGTTCGGTCTTGACGCTGAGCTACTTTCAGTTAGGGAGTTAATGCCTGCCGCAGGTCGCCTTACCGGTCGTGTGGCGGCTCTCCATGGCCGCCATGCACGCGAGCAGCTCTATACCTCTGTAGGAGGAGCCCTCGATGAGATTTTCGCACTTGATCCCGTTGTGCCTCTCGTCCTATGCGAGAGTACTGGCGCTGCGCGTCCTTGGCCACTGATCAAAGCACTCACCCAGGACAAGCGATACTTTCTGAGACACTTCATTGTTACCGCCGACGCCCTGAACCTCCATCGCGATTTCGCGGATGGCCGTATCCTCGTCGACAAATCCACTGGTTCTCAAGATGTCGCGATTCGCCATGCCGCCGAAGTTCTCGTCGAACAGATTGCCTTCGCTAACGTCATCATCCTAACCAAAATCGACACCATTCCGGAGTCTGCCGTCGAGGCCCAGACTCGCATCCTACAGAAGCTCCAGCCCCATGCAACCATCGGACTTTCGGCCTATGCTGGTCTGCTTCTGCCGCAGCTTGACAAGACCCCGGCACCGAAACTCTCAGCTTTAAAGGGGCGGGCCAAACAGCTCGGTCTTAACCAGCATTCCTCCACCGCCGACAATATTGAGGCTGTGGTCTTCCGTGACCCACGGCCTTTCCATCCGGAGCGCTTGTACGAAGTCTGCCGTAGCAAATTGACTACTGGACTCTACCGCACCAAGGGTTTTCTGTGGCTCGTTTCGCGTCCCGGTTATTCCCTACTTTGGGAGCAATCCGGCAGTCAGATCGCCCTTGAGATCAAGGGTTTCTGGCGCGCGGAAATCGCCCTCAATCGAGACGGGAGAATGTTTCCTGAAGAAGTCGAGCGGTTGGATGAGTTGAAAGCACAACTTAAAAAACAACACCCTATCTTCGGCGACCGCCACAACGAGATTACGTTCATCGGCCTCAAGGCGGCTATTGAATCATTTTCCTCTGCCCTTGAGGACGCCCTCTGCACCGATGAGGAAATCACCGCCTGGCAAAACGGTGAAACCTTTCCCGATCCTTGGCCCCAAAACATTCGCCGTATCGATTAATCTGTAATCGTTCAGTCAATAGCTTTTGGAGTCTAAAGCCTACTTGCAGCAGCAAGATTCTTTACAGCACTCACATGTCTTCTCTTCACAGCACTTGTCATTTCCACAGTCACACTTACAAGTGGAATTCTCCATGTTGTGGGTAGTATTTTCCATGTCCGTTCTCCTATGTTTTCAGCGATGGTGCCGCTTCAATAATCTCGATAAGCTTGCGAAGTCGCTTTAACACCTCGGCCTTGTTTAGGGAGTATTGAATCTCGCGCCCTTTTCGTTCGGAGCTAACAATACCCTTTTGAGACAGAACCTTAAGATGACGTGATACGCCAGAAGCGTCCACACTGCAGCATTCGCATAAGCACATCGCATTTTGAGGCGCTTTGCATTGACACAATTCATAGACAAGGGAAAGCCGGTTAAACTCCCCTAACGCCTTCAGCAGATCTGCTAACTCTTGTGCCTCTTCCTTATTCATACCCTATATTTGCATATTTGCGCAAATGTGTCAATTTAATAATGGAGCGAGATGAATGTCCCTTATCTCATATGAGTGGATGAGCCTTACCCATCTACTCATCCACCCGAATCATGCAGCTAGAGGCAGGTTATTTTTGAGCCCCTAAGCACGGATGCTAGACCCAAACTAAAATCGCCTATGAGCATTACCCCATAGGCGATTGTGCGATCTCATTTAGCCATAAGACCAAAATTGACTACCGGTTTAGTCGAGAAATGCCTGTACAGCAGCTTCGTTGCAGCTGCCACCTAATCCGGTGACAATATTGCAGGTATTGGTCATCAGCATGCCTGTATATGTGGCTGCAGGTGTTCCAGGTTCGCCTAAACCGTCGGCATAAATAGGCTGATCTGAAATGCCGATATCTGTCTGCCGAGAAACTGCTTCAATCAGTCCAGGATTGCTAGTGGCCTCTACAAAGATACTTGGTAAGTTGCTATCTTCAACAAGATCGATCAGCTCTCTTAAGTCAGCCGCTGATGGACGAGCCTCAGTACTAAAGCTTTCCAAAGCAGCCTCAATGCGAATGCCATAAGCATCGGCGTAGTAGCCCAACGCATCGTGACCAGTTACAAGTACTCGCTGCGATTCGGGAACCGTGCTTATTTGGCGCTTAATCCAAATATCGAGCACAGTGAGCTGATCGATTAAGCTCTCTGCATTGGCTTCGTAAAGGTCAGCATTTTCAGGAAAGGCCTCACTAAGCTGCTCCTCGATTACACGTACCATGGCAATGCCATTTTCCGCATCGTGCCAGACATGGGGGTCAGGCTCACCCTCTTCTTCACCGTGGTCATCATGGTCTTCTTCATCGTGGTGGTCTTCTTTCCCATGGTCGTCATGGCCTTCTTCGCCATGGTCATGGCCTTCATGGCCTGCCTTGCTATGGTCATCATGACCGTGGTCATCATGGCCTTCTTCACCATGGTCATCATGATCTTCCTCACCATGGTCATCATGATCGTCTTCACCATGACCATGGTCGTGATGTCCACCTAAAAGCGGCTCGGTAACGGCAACTTCGGAAACCGCAATTTCAGGGGTGTCTCCATTTGTTGCCTCGACCATTTGAATAATGTCTGGTTCGAACCCGTAGCCACCATATAGAACCAAATCGGCAGTTTCAATGGCCCGTCTGTCAGCAGGGGTGGCGCTGTAGAGGTGGGGGTCTTTACCCGCGTCAATGAGGCAGCTTACATCTACGGTGTCTTGAGCGATTTGCTGAGTGAGATCGCACAGTACGCTATAGCTCGCCACTACTGTAGGGCTGGTTTGGCTCTGGGCGGACTGATTACCTAGAAGCAGCGCGGATGCTCCACCAAGGGCAGCAAGCGCAATAAATAGGCGAGAAGAAAGTTTCATGGGCTATCGTTTCACAGATAATGGGAGCAAGGCACAAATAATGATAATCATTATCATATTGGTTTGTTAATGTAAATTTAGCCTTTTAGCCTGTCAATACGACTAAATTTTTGAATTGTTTAACCTGCACTGCCATGGACAAGAAGCGCAATCGCGGTGTAATGCTTTTTATCTCTGTGCTAATCCATAGTTTGTTAGCACTTTTACCATGGCAAGAAAAGTCCCGCCCTTTGGCAGTGTCCTCAACTCCAACAAGCCCAACTTCTCCAGCAGGCTCAATTTCTGTAGTTGATGCCAGCCAGCTACCAACGTTGTCGGCATCGGAGTCTCAGCCCGCCCCGTTCAGTCCGCCCGAACCGGCCATCTCGCCGCCAGCAGACCCGCCGCCAGCAGATGCTCTCATCTCTGAGACAAGTGATGACCCTGAGCCTGCCCCCGAGGCAGCTCCCGAGCCAGACTGGACAGCAGATGCCTCCATCCCTGAGACAGTTGATAGCCCTATCGGTAGTACTGCCCCTGATGCAGTCCCCAACCCTGGTGCAGTCCCCAATAATAATTTCACTTCAGGCACATCTGCCGATGATGAGGCCAAAATCGCAGCAGCGGAATGGGCGCAGTTGGTCAGCTATCTTAAGGATCAGGATGAAGGATTTGGATTCGACTTATTTGACATCTTTGACAACTTTGGAGAAACAGATCAGGCCAATCAATTCTTCTATGAAAAAAATCAGCCTAAGCTCGAAGTTTCCTCCTTTTCCCACTTTCCAACGCAAACACCTGAACAGGTATTTCAAACAGTGGTCAAGCCCGAACTCACTCAAAACACAGGCTTTGATCCCCAGCCCCAAGAAAGCTCTTCTGTCCGACTGGTTTACCAACTTTTACAAGGCGACATGCTTCGCTACCTTATCATCGTGAAGCTTAGGGAAGGTGAAGGCAGCGTTCTCATGCTCAGTGAGTCTTTGGCGGGGCTTGAACCCTAAAAGCCGTAGAAGCCTGCAAGTCGATTATTAATTTTTTAGTATGCTAACAGTCCAGAATCTATCAGTTAATTATCGCGGTATCGAAGCACTCACGTCAGTTTCGCTGACGTTGCATCCAGGCGAATGGGTCGGGCTGATTGGTCCCAACGGTGCGGGAAAAAGCACCCTGGTCAAAGCAATTCTGGGTCTAACGCCCTATCGGGGGGAGATTTTATTAAATGGGTCTGCGCTGAAGCGACAGCGATCGCAAGTTGCCTATGTGCCGCAGCGATCGCAAATTGATTGGGACTATCCGATCACGGCCTGGAATGTGGTGATGATGGCCCAGGCAAGGGCCATCGGCTGGGGACGATCGCCCAATAACAAAGCTAAAAAATTAGTCAGTGCAGCGTTAGATCGAGTGGAGATGTTACCCCTCAAAAACCGTCCTATCGGTCAGCTCTCGGGCGGTCAGCAGCAGCGAGTTTTTCTAGCGCGTGCCCTGGCTCAGCAGCCTGATTTATTTTTGCTAGACGAGCCGTTTAGCGGCATCGATAAAAAAACGGAAGCCACTATGCTGAGCATTTTCGCCGACCTCAGCCAGCAGGGTAAAACGCTGCTGGTGTGCAGTCATGAGTGGGGTGAAGCGCTCAATCGCTATGATCGCCTGCTGTTGCTCAATCGCCGCGTGCTAGCCAACGATACGCCCCAAGCAGTAATGACGATGGAAAATATTCAACAAGCCTATGGTGCAAATATTCAAGCTTTGCACAATGAGAATGGGATTCCGTTTGTTTGCTAGTTGTTGAATGAAAGTGTAGGAGGGGTTCGGGGAGGAAAGCCCTGAGCAACCCTTTTCTCTATACGCCGATAATTAACCTTGCAATCAACCTTTGAATTGCCCTCGGCCACGAGTCAAAATCCCCTGACTAGGACTAAACAACAATGCCAGTAAAAAGCAGGCAAAAAGAGTTAACGCGATCGCAGGCCCAGACGGCGTATCGACATAGTAGCTAATGTACATCCCCGTCAGGCAAGAAAACACACCCAACCCGGCACCCACCACCATCATCCAATGCAGTTCTTTAGTAAGTAAATAGGCCGCCGCCGCCGGGCTTACCATCAGCGCCACCACCAAAATAAAGCCCACTGCCTTGAGGTTGGCGACAATCGTCAGCGTAATGGCAGCCGTCAACCCAAAATTCATCACAGTCACCGGCAGGCCGATGGCTTCTGCCCCTGACGGGTCAAAGGTTAAAAACAACAGTTCCCTATAGAACACCTTCACGCCCACCAACACAGCCAGCGTTACCAACCCAATTTCCCACACATCGGCTGGGGCAATGCTGAGGATATCGCCAAACAGCAGCTCTTCCAGGTCGAAGCGGCTGCCCAGGCTGGTAAACAGGACAATGCCGAGGGAGAAGAAGCTGGAAAGGGTGATGGCCATGGCCGCATCGACCTTGACTTTAGATTGCGAACGAATCCAGCCTGTGACAAATGTGCCGAACATCCCAAAGACAAAGGCTCCGATGATCAAAGGAATATTCAGGAAGTTTGCGATCGCCAGCCCTGGCAGCACCGCATGGGCCACCACATCCCCCAACAGCGCCATCCGCTGCACTAGCAGATAAGTACCAACAATCGGACACAAAATGCCCATCAGCACACCCGCCATTAGCGCTTGCCGCATAAACTCATAATTCAAGGGATCTAGCAGCCAGTCCATAGAGTCGCTGAGGGGGATAATGGTTGTTGTACGAGCATCTTACCTCTTGCAACGATTCCTGTTGCAATCTCTATCAGCGCAGGCTGACCGTTTGAAACGCCGTCAAACGGGCTGTCCAACATAACCAGAATAGGCGATGGATCCATAGTGCTGTCGTGCAACAAAGGGATGATTATAGTGAACTTCGTCTATCTGCAAATATGGTCCGATGTTTTGCGAATATAGTTTGCGGTAAGGTAGCGTCAACCCTGTGGAGAAAAAGTTGACATGTCTATCGAAATTTGGCTTGCTTTCATTGCTGCATCTATAGTCCTGCTCATTATTCCAGGACCGACTATTCTCACAGTCATTAGCTACTCGTTGTCTCATGGACGGCAAGCTAATATTCCTCTCATTGCGGCGGTGGCTCTTGCCGACTCTACTGCTATGACTATGTCTCTTTTAGGGTTGGGAACAATCTTAGCTGCTTCGGCTTTTTGGTTTGGGGTTATTAAATGGATAGGTGGATTGTATTTAATCTATCTGGGTATCAAGCTTTTGCTAGCAGATGTTCCTTCGAGGGATGTGACTGCCCTTAGACAATCTGGTCCTCGCTGGAAACTGTTTGTAAATACCTACCTGGTTACAGCTCTCAACCCTAAAGGTATTATTTTCTTTGCTGCATTTTTACCCCAGTTTATTAACACAAATGCAAAAGTCGCTCCTCAACTCTGGATTCTTGCATTCACA
>JBCCJR010000094.1:0-14743 GCA_039045805.1 Cyanobacteria bacterium P01_C01_bin.118
ACCGTCAGCACTAGACACATTAACCAACCAAGCTTCCGGACTCTGCTTCAGGTAAGGAATAAACTCTTTGCAACCGTAAAGCACACCCCAGAAATTTATGTCCATAGTTTTCTCGTAATCAAAGTAGCTGCCATCTTCAATGGAATGCAGGCGAATAATGCCAGCATTGTTAATGACAATATCCACTTGACCATGGTCGGCAATGACCTGTTTGACGAAGTTTTGGTAGGCGGTCCGATCAGAAACATCCAATACATAAGTGGTCACATGGTCTGAATTGGCCAGGGTCGCAACAGTATCATCAAGTCCAGTCTGATTAATGTCCACCAGTGCCAAATTAGCGCCACTGGCAGCCAGTTGCTGAGCAAGCGCCTTACCGATACCGGAGCTAGCACCTGTAATGACGGCAACTTTTTCATTAAAGCACGGATAGTTCTTCATCGTTTTTTGCATGTGAGAAAATAGAGACGGAGCCTGTCGAAGCGTAGTGTTAGATTGTCGCTCTGGCTGAAGACCTGGCTGTTAGTTCTTTTTTCCAGTATCTAGCTTTCTTTTCACTTCACGCTTTACCCTAGCCGACAAATTTCTATCCTGCTTTAGGATAAACGTCTCAACGGCTTCTCGATCCCAGGGGACAAGCTCTCGCAGGGCCCAGCTAATTGCTTTCTGCACCATGACTTCGGTGTCTTGAAGAAGGGGCTCACAAATCGAAAGCGTTCGCGCGACGTCACCTGTTCCACCCCTAGACTTAGTATTGAGCGCTACCGTGCTTACCACTGCCGCCCTTCTCCACCAAAGGTCTGCTGAGGAGGCCCAGCGCTCAATCGTAGTGTCCTTCAACTGACCCTCTCGCCACGCCGGACCAGCAACGTTGCTGCAAAATGTATCAACGCAAGCCCAGTTGTCCATCCCCTCTCCCAGCGACTCTACGATGTTCTCGTTGAGTGCTGCTTGAGCTAATTTATGCGTCGTGATCAGTTCATACGCGACTTGGCGACACTCCGTGACTTTCTTTGCAAGGAGAGCTTGAGCCAAGTCCAAGACTAGCTCAGCATCATGGCTTTTGAGGCGCTTTCTGTACGTCTTGACAACACTACGCAGATCGTTGGTATACACGCCAAAATCTTCCTGCGCACTAGGCCTATGTCCCTGACGAGAGCCTCTGCCCAGATCTCGTAGGTCGTTGGTGATTTCTTCGGCTAACTTGTTGACGTTCAAAATATTACTAGATTTAACGTTGAAGCTGAGCGGTGGCAGATAACCTTAAAATTGAGACCGGTGCTTTTGTTGGTCCGTTGCCATGCAGAGTTAGTCTGCAATAACCTCTATGCCATCTTCATCAGCCCCATCAGATTCCCCTTGCCCTAGTTGCACACGCCAGAGTCCGGCATAAATACCGCTTAGCCTTAACAACTGTTGATGGGTTCCCTGTTCTACAATTTGGCCCTGCTCCATTACGTAAATGCAGTCGGCGCTGCGAATGGTGGAGAGGCGATGAGCGATCGCGATCGTCGTCCTACCCTGAGTGATTTTGGCTAAGGATTTCTGAATCGCTGCTTCCGTTTCGTTATCCACCGCTGAAGTTGCTTCATCCAGAATCAGAATCGGTGGGTCTTTGAGGATGGCACGGGCGATCGCCAGCCGTTGCCGTTGCCCGCCGGAAAGTTTTTGCCCTCGTTCCCCGACGATTGTGTCATACCCCTGCGGTAACTCTTCAATAAACGCATGGGCTTCTGCTAGTTTTGCTGCCTGAACAATCTGTTCACGAGTCGCATCAAAACTACCATAGCGAATGTTTTCTGCTATCGTGCCGTGAAACAAAAACACATCCTGACTCACCCACCCGATACAGCACCTGAGGTCAAATAAACTTAGCTCGCGAATATCAACACCATCAATCAGAATGTGTCCCCTTTGGACTTCATAGAAGCGCAGCAGCAGTTTAACGAGCGTACTTTTCCCTGACCCAGTGGCGCCAACAATGCCGATCGTTTGACCCGCTGGAATCTGCAAAGAGAGATGTTTGAGTACGGGATTGCGACCGTTGTAGGCAAAAGTGATGTCGTCAAATTGTAAGTCTCCCCGAACATGGTTGAGGGGTAATGCATGAGCGCCAGTCGGAATCGCAACCGGCGTATCGAGTAGCCTCATCACTCGGCGGATAGAGGCCATTGCCCGCTGGTAGTTGTCCATCAGCTCGCTCAGGCTGGCAAAGGGCCACAGGACTTCCTGCACCAGTAAAATCATGATGCTGTAGGTGCCAACCGTGATGCGATTGTTGAGGACAGCCACTCCCCCAAAGAATAAGGTGGCAATGAATCCGATAACAATGACGAGGCGAATCATTGGGTAGAATGCCGCAGACAGTACGATCGCCTTGCCATTGCTGCGACGATAGGCTTCGCTTTCCAGACCGACGCGATCGCACTCATACGCCTCTGCCGTAAAACTTTTGATGGTGGCAATGCCGGAGAGATTGTTGGTCAATCGACGGCTAATCAGTCCGCTTTTTTCTCGCACATCGGCATAGCGCGGAGCCAATCGTTTCTGAAACAGCCAGGTACTCCAAAGAACTAGAGGAATTGGCAGCAGCGCAATGGGAGCAACACCGGGCGCAAGCAGAATAAATGAGCCGCCAGTTGCTAGCACGATGGTGAGAAATTGCAGCAGGTTGGCCGCCCCCGAATCGAGAAATCGCTCTAGCTGGTTGATGTCGTCATTGAGAATCGACAGCAGCATTCCCGTACTGCGTTCTTCAAAGTAGCTCAGCTCCAGGTCTTGCAGGTGGCTATAGGTGTCGAGTCGCAGCTGGTGCTGCAGGATTTGGGACAGGTTACGCCACTGGCGATCAAAGAGAAACTCAAATAGCGAGTCAAGACTCCAAATCACCAGTGCTAACAGCGAGAGAATGCCCAATTGTCCGATAGTGTTGGTGATGCCCAAGCGGGCAATCAGTGAGTCTTGCTGTTCGACGACAATATCGACCGCAACCCCAATCAAGTAAGCATGGGCCAGGTAACAAAGCCGATTGAGGATGGTGAAGAGGCTGGCGCTCCAGACTTGAGGGCGATAGGCTCTGGCGTAGCGCAGCAATCGTAGTAGGGGATGAGCGTAAACGGTGGAGAAGGCTGTCATCGTTGGGCATTCGCTTCCGGTGGATGGACGTTGTGACCTCGATTCTGGTGTACAAGCGCTGGAATTCCGTAGGATGCGTTAAGCGGTAGCTGCCACGCATCCATCTCTTGTACCGATGCGTGGCGCTTTGGCTTTTCTTGAATGCCGTCAACGTAGCCTATGCCTGCTTTAGAGCCAGGGTCAGACCATCGGCAATCGCCACCAAACTCATCTTCACCCGCTGATCCTGGTGGATCTTTTGATTGAGTTCTCGAACGGCAACGGTATCGTCATCCTGAATTTTTGAGTCAACCACCAGCCCCATCCAGAGGGTGTTGTCAATCGCGATCAGTCCACCGACTCGCACCAGTTGCAGCGCTTTTTCGTAGTACGCATCGTAGTTATTTTTATCAGCGTCGATGTAGATAAAGTCAAACGTGCCTGCTTGCCCTGTGGCGAGGAGATTGTCGAGGGTGTCTACCGCAGGGGCAAGGCGCAAATCAATCTGATCGGCAACCCCTGCGGCTTGCCAATGGCGACGGGCGATCGCGCCGCAGTCTTCATTTACATCACAGGCAATGATGCTGCCATCTGGGGGTAGGGCTTGCGCCAGCCACAGAGTGGTGTAGCCAGTTAGGGTACCAACCTCGATAATCTTTTTGGCTTGCATGAGCTGTACCAACAGGGCCAGTAACTGTCCTTGCTCTGGAGCGGTTTGCATGTAGCCTTCGGGATGTTGAGCGGTGGCTTGCCGCAGTTGGTGCAACACGTCGGGCTCACGCAGGGAAACTGAGAGGACATAATCATTGATCGATGGCTGAATCTGGCCTGAAGAATTAATGAGTTCTGAAAATTTGGCAAACATTAAGTGTTCTCCTGAGATAAGTAAACAAAAGCTAATACGGTGATTTGGGTACAGGTGAAATTTTGGCAATACTCACGGATCACAATGTTTCTAGAAATTGCTGACCGGGCACATCGTCAGTAGTGCTTTCGAGATAGCGATCACCAAACTGAAGTAGGACAGAAGCTGCCTCATTGGTGGGCAAGTGGGTGAACAAATAGGTAGGCTTGTGGGGAGCTGAGACGGCAGCGACGCAAGGTTTGTCGCACGTACACAGGTAGCCGAAAGTTGGTTACATATCTCAGCAGCCTAATTGTGTAGCGTGTGCAAAGTGGGTTTACGGAGTTTGTGCTTTGTGCAACGCTCAGCTATTTACCCTTTGTAGTTTGACGGTCTAAAGTTTGCTGCTGAAATACTCAGAGAGGTCGTCAATAAATTGACTCGCTCCGATTGGTCCGCCACTCGGAGATTCGGTCATGATGTAAACCTGATCATTACGAACCGCTTTCAAGGTTGACCAAAGGGGCTGCTCGAATACAGCTTTAAGTCCTTCAGGATCATTCTCAAAATGAAGCGCTACAAACAGAAAATCAGCATCCCAATCAGGCAAAGACTCAAGGCTCATATTGACCAGTGAATCACGCCCTAATTCTTTATAGATGGGGATAAACTGTATACCCGCTTCGCTCATAACTGAACCCATAGCAAGATGTTCTGGTCCATACACATGAAAGCTAGATTCAAAGAACCAAATCACAGAAACTGTCTTACTTTTTAGCTTTTCTCCAAATCGTTGCTGAAATTCTTGAACCTGCTCATTGTAATCAGCTAAAGCACTGTCAACTTGGTCGCTCTTGCCTAAAATTTCAGCGAGCTGTCTAAAATTTCGCTTGAAGTCATGTCCTCCAGCAAACGGATTTACCATTACTGTAGGAGCAATTTCAGAGAGTTTTGGATAGAAAGATTCTTGCCACTCATACCCTAAGATCAAATCGGGCTTAAGCATCAGAATTTTCTCCAAAGACGGTTGCTCACCAGTACCGACAGAAGGCAGATCCCCTACAACATCACTAAACGGATCGGACTTGATACAGCTAGAACAGCGAGCTAGTCCAATGGGCTTGAGGCCTAATGCCAATACCCCATCCAGAAGAGAGTCACTATTTGCATCCAGAACAACAATACGCTGGGGATGAAGTGGAATTTCGGTTTGGCCCAAGACGTGGCTAACCGTTCTTGTTGCAACTGGGTCTTGTTCTGTGCTTGTGGAAGGAGCTTGACCAGAGGTGGAATGAATTTCCTGGTCACTCATCAGCCTCCTAATGCCGCAAGCCGTCATGGTGCAGACGACAGTAGCGGCTAGCAAGAGGAAAAATACAATGATTTTCCGAGTTGCTTTTTTACGCATCATCAAGGTTGCTCCTCCCTACTGTTCAAGTAACCGTCCCCTGAGCGGAGTCGCTGGGACGTTTACCTGTTCAACGACCTATCAAAACTCCCAACTAACAGAGCCCACGATTGTAAATGGATCTCCTCTTTCAGTGAATAGCCCATTGCCGTTGTTTACTGAGCCAACATAATCTATATCAAAGAGATTGCGGATATTGATCGCCGCATTAAGTTGATTGCGGCGGTAGTAGAGGGCGGCATCGGTTCGTAGATAGTCGCCCACCTGGAACGAGTTGGCTAAATTCCCTTGCCGCTCACCCACGTAGAACAGCCCTAAGCCAAATCCCAATCCTTCCAAGTCGCTTTCCTGAATTTCATAGGTTGTCCAGAGACTGGCCTGATGTTCTGGCACATTGGCAAAGCGATTACCCTCATTACCGGGAATACGGTTATCTTTGGTGACTGCTGTATCGGTCAAGGCATAGGAAGCGATGATATTCCAACCGGGTAAAATTTCACCGGTCACATCCAGCTCAATCCCGCGACTGCGTTGCTCTCCAACCTGCACGCTGAAGCCCCGAGCCGCCAGTACCGGATCAGGATCGGGAGTTAATATATTTGTCTTTGTAAGGTAATAGGCAGCTAAGGTAGCGGAAAGCCTACCGTCCAGAAAATCAGTTTTAACGCCGATTTCATACTGTGTGCCTCGGGTAGGTTCGAACTGTTCATTGTCTGGATTTTGTCCAATCACGGGATTGAACGACCGAACATAGCTCCCATAGAGCGAGACGGTGTCGCTTGGCTGATAGACTAACCCAATGCGAGGACTAAAGGCTCCGTCACTTTGTGAGGGAACATCTCCGTCACCATTAGGAAGAATAAACCCGCTTTCTTGAGTTATCCAATCGTAACGCCCACCAATCAATAACTTCAGCTGATCGTTAAAGGCAATTTGATCTTGCAGGTAAACACCATATGACTCTGTATCCCTCACAGAGGTGCCATCGGGAAAAACTTCTGGTTTTTCCGTTAGGGCGTCATAATCCGGATCAAAAATATCCAAAGGAGGGATGATGGTCGGGTCATAATTGCCAGCCTGTTCGTAATCGAAGTCTAAATAATTAAAATCAAAGCCAGCCAGAAGCTGATGCGGAAGAGAACCGGTTCCAAATTCACCAACTACGTTAACGCTTGCATTGTAGTTGGAGTTCTTGAGGTCGCCATCAAAGGTTCCCAGATTTAGAAAACGATCATCTGTGAGTGAGAATGGAAAAATTTCTCGCCGTCTGTCGTTTGAACCGGTGAAAGAAAAACTATTACGAATTTGCCAGTTCTCATTAAACTCATGGGTCAAGGCATAGCCGGCTTGATGAGTGTCAAGATCAACTTCACTAAAATCAGGGTAGGTCGGAAAGAAGTCTCGATCAGGTAAACTCCCATCACTCAAAAGCGGGACACCAGACTGATAAGGATCGCCAGAATCTCGGCTGTATTGGTAGTAAAGAGCTAAATCTGTCCGCTCCCCAATATTAAAGGCAAGGGACGGGGCAATTAAAATTCCCTCTGAATTGGCAAAATCTTGGAAACTATCTCTGCTTTCGTAAGAAGCAATGAAGCGGTAAAGCACATTTTCATCTGCTGTCAGAGGGCCTGATAAGTCAACACTAGGTTGGTACAGTCCATAATTTCCTACTTCAAGCCCTAGCTCGTAAAACGGCTCATCCAAAGGCTGCTTGGTGACATAGTTAATGATGCCGCCAGGTTCTAGCGCACCCGTGATAACTGAGGCCGGCCCCTTCAGAACCTCTACCTGCTCCACGACTCCAAGAGGTTGGTTATTACCGGTGTCAAAAAATCCATTTCGCAGCAATCGATTCTGAGTAAATCCTCTGATTCTTCTACTACCGTTAGTTGAATTGAAATACCTAAAGTCTTCGACCACACCACTGACGGTTTCTACGGCCTCTGTGATGGTTCTGACGTTGCGATCTTCTAGTACCTGTTGCGGCACCACCTGAATCGAGAAGGGAATGTCTCGTATTGGCGTATCCGTTCGGGTTGCTGTTGATGCATTGGATGGGTTGTAGCCCTCATCCTGCTCTCCGGTCACCGCAATCCGAAGGATGTCCTCGTCTGTCCCTTCTACCGCGACGCCCAAAGTCACCGCCAGCCCAGTAGCATTAACCTCAGCCACAGGTGGCGTATCCGTCCCCGTAATCGCCACCTGTACCCGGTCACCCGTCAGCGTCGACACCTGCACAACAGCAATACCCTCCGCTGGACCAAATGCTTCAAACGCTTCTCCCGCCAGCACCGTATTGGCAAATTCTAAAATCAGCGCATCACCTGAGGTGGAAGTTGTCGGGGTGGGCAGTTCGCCATCAGCTGTCTCTAGCACCACCTGCAGACCCGTTTCGGTTTCTGCTAGCCGCACATCGGTAATCTGCACCAGCGGTGTTTGGGCCAGCCATTCGTCAACGGTAGTCGCAGGCTGGTCAAGTTCGGTGAGTTGCGGGATATTGGTCGTGAGTTGAGGTTCTGCATCATCCCCCTGTCTTCTCCCTTGGGAAGGAGAAGACAGGGGTGGGGTCGAAACCTCCGCTCTTGTTGCCGTCTGCACACTCAAAACCGAAATCGTTCCTGCCAACAGCAACCCTTGCCACAGCTTGATCATTACTCACACACCACTTGTAAGAATCTTTCTCAGTAACTTACTGGAAGATGCCGTGCAGTAGGCGATCGCAATGTGGTCGAGACGGAATATCTTAGTGGTTGAAACGGAATATTTTTACCTGTGGTATTATGCGCGGTTGTTTGTTCTCAGGTTGAAGAGCCCCTCAGTCCCCTTAACCTCTAGATGCACCCATCTCGCAATTAGCAGACTTCAAAAATATTTCTGAGTTGCAGATTTACAATCCCTGGGAGTGATACCAAACTTGCGGCGAAAGGCTTTGGTAAAGGCAGTGCGATCTCCATAGCCCACCATCCGTGCCACTTCTTCAACTTTCAAATCTCCTGTTTGCAGCAAGTTTTGGGCTTGTTCCATGCTGTAGTCATGCCAATACCCAAAAACTGTCTTCTGAAACACCCGACGGAAGCCCTGCTTCAACGTACATTCGTTCAACCCGACTAGCCGCGCTAGTTCCGTCAGCGAAGGGGGATTGTCCAACCGCTGCCGCAAAATCTCTCTAGCCGCGTAAATGCACTCCACCGTGTCGGGTTTCAGGTCAGGCAGTTTCTTACCGTCGTGTTTGTCATCATGACGGATAATCTCTTCTTCTAACGCCAGTCCCAACAGTTCCAGTGTCTTACTTTCTAGCACCATGCGTTTCGCCAGTCCCTGACGCGGGCACTGCACAATCTGTCGGGCGATCGCCAGCATTGTTGAGGTTGCCACCCTCGCTCCCGCATAAAACTCTTGCTCCATCGGACGCACCAGATGTTGTAGCCCCACAGGCAGTTCCCCATCGGCACGACCTACAAACGATCTCAGCACGTCCACCCGCATCCAAATCGAGACTTCCACAAACGGCTGGTGGTTGAGATAGTCTATTGTGGTTTCGCGCACCATGCCAGTGCCATCAATGCCATACTGCCTCGCCTCAATTGCCCGATAGCGATCCTGATGCTCACCTGACAGATGCAGATGAAACCCAATGCCGTCGGATAATCCTTCTGGGCATATCTCCTGGGCGCGGTCGGGCATTCGCAAACTGCCGAACGTCAACTCCAACCCGTCCCGCAGCTGAATATGTCGGCCGTAGCCCTCAGCCCAACTGTTAGAAAACTGTCTCATGACATCTAGAGCATCCTCTGGATCTGGGCGGATTAGTGATTCAGTCGGTTCCATCGCTTGCAGTTGTTATGGCTCAGAAATTTATGATTTGTTGGAGCAACCACTTACTCGACATTAGTGTGCCTAAATGACAGTAAGTCTCAATAACCATAGCATACATGTCTTAATCCCGAACCCTGACCCAATGCAACGTTGAGAGCCTATCCATCAGTTGACGGGTGTTTTAGAAATGCTAATGCCGCCGCGTGCGATCTCAATTCGTAACCAGAGCTAATTTCAGTCGTTTCTGAGTGTGTGCGTTGATTACTGCTGACGAGTGTCGTAGCATCAAAGTAGGCTAACCATATATTCAGTGTCGACTCTGACTGTTAATCACTCCAATCAGGGAGTTATACGACATATACGATGGCACAATCAAAGCCACCACGCTTAGTTGATCAGGTTAGGGAAGTTGCCCGTCTGAGTAATTGTTTAGCGTATGGTTAAGCAATTCTGTTTTAGAGAACCATGGCGTGAGCGACTTGTTCTATGGACAAGTCGCTCACGCTGTTTGCTGGTGGGGCCAAGATAGCCCAGGTGTTTTCACAGTTTGTTGCTACACGAAAGATTGCAACTAATCACGGCAGGTCGTAGTTGTCGCTCCGCCAGTTTGTTGCTTGCATCCACTTCTGGATAATCTTGATTTGAAATCTCCTAACCATCAAAATGTTACAGAAAAAGAGCCAATCACCGTAAAGTCTTCACCTACAAAGATAGATCTCCTATTGTTATTTGAATTAAAGTAATCCACATCAAACAGATTACGGAAATTTAGACCGGCCTGCCAATTATCCTGCTGGTATGAAATAGCCGCATTGGTAAGAAAGTAATCATCTAACGTAAATGTATTGGCATTGTCGCCAAACCGCTCATCTACATAATTTACACCAAAGCCAAAACCTAACCCCTCCAATGGCCCTGTCTGAATATCGTAAGTAGTCCAAAGATTAAAGTTGTGCTCCGGTACGCCAAACAATCGGTTTCCCTCTAACCCGCTATTATCTTCGGTAATGTCGGCATCGGTATAGGCATAGTTGGCAATAATATTCCAGCCGGAGAGAATCTCGCCTGCCACATCTAGCTCAACACCTTGACTGCGTTGCTCACCCGTGGCCACAGAAGCAATACCCAACGGATCGTTAGGGTCAGGAGTGGCGACATTTTGTTTGGTGATATGAAAAAGTGCCAGGTTGGCCGTGAGCCTGCCGTCTAATAGTTCAGCTTTGGCCCCAACTTCAAATTGTTCCCCCTCTTCGGGGTCAAGCAGGTCGCCATCAATCGTTGTGGCTGAGTTAGGGACAAAGGAAGTGCTGTAGCTACCATAGAGCGACAACTCTTCAATAGGCTGATAGACTAAGCCAACGCGGGGGCTAAAAGCATCATCGTTTTGGTTGCTGGTTTCAGTATCGGTGATATTGTCAGTGATAGTTTGTTCGGTCGTTTCGTAACGTCCCCCCAGCAGCAAGATCAGATTATCTGTCAGATCAATTTGATCTTGGAGGTAGATCCCTAGAGAATCTATGCGGGTTGTGAAATCAACAAGGATAGGTGTAGTTGACAAATCAGGAAGGGAACCGTAAACGGGATCAAAAATATTTAGCGATTGCACGTTCAAGAAATTTCCTTGGGCAAAGAGGGGATTATCCCGGCGGTACAAATCAATCCCAGCCAGTAGGGTGTGGTTAATCGAGTCAGTACTGAATTCTCCTACCACATTAGTTTGAAGCTCGTAATCGAAATCTGTTTGCCCAGTCAACGCTGGCAATAAAAAGAGATCTCCAGTCGCCTCGATAAAGTTAACGATAGCAAATCCTGAAGTCTCTATCTCAAAGCGGTTGTATCGGAAGGCGTTGCGGATTTTCCAGTTCTCGCTAAACCGATGTTCGAAGTCATAACCAGCCTGCAGTTTTTCACTGTTGGCGTTATCTTCAGGACTTGTGAGAATGCGATCGCGAGGAATATCGGCTACCTCATCACCGATAGCGACTAAACCAATATCGAAAGGGCCTTCAGAGTCTTCGTATTCAAAATAGGCCGTAAAATCGGTGCGTGAAGCGGAGCTATCCCCTTGGGAATCGCTAATTTGCCAGGTGATAATTGGAGCAACAAAAAATTTCTCAAAGTCCGTATCAAAGTCCCGCCCTTGAAAGCTATCTTCAGTGCGGTAGAGGGCATTAAGACGGTAAAGGAGACGGTTATCTTCCGTCAGCGGACCTGAAATATCCAGGCTGGGTTCTAGAAATTCGCGGTTGCCTCCCCGCAAACCTAACTCGTAAAACGGTTCGCTCAGAGGCTGCTTTGTCACCAGGTTAATTACCCCGCCTGGCTCTGCAGACCCAAACAATACTGACGCTGGCCCCTTGAGCACCTCCACCCTTTCGATATTGGCAAGTTCTGGACTGCCGGGATTATCAGTACCGCCAGAGCTGAGTCGAAACCCATCTCTCAGCACGGCTGGGTTACCAAAACCCCGGAGAATAAATCGTCGATCTTCGGTACCTGCAGAAGTTACGATCGCACCACTAGCATTGCGAAGCGCGTCTTCCAATCGAATCACCTGCTGATCTTCCAGCACTTCCTGGGGAATCACCTGAATCGACTGGGGAATATCTCGCAGGGGGGTGTCGGTGCGGGTGGCTGTGGTGGCATTAGGCTCTACATAGCGGCTGTTTTCTTCACCCGTTACCACCAGTCTCAGGGGCTCAGCTAACTCACCTACCTGAGCCACCCCTGGCACAACAGTCATTGTTAAGCTACTCCCTGTTGTATTAATCTCCGCAACTGGCACAGCATCCAAACCCGTCACCGCCACTTGCACTTGATTCCCTGGCAGCTCTGTTACCTGCATCACGGCAATGCCCTCAGCTGGTGCAAACTCTTCAAATTGTTGCGACAGTGTGGCATTGGAAATATCCAACACCAGGGCATTGCCTGAGACCGACTGGACTGGAGTGTCCAGCTCACCATCCGTCTCTAGCACTACCCGTATGCCTGCTTCGGTGGACTCCACCTGAATATTTGTAATCTGCACCAAAGACGCTTCAACTTGGGCAATCCGGTCCACATTAGGCCTCACCGCGCTCTGCTGGGCCAGTCCTGCTTCGGGCGCTCCGCCGCCGATCAGGGTTAATACAGCCAGTAGATTGATACTTGATTGCAACTTTGCCATGATTCCTCACACATCTCGCCGCCCCAGTCCACAGAACATTTGTGACAGCGGGCAGACCGTTGCCAGAGAGAATATATGGACTGAAAGCGAATGATTTGCAGCTAGCTTACGGGAACTGGCGATAGCCTTCTAGGGATTTTGGTACAGACTTGCATTTTTTGCGATCGCTATTAACTTGCATATCGCTGCAAACGCAGTTGAAACGCTTTAGGCTTAAAGCCAAAGTTTTGGCGAAAGGCTGTTGCAAAGCGACTGCGATTGCTGTGGCCAACGGCGGCTGCCACTTGACTAACTGACCAATCTGAAGTTGTCAATAGATGGTAAGCAGAATGCATACGATGGTTACGTAAATAGCCCAGCGGTGTGGTGCCATAGATCGCATGGAAGCCTTGATAGAGTTTGAAGCGATTAGTGTAGACCTGTCGGGCCAGTTGCTCCATCGTGGGCGGATCGGTTATTTGATTGCGTAAGATCGCCGCCGCATCATAGATGCAGTCCAGATCAGCTTTGGGTAAGGGCGGTCGGCACAGTGCATCTAAATAAAGAGAAATCAGTTTTAGAGCCTTGCGTTTCAAATAGCTGCGACGGGTCGTTTCCCGATAAGGACAACTCAAGATCTGAGCGATCACCTGCTGCATAGCGGGGGTGATAGCCCGAAGGCGGGTATGGTAGACATCCATAAATTCCCCATAGAGGAAACGGGGTAAGTAATGTCCCAATGCCTGGTTGGATTGAACATCGGTTTGACGTTGCCGAAGACGATGGAGCAGTTCAGTTATCGTTAACCCAGCCCCCTGATGTCCACTGCCGCTGTATAGATATTCCAAAACCTGCCTAATGCCATGTTCAGGGAGTCTTTCTAAAACGGCTTGAGAATACTGCTCCAGTATCGGTCGTTTTAGGATAATTTCCACCTCAAAGATGCGCCCATACTGGGGCGTGAACCAGAAGTCTCTACTGCTAGAGCGATAGCTATAAAAACTGTATTCAGCGTCTGGCCCAGAAAGCTGGAATTCAAATTTCAGCCAATCGCTACTCTCTACGTCTTCAATCAGGACATGCTGCCGCAGCGTGTAATCAACAATGGCTAGAGACAGGCCATCCTGCAGCATAATTTCTTGACGATATCCCTGGTCAGAGGGATAAAGCCGGATATTGTCATCCGAGTCTGAATGGGATAGGCGCGGATCTTCAGGACTGCCGGGTTCTAGCCAATCTAATGCACGTTTTGAAGTGGATGATGGTGATGTCATGGCGGCAGCAACAAATATTTAACACCCAGATAAATTTAATGAGAATTATTTTCATTATTATGCCATGGGCCTATCCTAAATTTGTTCAGGACGAGCCGCCGCGCTCGCTGAAAACCATGTTTTTAGAGACCCCAAAAAATATATTGACTAAAAAATGCGTCAAGTACCCAAAATGTCTAGAGCTTGATTTGCAAGTATCCTAACCTGCTTCTAAAGCGATTTTGTTATAGCTCCAGAGACTTCTAGTAGGGGCGTTGGCCCCGCCTAAGGTCTCCATGGGGTCGATTTGTGGTGGGAAGGATATGTTCAAAAACTCTGTACAACGTTGGAATCTCTTTGTAACGTTAGCTGTGGCTGGTGGGCAGCTTGCGATCTCACACACCCTGCTATTTGCAAACGCGGCCTTAGCAAACAACTTGGCCCCATTATCGTCGGCTGAAATAGCCCAAGCAAACGTCGTGCAGGTAACTGGAGTAACCCTAGAGTCCAGCGATGCCGGTTTGCAAATACAATTAGAAACCGCTGGTGAGCTGCCCACACCCACATCTGAGGTATCCGGCAATGCCCTGGTAATTGAGTTTTCCAGTGCGGTGTTAGTGCTCGAAGGCGATGAATTCCTAGAGTTTGAGCCCGCTGATGGCATTGCTGTTCTCCAAGTAACAGAACTACCTGGAGAACAGATACAAGTTGTTATCACAGGTGTAGATGCTCCTCCCACTGTAGAGATTACTAGCACCACAGCAGGACTAACCTTGAGTGCCGTACCGGGAATCGCAAAAGCAGGTGGAACAGAAGAAGATGCGCTACAGCTTCTTGTGACGGGTGAAGAAGGAAGTGATTACTTTACGCCAGCGGCAACTACCGCCACTCGTACCGATAGCCCACTGAGCAATATTCCTCAATCGATTCAGGTGATTCCGCGACAGATTATCGAAGATGAACAGGCCACTGGCATTGAAGACGTGCTCGATAATATTGCTGGGGTGAACTTCCAGGGCAATGATGATGGTCGCGGCACGCGGTTCAACATTCGTGGTTTTGGCGGCACTGGCTCTCCAATTTTGCGGGATGGTTTTCGGGTTTTTAACACTGGTAACAATGCGGCAGCGCCAGAAATCGCTAACCTAGAGCGCATTGAA
>JBCCJR010000095.1:0-14673 GCA_039045805.1 Cyanobacteria bacterium P01_C01_bin.118
CGATGGGTTTCAGCTCTATTACCAGACCATTGAACCGGCTATCCCTGGGACTAGGGATAGCAGCTTGTGTGAAATTTTGCTGCGACTGCCCAATAAAACAGGAGACCTGTCCCTGCCGATGGCTTTTTTGCCAACGGCGGAACGCTATAATCTGATGCCCCGTATTGATCGTTGGGTGGTGCAACGAGTATTTAATTATTTGACTTCCCATAGACCTGAGCCCAATACCATTTACAGCGTTAACCTATCGGCTTCAAGTATTGATGATGAGAGCTTTTCTGATTTTTTGATAGAGCAGTTAAGACGGCACCCTGTGAACCCACAAATTCTGTGTTTTGAGATTACGGAAACCTTAGCCATTGCCAATTTAAAGAAAGCCGTGGAGCTTATTCAAACGCTTAAGCAAATTGGCTGCCACTTTGCTCTGGATGACTTTGGCAGTGGGATGTCGTCCTTTAGCTACCTAAAACACTTACCTGTGGACTATCTCAAAATTGACGGTCATTTTGTTAGGGAAGCGCCGACGGATGAAGTGCTCAGCGCTATGTTGCAATCGATCAATAATATCGGGCACATTATGGGGCTGGAGACTATTGCTGAATATGTTGAGGATATGACTGTTTTAGAGGAGGTACGGTCCCTGGGTATCGACTATGTCCAGGGATATGCCATTAGTTACCCTAAACCGCTTTTATAGTGCCTCAACCGCCTCAATATATCTGGGCGAACATAGATAAAAAGTTACTCTTAACTGAAAAACGTGAGAATCGTAGCTATGTTTGCTAGGATTGCCCCTATGCTATGGCTAATCGCTGGACGCCATGACTAAAGGTAATAGGAGCAAGTCTCTGACAGGTATTTGAGTATGCGCTATTGGGAGTTTTTAATTCAGCAGGAAGGTGATCAGACCTGGCTGCCGTTAGAGACAAGACAGGTGGAGATATTAGAGGGACGCTATCGTATGGCTGCCCACACCAGCTATGACGAGACATCTGTCGAGGTTAGGGTTAGCCAACTGCTGCTAGATGAAATTCCTCCCCGGCGTCGGGTGCGTAAACGTAAGTCGGTCACAAATGATTCGGGGCTATTGGCGATTTTTCCGTTTATGCAGCTAAGCCCTGGCCGTTGGGAAATTGACTGTAATAGCCCTGATGTAATTGATGATTTTTTGGGGGAGCCCTGGCACTATTCAGTCCAGCTTCAAGTAACGCCTCGGGATGAAGATGACTGGGATCCAGACTGGTCAGACCGGACGGTTGTCGAACATGGGCTGCACGCCGAGGCTGTCGGTGGGGCTGACATGACGGCTGAGGCTGGTGAGGAAGACTCTGAAGCAACTGAATTTAAACTGGAGCTCAAGCAGCAGGCCTATGTCACAGAGGTGGGGCAGCCCCTAACGTTGACGGGGCATGTTTCTCAAGTGGCTGGAGGTAGACTGTTTGACGGACAGCTTTGGGTGGAGTTACGGGATCCCCAAACCGCTAGTATTTTGCAGGAGCTGCCCTTTGAACTGCCCTTGAAACGACTGCCATCACCTTTTTCGGTGACTATTACCTTGCCGGCTGAGCTGTCCACTCAGGTGGTGTTGGGGGCCATTTCTTTGCACCCTGGTCAGACAAAAGCGACGCGATCGCAACCGACTCAAACCGCCCTGGCATCTACCGCCTTTACCGTGACCATTGGCCTGGCCCAAATGCTGGATGCGATCGCAAGCCAGCCCGACGTCGAATTTGAAGAAGAAATCTCAATCTTTCCAGGCTCCACCGAGTCCTTTGTGCCCCCGCCAGAAAAGACCGAAGCCCTGATTACCCGAGATATCCCGATCGTTCCCAAGGAACTGATCCCTTCTGAAGGGCTTACGCTGCCCCCCCAAATCAAACCTCTCAGTGGCGATGATGACGATCCCGATCGGCAGCCGGAGCTACCGGAATTTCCTGCCAAAACCAGCCGTCTGCCTCGCCCTGTTGCAGCCGACCCCGTTGATGAAACGCCGACCGAAATTCCTGCGGCGACGGACCCGGTAGAGCTACCCGAAGCCCCTCTAGAAAGCCCGGTCGCAGAAATGGCCGATGGGCCCATTGAAGAGGCCCTGGTCAGTGAAATTCTGGCCGATGAGAGCCTGCCCGAGACATCATCCCTTGATCAAGCCAACCCCTCTCCCCCAGAGGAGGAGGCGTTCGAAAACGAGGTGTTTGAGAACGAGGTGTTTGAGAACGATGCATTTGAGAACGATGCATTTGCGGACGAGGCAGTAGACGCCCTGGAGGATATTGTTGAGCCGTCAGTCGCACCGTCAGAACCGCCAGCCTTTGCTGAGCCTAAAGTCTTTCATCTCGGCAGCATTGAAGACGATGATCTCGATTTAGAATTGGCGGCGGCGGCCCAAGCAGAAGACGCTCGGCCACCTTCAAGACCTGAATTTCGCACTGAGATGCTGCCGGTGGAACCAACCCCGGTCTACCGACAGCCGACACCGTCGGCCCAGCCAAATGTGGATGATGCCAGTACCCGCATTGATCGCGCCTTTGAAAAATTACAGCTGCGGGAGCGTTTTTGGCAAAAGCTGAGTTCATTTACCCATGATGGTTACCGCGAGTCCCTGGAGGTCAAGCGGGCCCTACAGCTCTCGGACACCCTGCCGGAGGGCAATCAGCAAACTAATGAGTTTGTGGCCTATGAGCCCCAGCGGATTGAATCACGAATTGAATCACGAATTGAGCAAGCTGAGCCCACGGAACCTGTGCAAGTAGAGCCCCCCATTTTGGAGGTTCCTCCCCAGGAACTGGTGGCGGGGGAATGGCTTGCCATTAAAGTACGAGTCCCCGTTGCCAACTACCAGCCCTATGTCAAAGTGTGGATGAATGACTTACAAACCCGTACGGTGATTGAAGCCCCGCGTATGTTGATGCAGTTTACTCCCAATGACTTTAATGAACTGGAAACTCTGATGCGAGTGAAGGTGCCCAGCGGATGTTTAGAACTGCAGATTGCTGCGATCTCAGTGGATATGTCCACCCTACAAGAAAGTCGTAAAGTCGTTCAAAATCGACGGGTGATGCCACCGGACAATACCATTCCACTTTTTGATGACTGGGATTTATAGCCAATCAGCGATGCGGGGAGTCATTGTTGTCTGTGCGTCATCTGTGCAAACTTTCTACACAATAGATTTATAACGCATCAAATCGCAGTAAATTAAGGTTTAGGTTTGCTTGTTTGCTCCGTCCGTAGGAGAAAGCGGTTCTGGCCGTGCAGACACGTCGAAACCATGTCAATTTTTAGAGCCTTTGCTCATTATTGAGAGATAGGAGACTTGATATATGGATACTTCCCTTTTGCCTCAGGTTATGGTGCCCATCGTGGCTATCCATGCGTTTGCATTTATGATCGCCATGTTCCTCTATATAGAGCAGGAAGAGACTTCAGCATAAGCCATTGGCAGGCTGCCACAGCCTGATGTTGTCGCTGACAAAATTATTTTGAAAGCCCCGTAAGCTGCAATCGGCTTACGGGGCTTTTCAACGCCTATTCCAAGATCTTATCCAATTTGGCCAGCACCCGAGAAACATACCCAGGCATCTTGCCGCCATGACAGCATCTTAGATTTAAAGATCGGTAGAGTTAGACGCCTGCGCCAACACCAGCGTAGGCCCCATAGAAAAACAGGCCAACAACCACAAGCACACCAGTGCCAGCAACAGTTGCCACAATCCAAAGGGGAATTCGGCCATTCTCAAACATGAATTTATCTCCTATTTGTCACCTACTCTCATCTTTATGAGGCACTCTCATATCTATGAGGCATGCCCATAAATATCAAATATCCTCTGAAAAAATGAGCGTAGACAGCCGCTGCGGCCACCTACACCCGTCACATTTAATTAAAGAAATAGCTGGAAAACAACAAACCTAGTACAAAGACTAGAAGTAAACCGAGGAACAGCGATGTACGGTTTAACTCAACGGGCTGTTTGTTTGGATTTGGGGTTTTATCCACTGGGGTCTCCTATCGCTGAATAAACTGCATCGCGGCAATGGCACCCAGGAAAAATACGGAGGGGACACCAAGGGCATGTACGGAAAGCCAACGTACCGTAAAAATGGGATAAACGATGGGCTCGTTAGGATTTCTGCTGGTCATAAGGGAAATTCCAATCTCAATTGTTAATCAACAAAGGTGACTAATTACCAAACTGGGTAATTTGCTTGTCTGCCTGATAGCGGTTTTCAAGAATCGGTACCTGAACCTGATTGCTGGGGAAATACTCGTTGGGACGAGGGGTACCAAATACGTCATAGGCAAGGCCAGTGGACACAAACAACCAGCCAGCGATAAATAGTGCTGGAATAGTGATGCTGTGGATAATCCAGTAGCGAATACTTGTAATAATGTCCGAAAAAGGCCGTTCTCCAGTACTACCTGCCATTGCTCAATCTCCTCTTAACAGCGAATAGGCGTCGAACCACATTCAGAATTCATCCTTAAACTTTCATGATCGAAAGACTATGGTGCTGAATATGGAAATCATTTAATAACATCATAGAGAACAGAGCATATCCGTATCAAGCGGCGATTAAGGATTCTTTTACGGGTCTGTTCCCTTAAGCGTGATTTAGTCAGTCAATTTGACTGCTAAATCAAACGGTTTTACGGACTTAGGCCGTTGCATCGCCGGGCTCATAACGTAGCAAATAGCCACGCTGGCCCAGAATAAAGCCACGTTCCCCATCAAAGAATTTAATCCGATAAAGATTAGAGGGAACATCTCCAGCTGGCTCATCCTTAAGCCAGGTTTCGCCACCGTCAGGGCTCATTAGTAGAGTGCCGCTACCTCCACTGACCCACATTTCATCATGGGTGCGATAGCCTACATCCAAAAATCCCCAGCTCGATCCGATTTCGGGACGTAGGGGCTCACCCCAAGCTTCATACTTGGGTACATCCGCCTCGGGCTGACCAAACTGAATCTGACCACCGCGGGCAATCAGCCAGAGGTTGCCATCGCTAGTAAAGCCCATGTTTTGCAAACGCTTCGAATTCTCACGATTGTGGGGTTGCCAGCTTTCCTGGCCAGGTTCCCAGGTGGAGTAAAAGTTACCTCGTGACGAGACCGCTACATAGCGACCGTCGTCGCTGCGAGTCATGTTACGCACCACACCCACCGCAGCCTGTACCAGTGCAGTCCAATTACGACCGCTATCTTCGGTGCGATAGATGGCTCCCACATCCGTAGCCAGTTCCAAGGAGCCTTTGTCCAGGGCCGTAACCATCAGGGGGCTGCCCGGTAGCTGATTGCTCAGGGGAACATTGGCCCAAGACTGACCGCCGTCG
Organism: Cyanobacteria bacterium P01_C01_bin.118; assembly: GCA_039045805.1. Lineage (GTDB taxonomy): Bacteria > Cyanobacteriota > Cyanobacteriia > Phormidesmidales > Phormidesmidaceae > Leptothoe. The sequence continues at coordinate 5,333 of JBCCJR010000095.1, forward strand.
GTAGTATGTAGCAAGATACTGGGTAGACCAGTCACCCAACCTTCATCACCAACAAAACTAACCGAGGTAAAGGTATAACGCTGGTCGCCCAGGTCCAAAGCCTTTTGCTCCCAGTTATCACCGCCATCGTTAGTCTCAAACAGTGTCGAACGACTACCCACCAGCCAACCGTGGTCGGCATCGGCTGTAAAGGCCACATCCGAAAAAGTAGAGTCGGTTTCCAGGGCAATCATTTGCCATGGATTGCTATCCAAGGAGGGGAGAAAAAACTTAGAACAGCCGACGGTGAGAATTGCGATCGCAACCACCAGCAGTCGCTTTAGCCCGATGGCCCATCGCCCATTAAAAAAGTCCGTTAAACCCGTTTGCATTTCCACTAATTCAGACAAAAAACAAATTTTTAGACATGAAATTCAGACTGAGCAAACGGGGCTTAGAAAAAGAAACCCGTCCACCCGACTAGAGACTTACTTTAGACCGTACAAACTCATAAAAAAGAGAAAGGCCGTCGCCAAAGCCCCAAAAATCAGAATATTTTTCTGTCCTGGCGTGAGGACATTGACCCCAAGGCCATAGCCTAGATTTTCACTAAATCCCGAGGCCTTACCTGCCGGACCAACATTGTTAAACAGCTTAGGACGTGAGCCACACACCGGACAACGCCATTTAATGGGAAGTTCAGTGAATGGTACCCCCGGAGGAATATCTGCCTTGCCATCTCCTTTCACCGGCTCGTAAGTGTAGCCACAGGGGCGACACTCATAGCGATCCATCTCATAGGGGGTGGGCGGTGCAGATGGCTCGTCAGTTTCGGGCGCATCCACCAATGGCTTAGCATCGGGCTCAGTACTCATGGGAGATCCGGGTAGCGTTATGTAAACAATTATTACACACTAAGCTGCGTCTCCCATTATTCATAGGTCTGGCGATCAATTACGAGCTAGATGTCCAAATATCTTCCAGATATCTATAGATAAGGTCAGAATTTTTCATTGTTGGATTTTTTGGTAACCACAGGATTCGCCTACACAGCCGACTAGAATAGCAGTAAGCTAAGTGGGGGCATGACGTCGGTTGAGTTGGTCAGAACGATGGGGTATCCATGGTTTGACCTGCGTTACCAACCTGATGTGTGGTCGGCGGCTATAGTCGCTGAGTTCCTGCTGAGAGGAGATCATAAAACGCACGTGTTTGTACTAACCGGATACGAATACTTTCTACTATTCTTGATTATTTGTAGCCTGGTGCCTGTCCTGGCCCTGGGAGCAGCCAAAATACTTGGAGCCAAAGGGACAGGTGTGGCTCGACGGACCACCTATGAATCGGGCATGGAGCCTGTGGGGGGTGCCTGGATTCAATTCAACATTCGCTACTACATGTTTGCTTTGGTCTTTGTCATTTTTGACGTTGAGACCGTTTTTCTATATCCCTGGGCAGTTGCCTTCCATAAGCTAGGTGTCCTTGCCTTTGTTGAGGCATTGATCTTTATTGCAATTTTGCTAATTGGTTTGGTTTACGCATGGCGTAAAGGAGCGTTGGAATGGTCATAAAATCTCCCTCAGGTAGCTCTCTAATCGGTGACAATGAGCGGGTGATTAACCCAGCCGCTCCTCCTACGGTCACCCAAGATTTGTCAGAAAACGTGATCCTGACAACCGTTGATGACATTTATAACTGGACGCGGCTATCCAGCTTGTTTCCATTGCTCTACGGTACGGCCTGCTGTTTTATCGAATTCGCTGCCCTGTTGGGGTCCCGATTTGACTTTGACCGATTTGGTTTGGCTCCCCGTTCTAGTCCGCGTCAGGCTGACCTGTTAATTACGGCTGGTACCGTCACAATGAAGATGGCTCCAGCACTCGTTCGTCTATATGAGCAGATGCCAGAGCCCAAGTATGTGATTGCTATGGGTGCCTGCACCATTACAGGCGGTATGTTCAGCGTCGATTCTCCTTCAGCTGTTAGGGGTGTAGATAAGCTAATTCCGGTGGATGTTTATATTCCTGGGTGTCCTCCACGCCCCGAGGCGATTTTTGACGCAGTAGTGAAGCTGCGCAAAAAGATTGCCAATGAGTCAATGCGGGAGCGGGATGTGTTGGAACAAACCCATCGTTACTACACCCGTGCCCACAAGTTGGAGGCCGTAGATCCCATTCTTACGGGTCAGTATTTGCGTTCTGGCACCCGCGAAGCGCCATCTAAGGAGTTGATGCAGGCGATGGGGATGCCTGTGAACCTGCCGGAATCTGAGAAAGCTGCAGCGGAGGAGCAAACTAATGGCTGATGAAGAGATGACGCCATCAGAAGGAGCGATTGTTGAAGCGGGTCCCGTTTCAACCTGGCTGACGCAACAGGGATTTGCCCATGAAATTATGGAGCGCGATCACCTGGGGGTGGAGTTGCTAAAGGTAGACCCAGCCTTTTTGATTCCATTTTGTACAGCCCTCTATGCCCATGGCTTTAATTACCTGCAGTGCCAGGGTGCCTATGATGCTGGCCCTGGTCAGCCGTTGGTTAGCTTTTATCACTTGCTCAGGGTGAGTGACAACGCCGACCGTCCTGAGGAAGTTCGCATTAAGGTATACGTTCCTCGCGACAATCCTAAGATTCCTTCGGTCTATTGGATTTGGAAGGCGGCTGACTGGCAGGAGCGGGAAAGCTATGACATGTATGGCATCGTTTATGAAGGTCACCCCAACCTAAAACGACTGCTTATGCCTGAGGATTGGGTGGGTTGGCCCATGCGTAAGGATTATATCTCCCCTGATTTTTACGAGTTGCAAGACGCGTATTAGGAAGTCGGAATTTTGAATTCGGAAGTCGAAATTAGGAGGTCGGAATTAGGAGGTCGGAATTAGGAATTTAGAGTGCCCTGAGATAAAAGCAAGGCTCTACGAAATGTTCTGCTGTCTTTCTGAATTCCGAATTCCAAATTTCATCTTGCCTGGATTTGCTGCTGCTAACGGATACCCCCTTAACTTACTCTGCCCAGCGGCGTAGGAGATTTGACACACTTTTGGAAAGTAGGTCAAACTCTGTGGTTTTGCCCTGTTGGGCAAACAATGAGCGGCGCACGGTATCGATGTCAAACAGTAGTTCTCGCTGGGCTGGATCGCGTACGAGACTTTGGACCCAGCCCACTACCACTAGACGTTCTCCCTCGGTTACTTCATTGACTCGATGCAGAGAAGAGGAAGGATAGACAATGGCATGACCAGCTGACAATTTATAAGCTTGTTCATCATCGGCTGCTTCGATGACTAGTTCTCCCCCTTGATAGTCGCTGGGGTCGCTTAAAAACAGGGTAAATGACACATCGGAACGATATCCGCCCATCATGGCATTATCTGCATGGGTGCCATAGGACATGCCTACACCGTAGCGGCTAAAGCGTAGATTGTGCACCTGCTTAGGGCGCACGGCTACTTGAAATAGAGGATGACGAGTCAGGGCAGTCTTGACGGTGGATTCTAAGGCAGAAGTATTACCGCGTTTAAGCTGTTGGTTGTTTTTTACTTGTTTGGCATACCAACCAGCGGTGGTTTTACCATCTATAAACTCGGCCTTGGTCAAGTCTTTGCTCAGCTGAGTTAACTCATCCCCAGAAAGTACGTCGGGTATTTGAAACAGCATGGGGTTATTTCCAACCTGCCCGGTCCACTAGTTTGACCACATCAGGATTGTTGCGACCATAGGCAGAAACATTTACTTCGTCCACTTTAAACTCCCCCAGCTCAGCCACAATGGGATCTATGGTCACCCCTTCGACAACGGGATATTCGTTGTTACTGTTGGCAAAGACCGCTTGCGCCTCAGGACTGACTAAAAATTCTAGAAATGCGATTGCATTCTCCTGATTTTCCGCCCCAGCTAACACCCCTACACCACTAATATTCACGTGAGTACCGCGATCATCCTGATTTGGGAAAAACACCGCCGTCCTATTGGTCACATCCTGATTGACAGGATCATTGGACTTGGCTAGCCGTGCCCAATAGTAATGGTTGGCAATAGCCACATCACATTGGCCTGATGCCACCGCCTTGATTTGGTTAACATCCCCCCCGTCGGGGTCTCGGGCAAAATTGTTGACCAAGCCTGTAGCCCAGTTCTCTGTTTTTTCCACCCCAATGGTTTCCACCAGAGAGCCCAATAGCGACTGATTGTAGATATTACTAGAGCTACGGACGCACACCCGACCTTGCCATTCCGGCTCTGCTAAGGCCTCATAGGTGGATAGCTCCGCCGGGTCAACGGCATTCACGTTATAGATTAAAACCCTTGCTCGCTTGGTCAGGCCGTACCATAGTCCATCAGGATGTCGTAGATTCTCTGGTACGCTCTCGTCTAAAACGGGGGAAGAGATGGACTGAAATAGACCTGCTTGCTCCGCTCGCCACAACCGACCGGCGTCCACGGTGATAAACACATCTGCTGGGCTGGCCGCTCCCTCCGCTTCAATCCGTTCGATCAGCTCGTCTGATTTACCTTCGACAACATTCACCTCAATGCCCGTTTGCTGGGTAAAACTCTCAAACAAGTCGTCATCCACGTCATAGTGCCGGGCTGAATAGACATTGACAACGGCTTCAGACGCTGCTGCAACCTCTGAAGTTACGGAGTCTGGTGCTTCAGCCTCTAATGTGGGAGTCTGTTGAGACTGATTACCACAGCTTGCGATCGCAAACGATATCAGGGCCGTGCACAAGAGCAGAGGTTTGTATGACATGGTCAACAGCTAATGCAAAATTTCTCAGAAATAATATTCTAGGACAAGATTGTGTTTTCTAGTTATTCGAAAACATAACCTTGCCTGAGCAGCTAGAGGCCAAGTCGGAGTTATTAGAATTACTACGTTAAGAGAAAACCCATTTTTCTTCCGTCAACTTTTAGATATTACTCGCAATAACTAGAAACTATTGCAAACACCCTAAGATTTCGCTATCATTCTCATTAAGTCTTAGTTAATGACACTCGTGGAGAAATGTCATGGTCTCTTATACCCCTGCAGCGATGAAAGCCGAGCTTCATGAGCGGGGATGGCGTATGACTCCACAGAGGGAAGTTATCTTGAATACATTTCAGAATATTGAGAAAGGCCAACACCTGAGTGCTGAAGAGCTGTGTGAGCTACTTAAGGAAGAAGGTGATCCCATCAGTTTGTCTACTATCTATCGCAACCTCAAGCTAATGTCTCGCATGGGTATTTTGCGAGAGCTAGAGCTGGCAGAGGGGCAAAAGCGCTACGAAATTAATCAGCCGTCTCCCCATCACCATCACCATCTCATTTGCGTTCGATGCAACAAGACCATCGAATTTAAAAATGATTCTGTACTTAAGGCAGGTGCTAAAACCGCCGAGAAGTCTGGGTATCACCTGTTGGATTGTCAGCTGCTAATCCACGCTGTATGCCCAACCTGTCAACGTTCGATCATGCCAGTTTAGGGCTTTCCTCCAGCATCCTGTCGGCTATATAACATCTAACAAACGCGTAACGAACGATGTAATCGAAGTTATTGTTGCTCATCCTCGTAGTCTTCGTAGGGACCTCCGACACTAATGGGAGTGCCCACAATCTGAGCATCAACAATGTCGATGTTTTCTAAGGATGCATTGGTAACATCGGTGAAATAGATGGCTGACCCCGATAAATCGGCCCCATCCAATGTGGATGATTCAAATACAGCGTTAGTCAAGAACGCATTGCTGAGGTTCGCATTGGTTAAATCAGCACTGGTCAAATCGGCTCCTTCCAAATTGCTATTAGAAAGATTTGCGCCCTGCAAATTGGCCCCCCGCAGGTCAGCCCCAATTAAATGAGAAGATTGTAAATCAGCACCTGATAAATCACAGTCAGGACAAGCTCCCGTTAGTTGTAAACGCTGCAGGTCGATCTCGGATGCGCTGAGAGCAGGTAAAGAAACGATGGTTGGTAAGACCAGAGCTAGCAAAGCGGAGGTTCGTAACAACATAAGCACATCTCCTCAATGGATTTTAACAAGTCAGCCGTTGGAGACCCTGGATCAATAAGAAATTACACACGTGAAGCGTCTGATTTTCCTAAAATTCCGGCTGTACTGCTCAACCCGTTATGAACTGATGTGTCGATCTTGACACAGCCTTTAAGTAATTGCCTAGGGACTTAACAACCCATAATTATTCGGTTTTCAGTACAATCTGGCGATTTGTACCAGGATGGCAATGTGGCAGCCCCAATGGTAGTCAGACATTGAAGCCGGTCAGTAGTAGATATCAATATCCGCTGACCGGCTCTAATAATTTTTATGTTGTCAGAGAATTTGGATTTTATACAGTCTGGCGCGCCAGAGCGACGGTGGGCAATGGTGGTTTGATCAGAATTTCCCTTTTTACAGTCCCTGGGTATCTAATGCCGTCATCTCATCCAACAGTTGCTGCATAAATTTTGCCGGATCCTTGAGATTCATCTCCGAAAGGGCCAACATTTCCTCAACACTATAGCGATCGTCGCTGTCTACCACTTCTGAAATCCAGCTAGATATTGTTTCTGGATGCTGTAACAGCTCTTCAGCAAATTGCAAAGGGCCCTTGCCAGAGTTTTCAGCATCCACTTTAGATGCCAGACATAGGCCCAGCAGTCTGCCTAGTGTAGTTTTAGGTGTGGTACATAAGAGAAACGCCATTGTTTGAGTCAAAAGCTTTTCCTTCTGCATCGGAGAGTCTCCTAGATTGATGGTTAAGATTGTGGCATGGCCGATCTTCAGAATGACTTTAGCTGTGAGAGACGGGTAACAGTCAGGGCTATAGATCTAGATCAGCGATCTCATAATTTTCGTTATTTACGCCTACTGCGCATAAACTATAGCATGCGACTTTAGTATCAATGTGTTCGGTGCGATGCCGATACAGTGCCCCATTGATACTATGGCTAACCTGGTTCTACATCAAAAACAATGGCCTACAGTCTTGATGAGATTAACCATATGACTCAGACAGAATTTGTCGCCGTCTTTGGTAGCGTATTTGAAGATACCCCTAGCATTGCGGTACAAAGCTGGCAGCAACAACCATTTTTAGATGTCAATCATCTCCATCAAACTATGGTACAGATGGTTGAACAGATGTCTGAAACTGCTAAGTTAGACCTGATCCGAGCACATCCAGACCTGGGAAGCAGAGCAAAAATGGCCCCCGCCTCTGTCCAAGAACAGGCCAGTATTGGTCTTGATAACCTAAATATGGCGGAATATAGCCAATTTAAAACCTTAAACAAATGCTATCAAACCAAATTTGAGTTTCCCTTCATCATGGCTGTCAAAGACCAAACCAAAGAGATAATACTGGCAGCATTTACTACCCGATTGCAAAATACCCCTGCTGTTGAACAACAGCAGGCGCTTATAGAAATCAACAAGATCGCTCGTTTTCGTTTAGACGATCTGATCGATTAACAGCAACAAGTGTCGCTATGGAGCCGTTAAGGAATTACTTCATGGGAAAAGCCTGAAAGGCTTGTTAAACCATGATTTTGATGAACAAGACCATGATTTTGATTTTTAACAAGCTCTATGCCTTTTGCTGGCGCTTGCGCCAGGCCGCCACGCCCATGCCAATAAGACCTGGTAAAAGGGCTGGTGTTGGCACAGCCTCATACCTTAGATTATCAAGGCCCCCATTTTGTAGACGCTCTGGCTCATCCCAGTAAGCTGCTACATAGGCAATCTTAGGTGCCGAAACACTGAGAGTAACAAACTCATTTGCTGGTACAAAGTTGACTGATGCCGTTTGCAAGAGATTATCTGAACTATCAAAAGCGAGCAGCTGTGGGTTGCTATCCCCCCCTGCATCATTTGCAAAAAAATCTAACCAAACTCGACTAGCCCCCCCTGCAAAATCAGCCCGCAAAAATTCAAATGTCCCATTCCCCCAAGTGGGATTACCTGTATCTTGAGCAAAGACATTGCTGCCGGTGGTAGCTCCAGGATCTGTTCCAACTAAAACATCCCTAGCATTTGAACCCGGTGCCAGCCCGTCTCGGGTGGTCAATGTTACCCCGTCAAACGCGTTTGTAAGCACAGTTCCAATGGCAAAAGTATCGGGATCGACAATAGTTGCCGCGTTACTGGCCGACTGAAAAGCCGTTAAACCGATCAGGCATGTGACTGTGGAGACTCCGATTTTCAGAAATGAGTATCTCATAGGGACCTCTATGATGAACAATGACAAAATTGTTGATTAGAGGTAGATGCGAATGGATATGGGCTTTACCATTATGTCCGAGCACGCAGTGAAAACTGCCCTGTGACAGAGTCAATAGTCTGCAAAAACTCGTCTGCATGCAAAGTGTCAAAAATAGCGATTGCTAACAGCTTACTTAGCCGATCACGTACGGCCTAAAGGCGCAAAGCCAAAATATTGGTCTCTCAGAAAGTTATCCCAACTCTTGAAGCTTCAGCTACAAATTCTAAGTCAAAATGCTTTGTCATCCAGGGTTTCCATCACTCAAAACACTCAGCAAGCTGAGCAGGGCAAAGCTCCTATAAAACTGAGAATCAGTACTGCAGTAGGATAGTCATCATCATATTCATGATTCTCCTTGCGAAGAAAAGTTCCGGATCTTTTACCAAGAATTTATGAAAGAAAATAAATTCCTAGGCAAACACCACGGTACGATTTCCATAGACCAAAACACGATTTTGCAAATGTAGTCGTACCGCACGGGCTAATACGACCCGTTCTAAATCTTTTCCTTTACGAATCAGATCGCTCACCTGGTCGCGATGACTCACCCGCACCACATCCTGCTCAATAATTGGGCCTGCATCTAAATCTGACGTCACATAGTGTCCCGTCGCCCCAATAATTTTTACGCCTCGCTCATGGGCCCGATGATAGGGATTGGCCCCTACAAATGCTGGCAAGAATGAATGATGGATATTGATTACATTAGAGAACTGACTCAGAAAATCAGGGCTCAAGATTTGCATATACTTGGCCAGCACCACCACATCAATGGCATGCTCCTTTAGTAAAGCCAGCTGCTTTACTTCTTGCTCTGGTTTAGTTGTCTTAGTGATCGGAATATGGTGAAACGCAATATCAAACTGCTCAGCAATGGGGCGTAACGTTTCATGGTTACTCATAATTAGCGGAATGTCTGCCGCCAGTTCCCCTGCCTGATGTCGCCATAGCAAATCTAGCAGACAGTGGTTTTGCTTACTGACCCAAAGCGCCATGCGAGTCACTACATCTGAAAAATGCAGCTGCCATGTCGCCCCCAAAGGCTTAGCAATCGAGTCAAAGGCAGGGCCAATCAGCTCTCGCTGTAAGTTAAAACCCTCCAGCTGCCATTCAATCCGAGA
>JBCCJR010000096.1:0-14646 GCA_039045805.1 Cyanobacteria bacterium P01_C01_bin.118
ACTGACTTCCTTCCAGTGAATTCTTTAAACGAGATTCTCCCTTTTGGCGAAGCTTATTCATGGTTTCTCGTCAGGATAGTCACAGATTATTATCCTGAATGGGATGTGACTCTCACGTTTGAGGATGGCTCCACCCTTGAATTGTTTTCCGCTGGTAATCTGTTACAAACAGGTGCCCCTTGGTTCATTACGATAGACGATCAAGTTTATATGCAGTATTCAGCAGCATTTGCTGAGGCTGTATCAGAACTGTTGATAGGAGTGGGTTTGCCCTTTGGAGGAGACCAGGAAAAGGCTCCTTATCGGTGGTGATAACAGGTCGCTTTTTAGGTGCCAAGCAGTGGTTGAGGACCTAAGGATAGTTCATTCCTTTGGATTCATCAGGCAAGACGCGTGAATTTTCATATCCTGAAAGGCCATGGGCGATATAGTGCCAGTTTTCAAAATATCTTCCGAGGAATATTGTCCATTCTTCAAATTTTTGAAGACGTGCAGCTGTTTATCCTTTAGATTGACGACCCAATATTCTTGAATTCCGGATGCGGCGTAGGTGTTTTGCTTAGTCGTCAGGTCCTTGGTGAGGGTGGCGTCGGAAAATTCGATTAGCCAGTGGATGTCGTTGAGGTAAGGGTGATGGTCCAGATAGACGGTGCCCAGAGGTTTAACGATGGCTAGATCGGGGATGTGTTCTTAGTCGTCGCTAATGATGGGGTGGGCTTCGCGGACTTTGGCTCGACTGCCCAGCAGATTACGCAGGTAGTCACCGACTTCGCTGTTGTAATAGGCATGGGGTTTACCCTCTGGGGGTATGATAATGATCTCTCCGCGTAGTAGCTCGACGGGCTGGTCGTCGAATCCTCATTCCTTAGACAGCCTGATGGTAGCGGTCTAAGGTCCATTTGTAGGTTGTGACAGTCATAGCAACCTGGATTTACATTGGGAAAATAGCTGATGGATCAATAGTTTTAGTATGGCCAATTTATCTGTTAGCTAGGAATCAAGGATGAATCTGATTCAAAATCATTCGCAGCCGATCATAATCATCTTTAAGCAAAGTCCCCACTGTTCGCCCAGCCAACACTAACCAATCCCGATCAAACTTTCGCAGCTGATAAACCTCACGAATCGCTGCTGCCACTAAACTTTCACTTGGCACTGCACTTACTTGCAACAGCGTCCGCAAAAAATCCAACTCATCAGTAAACCCGATTACCTCATCCGGGTCGCATCGATATACGGCCTGATGGACCTGGGGCGGTCGCGGTGGCAAGTGTTGATAGTTGCGTCGCTCCCTATCAGACGTTTCAAACCCCACGATCGCAACTCGAAATTCAGTCTTCAACATTGCAAAAATCTGTGGCTGCTGTTGCCGCAAATCTTCCAATGTCATACCCAACGCTCGCGCTCGATGGACCGAATCAATCGGGCTAGTGGTGGCATGGTAAACCACGCCATAAATTTGATTGCCCGCTTCCTCATCAAAGGACTTCACCCAGCTACCAAAGGGCGGCATCGCCGGAAAACTCAAATCCTCCGGCTCTAAACATTGAGCCAAAAACTCAGTGGTTGCTGTTTCAATCACCTCAGCGATGTGGGCCGGATGACGCTCACGATCAGTCAGCTGCGGTAGAGGAAGACGCATAGCTATGGAATATAGTACAAACGCATTTAGTACGTTAGCACTGTATCCCAAAAATTACATTTACTTTTTCTTGCCTCGCTTAGTAGGCTTAACCACTTCAATCTCAGACATTCTGAAGGTGACCAGCTTGTCCCAGTTACCGCCCTCAAATAGCACGGCCACTTTACCATCTGTGACTCGCTGCACTAATCCCTGAAACCCATAGTATGTATCGTTTGCGTTAGTTACTTTTACCGGAGAGCCAGGCAAAATTATCATTGGTTGCTTCGTTAAAGTTCCAGCTACTAGTCTAATACTCTGACAGAGCTAAATTTATGAAACTGCAAGGTCCAATTATCATTCCCGATGCCAAGCTTACTCAGTATCTTTTAATTTCTAAGGCTCGAAATGATAAGTCTAAGTTCCTTGCCCAAGCTGGATTCACCCTCGAAAATCCTGAAGAATTAAAACAGGCACTTTTTCAATTAATCCAAACCCATGAAGCCAAACTAGATTATGAAAATGAATATGGCTCCTTCTATTTAGTTGAAGGAAATCTGATCGGCCCCAACGGTACTCTAATCGTTGTTACTGTATGGTTAGAACGCACTGTGGATGGCGTGATTCAATTCATCACTTTAAAGCCGAGTAAGAGGTAATCCTAAAAAGATGGTTGAACTTTATACTCAAATCTCGCTAAAACAAGACTTCCCTCAACACAACCTCAAGCAAGGTGACATTGCGACTTTTATTGACACTGTTCCTCATCCTGAAGGTGTGGAAGAGGGGTATGTGCTTGAAGTTTTTAATGCTCTTGGAGAATCTATTAAGACGGTGGTAGTCCCTAAATCTGCGGTAGCTCCGCTAACGTCTAATGAAGTTCTGTCAGTACGTTCTTTGGTTGAAGCTTAAAATTTCAGACGATGTTGATAATTTGCCACCGATTCCACAATGCCAATGGCAATAAAATTTGTTAGCAATGACGATCGCCCGTAGCTCATCCACGGCAGCGGAATACCCGTAATCGGTGCCAGACCAATGGTCATACCGATGTTTACCACCACCTGAAACACAATCATCGACAGCACGCCGATCGCCAACAGCGACCCAAAATTATCCTTGGCATTTTGCGCGATGATAATGAGCCGCAGACAGATAAACCAATAGGCCAGCACCATGGCCAGGGCTCCCATAAACCCAAGCTCTTCACCCAGGGCCGAGAAAATAAAATCCGTATGCTGTGCAGGGATAAAACTTAGCTGGGTTTGGGTGCCATGGAATAATCCTCGCCCCCAGAGCTGACCAGAGCCGATAGCAATACGAGACTGGATCAGGTGATAACCACCCCCCAGCGGATCCTGCTCCGGGTTCAAAAATAGTGTCAAACGAGCTCGCTGATAGTCGTGCAGCAACCCCCACATGATTTCACCCAGTTTGCCGGCAACTGAGTTGATAACAACAATAATCAGCGTGCTGTACCAACGCAGAGGCAAGGTCATCCAGGCAATGACGCCCATTAAAACTACCCAGCCAATCCACACAGGAATATACAGGTTAAAAACAATGGCTGCCACGATGGGAGATACCAGCAACACCAGCCAGCCTGGATTCATGTTGCTCCAATAGAGCATCCCCAATACGATGGCACCAAATACTAGCGATGTGCCCAGGTCAGGCTGAAGAAAAATCAAAGCCCAGGGGACAGCCGTAATGGCTAATGCCTTGAGTAGTCCGCCCAGGGTGGTAGACTCTCGATCCTTCAAAGTGGCGGCCAGAGTAATAATCAGACCTACCTTGGCAAATTCTGATGGCTGAATATTGAATCCACCAATGCTGATCCAGCTTTGGGCACCGCCACCGACGGTACCAAAGAGCATTACGGCCACCAGAGACACATTAGTGACTAAATAAATCACCCAGCGCCACTCAAGTAATGACTCATAACGATTACGAGCCAACCACATACATAGGACAACGCCGATCACGCACATGATTACATGGTTCCAGCCCAGGTCGGTCTCCCCTGTGTACAGTCGGGTACTGGCAATCAACAAACTAGAAAATAGGGTGATGCCAATGGGAAAAAACAACAGCAGCCAATCGATGCCGCGCCATGGGTGCAGCCAACGATGGAACCATTTACCTAAAAATGTGGTTTGAGCCATAAAAACAAACCCTTATGTGCCATGCTGGACCTTTTGGATTTTAGGGAGGAGAACAGCATGTTACAGCGTTTTCATATCCAGTGAGGTACAAACTGAAAGCTCAAGCTATTTCAATAGAAACTTTTGATGTACTTCACTAGAGCGGAAACCGCTATATGTTCCTGCCGACAAAAATCTACTTATCTTAAGTCAGTGCTGCGGCCAATACTTTAGACACTACCTGTTGGGAAATTTTTGTAAGTGCCTCAGCAGAAGCAGATTCAGGCTGAGCTAACACAATCGGTTTTCCCTCGTCGCCGCCACTACGTACCGGCATTTCTAACGGTACACATCCTAACAGAGGTACCCCTAATGCTTCGGCCGCTTTCTCGCCACCTCCGGAGCCAAAAATGTCGTAGCGCTTGTCAGGCATGTCAGGGGGAACGAAATAGCTCATGTTTTCGACGATGCCCAGTACACGCACGTTCAGCTGCTGGAACATCTTTAAACCGCGACGGGCATCGGAGAGGGCTACATCCTGAGGTGTGGTGACAATCACGACACCTGCCATCGGTACGGCCTGAGCCATAGTCAGCTGGGCATCACCGGTGCCAGGGGGCATGTCTACGATTAGATAGTCGAGTTCGCCCCACTGTACCTGGTACAAAAACTGTCGAATGATGCCATTAAGCATGGGGCCACGCCACACAACAGGCTGATCGGGGTCAATTAAAAAGCCCATGGAAACCAGCTTGACACCATGGTTAAAGGCGGGCTCCAGTTCTTGCTGGCCATCAGCACCATCTCGTACCACGACATTGCCTTCTTTGACACCCATCATAATCGGGGCGTTGGGACCATAAATATCAGCGTCGATTAGGCCCACTTTTGAACCCGCTTTAGCCAAAACCACCGCTAAGTTCACAGCGACGGTGCTTTTGCCCACACCGCCTTTGCCGCTAGAGACGGCAATAATATTTTTAACCCCGCTAACGCCTTGCTGGCTGGGCAATGTATCCCTATGTTGAGGTGCTTCTGTCGTCAACTCTACCGATACGCTTTGAACCTCAGGAATCTTTTTCAACGCTCGCTCACAGTCGTCGACCAAAAGACCTTTCAAAGGAGTACATGAGCTCGCAAGCACTAGCTTGAAGCTCACATGCCCGCCGTCGATTTTGACATCGCGGATCATATTTTGCTCGACCAGACTCTTTTGTTGCTCCAAATCTTTTACGGGGCGCAGTGCGTCAAGAATTACCTCAGTTGTTGGCACCATATTTATGAAGGACAGTTGTGAACGAACATATACGTATAGAGTTCGTTGCTAATGCTTGGTTTAATTTGCTGTCAGACCTTTTGCCATCGCATGAAGTTGACAGAATGAACCATTTCACAAATCAACGAAGTTAAGGTAATGTTTACAATTTATTCTAAGCCTTCATGCCTAATGGTGCCGGGGAGACTGTGAAATGGGCTTAGCATGCGGTTAGAGGCTATTAGTTAAAGATGTCTCGATACTGGTTAGGCATCATGCCAGAGACGGTGGCTTGTTCGGCAGCTTGAGCAAGAGCATCAGCGACTCTGGCAGCATAGGGACGCAAAAATGACCAGGCAACTGGGGATAACCATCCCTTGAGCTCAATTGAATAGGATATCAGGGTGCCGCATAGGGCGGATTCCAGCCGGTAAATTGCTCGTTCTTCTAAGCCGGGTACCGGAAAAATGCGCAGGCTAATGTATTCACCTGGCAGTACATTTTCTACAAAAATTTTGATTGGTACAGGCACCCAGCGAGCAAAGACTCGATAGATTAATCCTGGTGTGGCCTGCTGTCCATTGGGGGCGTTTGTGGCGACAATGAGTGGGTGCCAGGAAGCCAGGCCTGCCAGGTCGTTCATCTTTTGCCAGAGGGCTTCGACTGAGGCGGTGCTACTAACCTGATAATGTTTCTCTAGCCTGCGTTGGCGACGAACTATGGCTGCGGAGCCGGTACTCTTAAGGGTGGGGCGACAGAATAACTGTTTAAGTGACTGAAACCAGGGTAAAAACATAGATGCGTGGGCATTTGCCAGAGTTATCGCGCCCCTGCCGTTTTTAGTAAATCGGTCGATGGTTTGTTGAATATGACCGGCCACTGGGCGTTGAAATTTATTTTTCTATCTTGAAGGGCATTTTAACGCTGGGTTAACATTCCACCCACCGACCGAGATAACCTTAGGGACGCAAACGATTCGTTCACATAGGTTTGGGGTTTTGTCAAGGATTGTCACACTGTGTGTCAACTTGGTTAAAACACCCCAAAATCGTGATTCATTATGATTATTAGCTGATCGTTTAAGTGATCCAGACGTGTCACGCTGGTTAGCGATATCAGTCTTTAATCAAATTTGTCTTTTTAGCCCTAGCTCGCCATGGTCATCGCTTCTACGCAGAATTCTACGCAGAAGGTAACTACTCCAGCTGCTCCTCCCAGTGACTCACGGGAACGTGTGAGTGCAGGGTTCAAGGGCTTACAGGACCGCATTTGTCAGAACCTGGCTGAGGTTGATGGTGTTGGTCAGTTTATGGAAGACCAGTGGACCCGACCCGATGGCGGCGGCGGTCGTTCACGAGTAATGAAGCAGGGTGATGTTTTTGAGCAGGGGGGCGTTAACTTCTCAGAGGTTTGGGGTGATCGTCTGCCTCCGTCTATTTTGATGCAGCGCCCTGAAGCTGAAGGCCATGGTTTCTATGCAACGGGCACATCTATGGTGCTGCATCCTCGCAGTCCTTATATTCCCACTGTCCACCTCAACTATCGTTACTTTGAGGCTGGCCCAGTTTGGTGGTTTGGGGGTGGCATTGATCTGACTCCTTACTATCCGTTTGAGGAGGATGTGGTTCAGTTTCACAAAACTTTGAAGGAAGCGTGCGATCGCAACCATCCTGAGTATTACAACACCTTCAAACTGTGGTGTGACGAATACTTCTACCTCAAGCATCGTCAAGAGACTCGTGGCGTAGGCGGTGTGTTCTTTGATTACCAGGATGGCACCGGTGAATTGTATCGCGGCCCCAATCAGGATGGCCCTGCGGCCCACCACAGTAAGCAATTAGGTCAGCCAGCGCAGCGTAGTTGGGAAGATTTGTTCAAGTTTGCCATTGACTGTGGCGATGCGTTTTTGCCATCCTACGTACCCATTGTCGAGAAGCGCCGCCACACCGAATACGGCGAGCATCAGCGCAATTTTCAGCTTTATCGTCGTGGCCGGTATGTTGAATTTAACCTTGTTTACGACCGGGGCACTATCTTTGGTTTGCAGACTAACGGTCGTACCGAGTCTATCCTGATGTCGTTACCTCCCATGGTGCGTTGGGAATATAGCTATGCTCCCGAGCCAAGCACTCCTGAAGCAAAGCTCTATGACGTTTTCCTCAAGCCCCAAGATTGGGTTAACTGGCAAGCATAAACCAAAAATTTCATCCTTAAGTAAGGTCTATTTACGTAGAATTACGCGCGTGCTTTCCGCATATCTATTATGATGCGGAAAGTTCGTATTATTGTGTGGGACAGCATCAGTAAACAAGAGTCATAACTGTCCTGATTTAGGATGTTTTCTTGCGCATATTGGGATGCACGTTATTATGAGCATGCTGTAATTGCGAGCATTCTAAGAAGCTGATTTGTCAATGAAAATACGCAATTTATCGTAAGCATTGAACATTCAGCTCTTTCTTTTGAAGTCAAGGGCATCATTATTGATACGAGCTTAGGCTTACCAAACAGAAGACATCAGGTATTGAAGGGCCGATCACCATGGAGCAACGAATCGTTACCCACCCCGACAGCAATCACAGTATCGTTGTCTTTTCACCCCAGGGGCGGCTAGATATTACAACTGCCTGGCAGTTTCGCCTAAAGCTACAGGAATGTATTGAAAAGACGACGCCCCATATCATTGTCAATTTAGGGCAAGTCAACTTTATCGATAGCTCTGGGCTAACCTCTTTAGTCGCTGGCATGAGAGATGCTGATAAGGTCGAGGGTAGCTTCAAGCTGTGTAATGTCCATCCAGAGTCAAAACTGGTTTTTGAAGTAACTATGATGGATTCCGTCTTTGCCATTTATGACAGCGAAGAGGAAGCGATTAATGCAGCCCCAGAGCCAATGACATTTTAAGGGCGTTTTAGAGTACGGCTAAACATCATTTACAAAACAGATAGCTGATTTTCGTTAAGGTGGTATAGGCATCCATCACGTAAATCTAAACTTTGCCTGGAGTTTGCGCTCCTTGGCAAAAGGTCGTCTGCAGTAGAAAATGATGTCTAGCGTTTTATTATCCCCACCTGTGACTAACCTCCGTACGGTTTCCGATACCAAGCGAGCCTTTTATAACCACCACTCTCGTCCCATTAATTCCCTCTACCGGCGCGTGGTGGAGGAGTTGATGGTAGAGATGCATCTGCTGTCGGTAAACGTTGATTTTGTCTATAACCCCCTCTATGCGATTGGTGTGGTCACTAGTTTTGATCGCTTTATGATGGGGTATGAGCCAGCCCAAGACAAGGAGTCAATTTTTTCGGCGATTTGTCGGGCTGTGGATGGTGATCCTCAACAGTATCGTCAGGATGCTGAAGCTTTAAAGGCTGATTTATCTGGGATTACCCTCGACCACCTTAATGCTCAGCTCTCCAGTGCAAAGTCCACGGGGGGGGATGCTCTTCAAGGGAAGCTGCATATGGTCGCTAGTCAGGCCAGTGCTAAGTACACTCGATTAATGGCGGTGGGTTTATACACTCTATTTGAAACGGTTGATACAGCCTCCCTGGAGGACAAAGACAAGCGCGAGGAAATGCTCAAAGCGGCGGCTGAAATGCTAGCCCTGCCTGCGGAAAAAGTAGATAAGGATCTGGAGCTTTATCGCAGCAACCTGGAAAAAATGGCCCAGGCCCAGGAAGTGATGAAAGATATTTTGGAAGCTGAACGCAAAAAACGTGAACAGCGCGCCCAGGCTAAGAAAGAGACCGAAGTTTCCGAAGTTGCTGGTGAAGATAGCTCTTCAGAGCCAGCGGCTGAGGATATGGCTGAGCCTGACGCCTAGTGGTTTATTCAAGGCTTGGCTTGCGATCCAGAGTCGCTATTGCTGGGTTACCCAGTAGAGGTAATATTCCTCATCCTGCCAGGCCTTGGTAAATTCCTGGATGGGTTCTATGGTTAGCCCTGATGTGGGTTCTATTAGTCTTTCACTAAGTACTAGGAGAATTTTAGGGTGCTGGTCTAGCAGCTGCTGTACCTGCGCTAAGATTTCTGGCTGTTCTATTTCCCGACGTATTCCTTTAAAGAACAAAGTGTAGCTACCGATGGCCTGGCGTTCTGGAAAATAAAAAGGGCGACCAAAGTAGCCACTTAATGAGGCCATTTGCGCGTCCCGACTAGCCACAATAAATTCATCCTGGAGGTTGGCCTGACGCATGTAGGCGGCGGTCACCCGACTAGCGGAGTAAGGAATCCTCAGGTCCGTCGTAAAGAGAAAGAGTCCCCCAAAAAGATGGGCAGTCAGAATGATGGTGAATACTCGATTAAACCAGCGCTGAGAACTTAGGGGCCAAGGGCTGAGGTTAGCAAGATATCGGCTTTCTGTCGGTGTGTAGTGATGGCCTAACCACAGTGCCGCAATCAAAATTAGATAAAAGTTGCCGTAATGCCGGATGGCACTGGGCATAAATTTGGCGTAGGTAAAGGCCAAAAGAATGCCATTTCCCAGTAGATAAAAGATTAAGGCGTAGGGCTTTTTGATCAGTTTGATAGCGACTAGATAACAGGACCCGAGAGCGATAGCGGCACAGACGGAAAGATCGAGATACCGGGCACCGTTGGGGATAATAATGTAGTATCCACCAAAAATTCGACCGACAGCTTTTAATAGCTGACGCATGTCGATGCCAGTGACATATTCTCCCAGGGCCTGGTTGGCCACATCGCTAGGGGGCAGGATAAAGTACAGTGCTACGGCGCAACCAGTGGTGATTAAAGCGGCGCTAAATAGAATATCGAGCCAGTTATGGCGTAGCTTTGGCTCAAACAGCAGCTCTATGGCAAGGGTAAGGGCAAGGGCTATCGCAATTAACAGCCCATAAACATTACTGTTAGCCAATAGCACCAACAGTCCCGCCAATGGCCAATAGGCTCGCTGTCGCTGGGGCCACAGGGCACAGATACCAAACAACAGCAGCATTGCCACCGCATAGTTTCGAGCAATTAACAGATGCTCATAGAACGGCAAATACCCAAAGGTGATCAGCCACTTTTGCCATTGCAGAAAGGGGCTACAGCGCCAGATTAACAATACCGACCCCATGGCCAGCAGCCAGTGAAAAATCTGCATGGCCATAGGGTGACCAAACAGGTGATACAGGGCTGCCACCAACAAATGCCAAAGTCCTGGATGGGCTCGGTCGTAGTGGATATTTTCCACAAAGGCTGCCCAAGAAGGGCTATCCCGCACGATTAGCCACACATTCATCTCATCGCGCCACATGCTGTGGTTTAGGGCACCGCACAAACCAATGACTGCAACAATAATGACGGCTGTCCAGGAGGATTTATAAAAAGTGCTCAGCCAGTTACGCAGTGTCATAAAAATGGATCAATGGGCATTACCGCAGCGACGCGGAGGCATACCTGAAGGGGGATTGGGCAATGGACAATAGGGAATGTCTGGAGAATTCCTCATTACCAAACGATTTTTGCATCGTACACTACTGCCTATTGCCTAGCGAGCGTCTGGGCGGACTCACTTAGCGAGCGTGTGAGCGGACTCACCTGGGCGAACTCTCTACTTTTGCAGCACACAGTCAGCTGACATCAGCCAAAAGCGATCTGTTTGTGCCGTTGTACACTGAGCCAGTTTGGATTGCAGGATGCTGCCGTGATCAATCTCATTGGCTACGGTTTGAACCAGGGGCTGATAGTTGTTGGCCCAGTATCGATGATGGGCTAAATAGCCTGGGGTAAAGGCCGCTTTATTAATCAGCCAAAAATCGACACCATACTGACGGTCAAAGGTCTTGAGCACGTTGATATTGCGGGTGTAATGGGCCCTCAATAAATCATCCGCTCGCTGTCGAATCTGACGGTAGTAGCCCAGATGAAAGGGGGTGCCATATTCTGGAGCTATGAGGATGGAGCGTTTGGCAAAGGTGGGGATGTTATCTGCTTCATAGTCCAGGGAGGCCACTAACGTATCCTGGGGCTGAGTTTGTAAATACTCATAAATGGGTCCCTCATGACCGGTCATATAGAGGGTTTTAGGAAATTTTTTGAGCAGTAGCGGATAGTAAAAAAAGAGGGGCACTAAAATTACCAGGGCTGCGATCGCACTCCATCGTTTTGGCAGTAGCGGCGAACTCAACAGTGCTATCCAAGCAATAGCCGCCAAAATCGGCACGGCCAGGAGAATGCAGTGGCTGGTATATCGGCCTGGCATATGGAGCTGAAAGGCCACGCCGTAGGCGGCGACAAACCAGACCATAGCCGCCAGGGTAAGTTTGGCAAATATCCACAGACAGGGTTTTACAGCGTTAAGGGCCGGAAACCAGCGACGGTAGCGAGCCATGGGTAGCAGAAACAGCGCTGCCACAAGGGTAATCGGGGTGAAAATAGTGCGTTTGAGGATGGCTCCATGGCCGCCGTACAGTACTAGCCAGTAGCGCGAGATCCCTGCCCTAAAAAAAGAATGGCGACCGCTGGGTTGAAACTCTGGAATAGCGTAGGCCTGGGCCATGGTTACCACGGGGTCAAACTGTTGAGAAACAAAATAAGTGGGCAAAATTCCCAAGATAGTAATGGCGATGGCTGCGATCGCTAACCTGGCCCTGGAGGGAACTATCAACCGCCAGGGACGCCGCCAGGTTTTATCCAAACTTGACCAATCCAGTGCATGGACAGCGTATAGCGTCGTTGCCACCAGTGCGAGCGGCGGATAGAAAAGAGTCAATAACCCCAGACAGACAAAACTAACGCCCCAACGCTGCCGCACAAAATAAAACAACAACGCAATCATCAACGGATAAATAAATGATCGGGGTGATGCCGACACCAGATCATCCGTGCACCACAGATGCTGGCTAAGCATCACGGTCCCCATCACCCCAGCCATAGGCACCGGAAAAATTGCCAAAATCAAACAATAGTAATAGCCCGCAGCCACCGTCCCCAGTACCATGGGCAGCACTTTCGCCAACCATTCTGGGGCTATTTGACTATAGCTAGCCAGCCGATACAGCAGCTTGTAACCCACAGGCGCAATAGACTGTAGATAATCCGCAATCAGATCGTTGGGAAACGCATCGCCCTTTTGAAACCGGTCCATCCAGAACAAATAATGTCGGGCATCATCCTGGACCACATAGTCCGCTGAAAACCCCTTTACCATGGCCAAGTAGCCGTAAATAAAGGCAAACAGTAGACTGACTCCCAATCCAATAGTCCATTGGAGACGAGTAATGGGCCGGGGCATCAACAACCTAGCCAGCATAGGGCAGTCGATATAGGGAGCTATGAAACATCGCGTTCGTCAAAAAAATTGCAAACTATGCGAGCAAACCTCAGCGGTGCTGTATCGGATCAAATATCAGCCTGCTACGGACTGGGTATTTGTATGCCAAACCTGTTGGACCACCTTGAGTAACGACAACGCTCACTACGTCTACGGTGGTACCTGGAAGGCTAAAAAAAAGGCATTAAACCAGGCCTAATCTGGGATTACCCCAAAAAACGTTCTTGGCTTTAAACCGTCATAGCAGTATTTCATTACAGCTATGGTCGAATCCTTAAGCTTTTGCCAGGAGAAGACCTACCGAGGGCGAATATGCACCAAATGAGTCTGTTTAATCTGTCCTAGGGAGTCATAGGGATAGGTCAAACTGGGCAGCTCACTCTCCTCAATCCACACGTAGTCGCCAGGACTAATTGGAGCAAGAGTGGGTAACTTTTCCCCCAGATTAGGGGTATAAAATCTCAGCAATGTACTGCGCTTGCTATTGAGACCGGGGGAAAAATCCACCACCTGAGTCTGCAAAACAGGCTGAATATCATCGCGCACTAACAACGCCTTCATCTGAGGATTAACATTGCCCAGATCAGCGCTACCCCAAGCTATCACCAAACTGAGCCACTGCCCCAACAGCAGCAGCCCGATCCAACCCGGTATAGGAGAGTTTCTAAACCAAAGCCAGCCCGCTATCAACCAGGCTGGACCAATACCCAGGGCAATCGGTCCATAGGGGCGAATATCGTTCGGTAAAAGGTTTGTGGTCAGTGCCAGGCAAGCGGCTAACGTTAACGCCCCTCCCAACAATAGAAAAAGCCCATTCAGACCATGGAGCAGACGCTTTAGAGAAATACTCAGGGTCGTTGTCAGGAGTTTTTCCAAGGCATATCCGGTTAACAGTGCCAAAAACGGATAGGCCGGAATCACATAGTGGGGCAATTTGGTCGAAGCAAAACTCAGTAATCCGATATACATCAACGGATACAGCAACAACAGCGAAAATCGCGGCTGACTCACATAAGCTAATTGGGTCTGGGTGCGTATCAATCCCAGCAACAGTAAAACTACGGTCCCCAGAGCAAAAAAGATCCACAAAAAGTCATTGACCAAGAGATTAAGCCCATAAAACAACGGAGATTTAACCCGATCTGTGGTTAGCCCTTGGCTCACTGGAAAATTCATCAGAGAATTGAGCACTGCCATGCCGTAGCGTTGCCAACACAGCCATAACCAGATAGCTGTAGGCATTAAGCCCACTAGACCCCCGAGATATAAACTCCACTGTTTGAGAGGGTGTCGCCCTGACAGTAATAGATAGGGCAGCAGACAGGCCACTGGCATAGCGGCTAAAAAACTTCGAACCAGGACGGTGAGGCCCAGAGCAATACCGGCTCCAAAGTAGAACCAGTGACAGCGTGGCCCAGTCGCCATTAGCAATAGCCAGACCGCTAGCAAAATTAACCCCGTGAACAGCACATCAGGCGTAGCTAGCCGACTGTACTGCAGCCATAGGGGAGCCAGCCCCAGTGTGAGGCTACCTAGCAAGGCTGCAGTAGGACCGAGAAGGCGACGACCAATGGCATAGGTTAGCAACAGACAGCCAACGCCAGCCAGCACACTGGGCAGTCGTACGGCCACTTCATGGCGGCCTAGCAGCTGGATAAACACCCCCACAACCCAATAGGGACCGGGCGTTTTGTGATGGGGCGTTGCCCAGGGATGCACCCAATCGCCAGAATCTACAATCACCCTGGCCCGGCGGGCATACAACCCCTCATCGTGGGCCATTAAACTTTGATGGTCCAGGTCAAAAAAGCCTGCCAGTAGCAGGGGGACCATCCATATCAATAAAAATAGCCAGTGCCAGCGCTTGGCTTGAATAATGGCCAAGACAATGCGGTCGGCAGGGCCAGATTGCCAGCGGGGCATGGGGAAAGGAAGATAATAGGGCGTAGCTATTGTGCCATTGTCTTGGTGGCGTTGGATGAAGTGCTGTGGTAAAGCAGGTGAATAAGTCGGTAAAGTCAGCGGGAGCTTTCACTGTCGCTACGGCGACCCGAGATGGACTGTGGCTGATGGTAGCTGCTGGGTGTTTATATCTATGGCGATTGGGAGTTGTGCCGCTGCGGGACTGGGACGAGGGCACCATTGCCGCTGTAGCCCGTGGTATGGCCACCAGCGGCGACTGGATTTACCCCACCCTCCATGGCAGTCCATATTTAAATAAACCGCCCCTAGTGGAATGGCTAATGGCGATTGGCTATCTAGGGGGCATATCAGAATGGACCTCACGATTGCTACCGGCCATGGTCAGCGCTTTGGCGGTGCCAATGCTCTATTGGGTGGGGCG
>JBCCJR010000097.1:0-14631 GCA_039045805.1 Cyanobacteria bacterium P01_C01_bin.118
CACACCAACATAGAATTAAGTAGGTGCTTCGATTAGATAGGTCAACAAGTCATCAATTAATAAATCTAGCCCCTGGATACCAGGAAAACTCCAATAAGAGTCAGGGACAACGTAGACACGGTTTGTGCGAACTGCTTTTAGCTGTTTCCATAAAGGGTCAGCTTTTAACTGCTCGTAGGCAGCTTGAGTATTTCTAAATTCCAGCCCATAGACAAACATAACATCGCCATCAGCTTTTTCTAACTCCTCTAAGCTAATGGAAATGCGAGGACTTCTTTTTAAGAAAACATCCTGGGCGGGCGACCGCTGAATACCCAATTCTTCAAGAATTTGCCCGACAGGAGAGGACTTAACATAGAGAAAAATACCATCAGCTCGTACACGTACCACAGAGACGTCAGGATTATCGGGTTGTTTAGCCAGGGCTGATTTAAATGCGGCAGCCCTTTGCTCATACTGGTCCAGCAATTGTTGAGCTGTCTCTGTTTTATTGACCAAATCAGCAAGTGTTAGAAAGGTTTCCTGCCAGGATTTGGCCTTGCTACTCAGGGCAACGGTGGGCGAGATTTTTGACAGCCTCGGATAGAGTCTTTTTTGAAAATCACTGATGATAATTAAATCGGGCTGGAGCTGTACTATCGATTCTAAGTTTGGTTGAGCCACATCACCTACGGATTCAATACCTGTTACCTGATCCGCCAGGTATGGAGGAACTTCATAGTCACGATTGTTGAAAATAACCATACCGATTGGCTTGGCCTCCAAGGCCAGCAGACTATCCAGCACCGCTCCTGGCACCAGTGAGATAATTCGATCGGGATTTTCCGGAATAATGGTTTTTCCTAAGGCATGCTCAAAGGTACGCGTAGGCGATGAGATATTTTCAAGACTTGCCGGTGTCTGGACTCTGATTCCACAGGCTGAAATGACTACAACGGTAGCTACGCCCACAAAAAATAGTAAAACAGCCCGCAACAGGTCCTGCCGTTTTAAGATTTTGCTTATGGATAAAAGACTGAAAATCTGTTTCATGGCTTTATTCAAGAGAACGGCTCTCCCTTCTCCCCCGCTTTAAAATTCTCACGTCTCCTCCAACACCAAGCGCCCAACCCGATACTGTTTCACCTGTTCCAGTTTTATTGCTTTTCTTGATTTTGACGCTGTTTCCACTTCACCGACCAGGTCGATATCAGCTTTATAGATACCGCCAGTGCCGTTGGGACGTTGAAATTTTATTTGGACCCTGGCAGAGCCTTCTGATGAATCCTGGTCAAGGGTTTCCCCAGCCTTTACACAGTTAAACCATGACCAGCCCATCTGCATCCAAATATCACGCTCGGCAATTTGCTCGAATTTATTGAGTCCTGACCAGCCACGGTAGCACATTCTCAAGTGAGACCACCTCCCCTGACGGTGTACCAGAGAGTCAAGATGGGACATATCTAGATGGCCAAAGAACTGGCCAGTGGGTAGGTCAATCATGGTAGGCGCGAAACGATGACCGCCAAAGTGGCTGCAGCGCCAGATACGGAGGATGGGAGAGACGAGGAGAGAGGAAGACGGGGAGACGGGGAGACGGGGTGTTTTGGCGTATTCGTCTCGTAGTTTTTTGTAGATGGGGGTGCCAAATCTAGAGCAGGCAACGTCGACGTTACCGTGGGTACAGATTAAGAGATCGCGGGTGATTACGGACTGTTGATAAGAGTCAAAGTCCTGCAGGCATGCGGGAGTTTGGAACAGGGCGAGGAGGAGGGGGTAGACTTGGTCCTCAGGAATCAGGTACTCCTGTTTGTCGTATTGATTAAACAGGTTAGTGGGACGGTGATAGTAAAGAACGCGGGTATAACCAGGGTGAGAGTATGCGGGATCGGGTGCGATCGCAAGCGGTCTCAGCTTTATCCCCTGTTGCAATATCAGCTGCTCAAACAGCCCTAAAATCGGTGCCATGGCCGGATCGGTTTGCCATTTTTCCATATTCCAGGGCAGTGGGGTTTCGATCACAATCCAGTAGTCGTACTGGTGCGTGGTACCAATGGGGTCTTCGCCATTATTTTTGGAGATTACTGAACAGAATTGGCAGGTTTCTAACATGGGTTTGGTTGTTGTTCTGATTGCTTTTTATTCATCTCCTAACCTTCTCTGACTGGCTGCACCATGGTCTGGCAAGGTTGTTTCCATTGTTCGTAAGGGCTGATAAAGAAAGCCACAGAGACCGACAAGGGTCATTGCGATTGATGCTATGCCGCATATCACGGCCATGCCCGCTCCATGTCCGGTACCAAAGAGACTGCCAAAGATGGGCACAAGCCGACCGCCGGGCATCATGGCAGGTTCGAAAACACGGTCAGCCAAGGGACCAGCCAGTAAGCGGCCTAGGGGAGACACTAGTCCCTTGATCAGCACGCTAGTGGAAAATACTCTGCCCTGCAAGTCTGGTGGTACCTTACTTAACCAGATGGCGTTGCCTGAGCTGCCCATCATTGGAAAATTAAAGGATAAACAAAATTGCATCGGCATCCATAAAGCCAGGCTGCGTCCTACACTAAAGCCGGTTCTACTTAAACCGGCTCCAATCATGCCTAGCAGCACACCATAAATACGCGGTCGGGGTCCTCCCCAGGTGGTGATCAGGGCGGCCCCCACGACACCGCCTATCCCGGCTGTGGCATAGACAGTTGCCAGTACCTGGGCTGACCCTCCACTGCGGGCTAATATCATCGGTGCATGTAAGGCAGACGTAATTTGAAAGATAAATTGAAACAGGGCGGCGACTACTAAAATGCCAACCATGCCGGGGCGCTGCCACAGATAGTGAAAACCGACGGCCAGGTCTTTGCGAAGAGACAGGGGTGTATGGGATGTCTGGGGTTGAGGAATGGTCGCTGAGAGGATGGTGAATGTAGCGATCGCAAATGTCCCTAAATCTATGAGTAAAATGCCGGTCAGTCCGATCAGGGGATAAACCGCACCTGCGATCGCGGGTCCCAAAATGTTGGCCCCATACCCTGACAGAAAATTTAGGCTCAATGCTCGACTATATTGACGCTCTGGCACCATCAGCGTCATGGATGCAGTGTAGGCGAGCTGTTGGAGTTGACCAAACATGCCATTGATGGCCCCTGCACCATAGAGGTGCCAAATCTGCAGCTGATCGCTGGTGTATAACCACAAAATAACAACGGTTGACAGGGCTGCGGCTGCATCTCCCGCCATCATTAACTGTTTGCGACTATAGCGATCCACAATCACCCCGGCAAAAGGAGTTGACAGCATCTGGGGAAGCTGGGTAAAAAAGCCCACCAGCGCCAGTGCAGTAGCCTGCTGAGTTAGGTCCCAGGCCCAGAGTGTCATGGCAAAACTAGTCATGCGGCTGCCAACATTTGAGCCTAGTTGCCCTAGCCAAATGGTCAAAAATATCCGCATTGTTGCGCTCACGGCAGGGTTAACTCACCGACTTGAGTAATTACATACTGTTCTCCATTGGGCACCAGGGTACGAAACAGGTCATTCAAGATCATATGGGCGGTAACAACGCCCGCATTGAGAAACCAAACCTCCAGCGATACTTCATGAATCTGATTACGCTGTACTACATCGAGCTGGGACCACAGCGGATGTTGCTGTACCTGCGTGAGCATAGATTTTTCGGGATTGTCCTGCATAAAAAACAACACATCGCCATCCACGCTGGAGAGATTTTCCAGGCTAATGGGCTCATAGGGTTTGTTCCGCTGCTGGCTCTGGGGGCGTAATAAACCGGCCTCTGCCAGTACCGCGCCAGAAAAACTATTGCGCTGATAAATGCGAACATGATCTGGACGAAATCTTGCTACGGAGACAACAGTAGTCTCCAGGCGATGGCCCATGGCCTGCTTAAACTGAACAATGCGCTGCTCATACTGTTGAATCATCGCCTTTGCCTCATCGCCTTTGCCCATGGCAGTAGCGCTTTCTAATGCATAGTCTTTCCAGGCATCGGCCCCGCGAGAAATATCAATGAATACGGTGGGGGCTATTTGCGACAGGCGGGGATAAAGGCCTTCACCGCCCTTTGAGACTAAAATCAAATCGGGTTGCAGCTTGACTATCTCCTCTAAATTGGGCCGATTAGCGTGCCCTACGACGGTAATGCCCTCGGTGTGATCGCTCAGCATGGTCACCAGCTCACCTTGATTAGCTCGCTGGGGAATACCGCTAAAGCCCGCCCCAATGGGTTTAATCCCCAAGGCCAGTGCATCCACTACCGACCCCAGCAATATCACTTGCTGGGGTGTTTTAGGGACCACTGTTTCTCCTAAGCGATGTTGAACAACACGCCCTTCGGACGGTGAAATCGGCTCATAGCTAGGAAGTGTAGCTCCACTACAGGAGGAGACTATGACGGCTGCTGCCAACATACCAGTCGATACAACGGCGTTTATCCGAACTTGCAGATTCATCGTTTACCAACCCATCAAAATGTAATGGCAAGACTGCCGATAATGGTGACCGGTTCCCCTGGGAGGGCTCCCCGTCGGTCAATACTGCTTTCAAAGTAGGTAACATCAAACAGGTTGCGGACGTTTAAGCCGACTCGAAAATTGTCCCGACGATAGTAAACGGCAGCATCGGTGCGGAGATAGTCATCCAGGGTAAATGTATTGGCATCATCTCCAGGACGCTCATCCACGTAGAAAACCCCTACACCAAAGCCCAGACCCGCTAAATTTCCTGACTGAATTTCGTAGGTAGACCACAGGCTGGCAGAGGTATCTGGCACATTGCGGGGGGTCGCCCCATCGGCAAAGCTAGAACTCTCCTCAATCTCTGCATCCAAAAAGCTAACGCCGCCGAGAATATTCCATCCGGGTAAAATCTCTCCGGTGACATCGAGTTCAATCCCGCGGCTAGACTGTTCACCAATGGCTACAACAAAGTTGCCATTGGTGGGGTCAGGGGCAGCGACATTTGTTTTAGTCAGGTCAAACAAAGACAGCGTTGCCGCCAGCCGATCGTCAAATAGATTGGTCTTTACACCCACTTCAAACTGTTCGCCTTCTTCTGGCTCAAGAAAGTCTCCATTAATAGTTGTGGAGGTTAGGGTATTAGGCTGAAACGAGCGGCTGTAGCTAGCGTAAAAAGCCAGCTCCTCAATGGGCTGATAGACAATTCCGACCCTGGGTGTGAATACAGTATCTGATTGGTCTGCGGTCTGTGGTGGAACATCGAGCAGTCCAGGAATAAAAATAGCGTCTGAATCGCTGCTTTGTTCAAAGAAATCAACCCGTCCTCCCAACAGCAAATTAAGCTGCGGCGTCAGCTCAATTTGATCCTGCAGGAGTAGGCCCACACGACTCAGCTCACTGGTGGAGTCGTTGAGGGTTAGGTTCAGCGGTAGTTCAGGCTCAGGAATCAAGCCAATTTGAGGATCAAACAAATTGACCGGTGTGGCAAAGTCGCTAGTGGTGTTAATGGTTGAGTCTGCAAAAAAGAGATCAACCCCTGCTAGCAGGGTATGGCTAATGGAACCTGTAGAAAACTGTCCCTGGATGTCTGTTTGCGCTTCATAGGTCTCAACTTCATTGTCATTAGCAATAAAAGCGCGAGCGACAATGCCAGTGGTCGGGTCTAGGCCCCCCAGGGCCTGACTTAGTTCCGTGCGACGAGTGTTTAAGTCAATAGCTTGATAGCGAAAACTGTTGCGTAATTTCCAATTGTCGCTAAAACGATGTTCCAAGCTATACCCCAGGCCAATGCTCTCAGTATTGGCAAAATCAGTGGGTTCTCCAATAATGGTGTCACGGTCCACATCGGCCACTTCATCACCGATGGCTGGAATGCCTCGATCAAAAGGGCGTTCATCGTCGATATATTCTAGCTCTAACGTGAGGTCGGTGCGATTGCCAATATCAAATGCGACCACTGGTGCCACAAACCTCCGATCCACATTGGTTTCAAAATCACGAAAGCCGTCGGATCGCTCAAAGGCTGCATTAAGCCGATAGCGAGCATTCCCAGATTCATTCGGACCAGTTACATCCAGGGTCGGTCGGATGAGGCCATAGCTGCCTATCTGGGCAGTTATCTCACTAAATTGGGTATCCAAGGGTTGCTTTGTGACCAGATTAATTACCCCGCCAGGCTCGATGTTACCAAAGAGAATGGAAGCAGGCCCCCGCAGAACTTCAACCCGTTCCAGATTGGCCGTTTCTCGAAATCCGCCATTTAAGCCAGCCGCTGTTGTTTGTAGTCCATTCCGTAAAAGGGTGGCTCCTTCAAAGCCACGAACAGCAAAATTATCTCCACTACCACCAAAGGTATTACTCTGAATCACACTGGGGGCATTGCGCAGGGCATCATTGAGACGAATGACCTGCTGATCGTCTAAAACAGCTTCTGGAATCACCTGAATTGACTGGGGCACCTTAATCAGAGGTGTATCGGTGCGGGTGGCTGTGGTGGTGTTGGGTGCAACATAATCATCGTCATCGTCTCCGGTCACTACAATCCTCAGGGGTTCTTCGGCTTCGCCTACTTGAGCAATCCCCGGTACAACACTCAGTACCAGTCCCGTGGATGATGGGGTTACCTCTACTGTTGGTGGTGCATTGGTTCCCGTAATCACCACCTGTACCCGGTCACCTGATAATTCCGCTACCTGGATTAAGACAATTTCTGCAGCTGGATTAGACTCTAGAAGTTCATCACTTTCTGAGAGTGACAAAACGGCATTAGAAATATCTACAATTAAGGCATTGCCGGATACGGTTGCTGTGGGTGTGGCTAACTCGTTAGTACTTTCTAATAAGAGCTGCAGGCCAGCGTCAGTCTTTTCGAATTGTACCTCTGTGATTTGTGTTGGGGTTGTCTGGGCAATTCGATTGACGCTTGATGCTTGGAAGCTAGACAACGACTGTGCTGATGCCTTTTCTAAAACAGCTATATGTCCTCCCATTAACATCAACAGGGCAAACAGATTTAACCTTTTTAGTGAACGTTTCATTGTTTTCCTCACACCATTCACTACGCCCTAGGAGCAGAACGCAATGCAGATTGACTATTGGGTTTAAAGCAAATAATTATCAATTAGTCTACGGAAGACGCTCAATGCTTTCTAGATATTTCGCGCCCCAAATGCAATTTTTTGTCCAGGGTGATTGGAAGCACGGACTCTGCGATCGCAACAATGCTCCCTCGTATCCGGTTAATCCATCCTGACCCTCAGTAATGCCGGTTTTCATCGAGCATTTTGCCAAGCTTGTAGCTGAAATGCTTTGGGATTAATGCCAGTTTTTTTACGAAAGGCTGTGGCAAATCGGCTACGGCTGGTATACCCGACGGCTGACGCTATCTGCGTGACTGACAGCTCTGAGGTCACCAACAGGCGTCGGGCTTGATACACACGACAATCACGTAGATAGCCAAAGGGTGTGGTGCCATACAATTTATGGAAACCCTGGGTTAGGGTCAGCCGATTGGTCCCCACCTGTCGAGCCAAGGTTTCTAACGAAGGAGGTTGGTTCAATTGAGTTCTTAAAAGGGCAGCGGCTTGAGATGTGCAACGCATATCAGCGTCGTTTAATGGGGGTTGAAGCAACGCATTGAGACGAAGGTCAACCAGCTTTAGGGCCCTGTGGGTCAGATAGGCGCGACGGGTCATGCCCTGGTAAGGACAGCTAAGAATTTGCTCAATCAGCCGTTGCATAGCAGGAGTAATGGCGCAACGCATTGCATAGCTGAGCGCCGCCGACTCTTCGTAGAGAGCATCAGTCAGAATGTGCTCCATGCTTAAGCCCGTTGCAGGCTCAGTCGCAACGGGGGCAAAAATTTGGTTGACCACCTCAGCTGTAGAGCGACCTATTCCGCCTATCTGACGACGATATATCAACTGCAGAATATTTTTAGCTGCAGCATTTGCCTTGGGCGAAAGGCGCTCCATAAATAGTTGAGCGTATTTGATCAGCGCTGGCCGCCTAAAGATAACCTCGACCTTAAAGACTTGTTTGTTTGCCCGTCTAACCCCAAACTGTCTCAGTCTAAAACAAGGAATGTAGAGACTATAGCCCTCGTGAGGTCCAGCCAGGTGAAACTCAAATTCGATGCGATTGCCATCGCCCACCATATCAAACAGTAGATCTTGATTAGGGGTGTAATCAATCATCATCAGTGTGATGTCATCTCTGAGCGGAATTTCCTGACGATACCCCTGGCCTAAATCAGACGCATAGAAAAAAACACGGTCAGACGGATCTGAATGTAATAGACGTGGATCGCTTGGACTGCCTGGTAACAGACAATCAAAAACGTGATTTAATCGGGGCTGCGTCGTCATGATGCCTGGGATGTCAATCGTTTATCTAATGAGAATTTTTCTCATTATTATGCCACGAAACCTTGGGCGAAGAATAACGCGGGGATTTGAGCACAGAGTGGCACGGGGATAATCTCCACCCCTGTGCCACCCTGTGCTCAAGCAATTAAGCTTGAGG
This sequence comes from Cyanobacteria bacterium P01_C01_bin.118, assembly GCA_039045805.1. Taxonomy (GTDB): domain Bacteria; phylum Cyanobacteriota; class Cyanobacteriia; order Phormidesmidales; family Phormidesmidaceae; genus Leptothoe. Next base: position 8,469 of record JBCCJR010000097.1, read on the forward strand.
CATCAAAACAGCTAAGCTGCCAAACAGTAAAAACAGGCCTCCCCCCAATGCTGTTAGCGCGCGTTCTGACACTTTGCCACAGAGCCAACGACCACAGTTAGTAGCAATGGCTGCACAGATAGCATGGCCTAGAATCGCTCCACTGATCACCCCTAACGAAGGATTAGCAGCGGCCAGGGCAATGGTGGCAATTTGGGTGCGATCGCCCCACTCCGCCACAAAGGTTAATCCAAAGGCTTCTGCCATAATTGCCAGGGGAGTCTCCTTTGGTTTTCTTGTGCCTTGTTCTGCCTTATTTACAGCTTCAGCAGCGTCTTGTTCTTCTGTTCCTGTTGCTGTCATCTGACTAGCCTGATACAGCAGATTTATACCAAAGATGATGAACAGACTCACTTCGGCCCATTTAACCCATGCCGTGGGCAAAAGTGTTGCAGCCTGACCTACTAATACTGAAATCAAGGTCATCAATGCTAACGCTCCAACCGCCCCTGCAAACACCCAGCGGCGACGATGGCGCATGGCCAAAATAGCGGCGATAAAAAAGGTTTTATCACCCAGCTCAGAAACAGTGATTAATAACAAACTGGCGGTAAATGCAGCTAACATCCTCTCAAATTCCTCAGATTGCAACGGTTTCTGACGCGAATTTGATGAGGCACAAGACTCCACCAAATCTGCGTCAGCAGATTTAGTGAAGGTCTCGCTGATGAATAGTGCAAAAACTATGTCATTCCCTGAACCAGGCTCATCACCAGTATGTTGATTCAGAAGTTTGGGTTAAACCCATAGCTACTCCCCTTCATGCAGGATTATACGTGAAATGGTACATCTTTCACACACTCCAATAAAAAAGTAAGTAGTTAAGCGACATTTTAGCAACCGATATTTGCTACATTACTTCAGCATTAAAAGCTCCAACATACCGTCATGAAGGAAGCAAGCTTTGTTAAAGAGCCTAAGGTCCAATGGATTTGGCAATCGGACATCACTAAGACTGGGACAAACTCCAGCAGATGAATCAAAGAAGCGATTAATCTGTGAGATAAATATCATTATGAGACCACGTTCATCTGCAAATGTCCTTAACGCGCGAACCTGAACCATAAGTTCGAGATTTTCTCGTTTCTGATCTAACAGCTGTAGGTAATCGATAACAACGACTGTTCTCGCTGGTACAGCTGCGAGTTGGTTCATGATGTATCCAGCACTAATGCCATCAGGTGTATCAAATTCGAAAGAATTGCGAAAGACGGCTGGGTCTGCTCCAATTCTTTCGAATAAATCGAGGATGTCGGTCACGCTATACTCCAGCGTAAAGAAAACTCCTCGACGCCCTGACTTCATGGCTTCAACGGTGAGTTCAAGACTCAATTGCGTTTTGCCGTGACCAGGACGTGCGCCCAGTAAAACTAGGTCTCCAGGGGTAAAGTGAGTGAGTAAAGTTCTTGCTGGCGAATTGGCAGACATATGGGCCGCTAGCAGACTCCAGCGGGGAAACCCTTCTCTGACAGCAAGCGATCTAATGCCTTATTTAGCGGTATGCCCTCGGCCCGCGACAGTAGAAAAACAAGATTTTCTCGCTGCTGGTTTAAGGCATCAATGTCAAAGGGGGTGCTGTTCATGGCATTAAAAATCAGTGAACCCCGTGGGTAAATAATTTTGCCAGCGGCCTTTTCTGTGCTGTAAGAGCAACGATTAAGGCATTTTTATTGTAAGGAATAGCTGAAGCGTTATCTGGGGAGTCCTGATGCGATCGCAGCTGACTGACTGCAAATTTTGAGCTTGACAGACTACCAGACGTCAAAAGGGTTTACTAAAAATAGTTAGAACCACTGGCTCAGGCCCTAACAAATGTTGATGTCTAATGCATTCCAATCCAACCTGCATGCCCATTTGCTGACGCTTTTCTCTGCTGTAAAACCTCATCTCACCATGCAAAATCTTCGTTAATGACTGATTTGTCAGATCCACCAGATAAAATCTGCCGTCTGGTCGCAGTACTCGATAAACCTCAGCTAAGACTTGTTCAGGGTTAGGATAATGGAGAAAGCTAATTGTATTGAAAACTGCATCAAATTGATTATCAACAAAACGCAATGGAGCAGCATTCCCCTGCACAAAAATTAGACGAGGCCGGTGACGATTAGAACGACGCGCCTGGTGTAACATCTCAGCGGAAAAATCTAGTCCAATGCCTTGCAGTTCAGAATATTTAGCCGCCAAGCGATTGAGTAAACGTCCAGTACCACAGCCGATATCAAGGACCTTAGCTTGTTCAGGCAGTTCAACATAGTCTAGCAGCCGTTTATGGATAGCCTGATAAAACACTGAGGTAAGGATGAAATCATAGAATGGTGCCCAGCGATCAAATAACTGTTGTTTCTTGTTTGACGCATTCATGGGCTGACCAGACTTTGATTTCACCTAAAATCTTAACGTGAGTCTATTATGATGGGCACATTCCTAAAAAGCGACTGCTCAAATCACTTGCGGATGTGATTAAGCTGTTGCTTCAGCTGGCTCTAGCGATGCTGCCAGTTTTCGCTCTCGCACAAACATGAAAAGGCTGAAGCCAAAGGCGAAGGAAATAGCAAAAATGAGAGCGATGTAGATACCCCAAAATTTTAGCTTCAGACGTCGACCTTCGGTGACCATAAAGGCAATGGCCAGCACAAGCACAACGGTGAGGTCCGCTGCAATAAAGCTAGAGGCTGCATTTGCCCATACTTGCTCAATAAATGTTGGCAAGTCGAAGGGCAGGGAGTCTGCAGACTCCTTAGTGGCTTCTATAAACTGCGCTAAAAAATAACCTGGCCAAAGGGCACCAGCCACGGTCGCGGCAACATAAATTGCTTGTCGAACACGGTTCCAAAACATTGAGCATTACCAAATCAATTGTATTCATTATGCGGACTCAAGAGATCAATTTGATGTTGGAAGTATCACAATATTGAATCTTCACCTGAAACTAATCGACATGAAGCACCCCCTATCTCTATGCTGACTTGATAGTTGGTCAACTGCATACACAGGTTAGACAGCCAGTAGTCATAGACCAAGACAAACATCAGCACATAACCAGAAAAGCTGCTCTCGTATCTCTGTCCGCGACTGCCACTCACGGTTATCCCACTCATCACCGCTCAAGTCATCACCGCCATACAACACTTGCCCAAGAATCACATCACGGAACTCCGCAACAGCCATCATCGCGGCAGCCTCCATATCTACCGTTAGACAACCTTCTTCTCTCCGCCTAGCTATTCTGTTCGCTGTTTCTCGATAAGGGGCATCTGTTGTCCACGTCTTCCCTACAACATAGGGTATCTTGCCCGTCTCCAGATGCTTGACCAATGCACCTACCGCAGCTCCATTTGCTTTCACTTCCCTGGACGGTGGCAAGTAGTGATACGACGTACCTTCATCCCGAACTGCACTGGATACAACCACCAGATGCCCAACAGCCATTCCCTTCTCCAATACGCCACATCCGCCGCAAACCAGGAACTTCCGACATCCAAACGCAATTACTTCTTCCAACAATGCGGCAGACAGCGGGGCTCCCACTCCTGGATGGAAGAACGCCAGCCGTTGTCCTTTGTGTTCAATCTCGTACAAAGGGTGTGGGCCATCTTCCCAGCGATTCTCTACAACCATCCTCGCCTGATGTTCCGAAGCCACTCCTTCGATCACCTCTCCGAAGAAACTGATGACACAATGCTCAGGGGCGTCCCAAGATTGTACTAACTTTGACGGATCGATGAAGGCTTCTTGCGTGGAATCGAACTCAAGAATCGGATAGTTCATGCTCTGATCTCGTGGCTGCCCAACTATTATTAGATCTACTTTTTCAGTCTATCTCCAGATAAAAACAGCCAAGGCAGCAAATAAAGTCAACCGTGCCCCATTGGCAGCACCAAAACATAACAGGCGCATCTACCCCAATTACATGGCCTAATTAAGCAGGGCTAAGAAACCCGCAATCGCACATCATCTTTACCCCAGACAATGCCATCATCCCCAATAAGAATCACAATCAGACACTGCTGTCCAACTGCTAAGGACTATCAACAACTTTAAAGCGGAATAGACCTAGCGGCGGGGTAATAGTGAAACCCAAAAGGAATATCGATCAGGCATGCAGCTTGTGGTGTTTATTGTCAAAATATGTATTTACAGGCATCAAGTACACTAACACCAATATCATTCCATATTTGATTCGTGATATTAGGCTTTGCTGGTTCGAACGATGCAGCAAGGAATCAGCGAGAAAAAGCTCCCGTGGAAGAGTAAGGAGATACTTTTCTAATGCTTCTTGACTAAATTTGTATAGCGTCTCCTAGCCTAGTGAGGTGCAACTAATCTCTTTCTTGGATAGCTTTAGCCTTAAAATGCACCTCTTGTGACCGAGAAACGCTATATATCAGCCAGGGTAAACATAAATCACGCAATAAAGTCTGTAGGCTCTTGTCAGTTTTCAAATGCACCTATAGCTATATACTGCTCGCCCCATAGCAAGACTAGTCAATGATAATAGTGCATAGATTTAAAGCAGATTATGCATCTGTTAATTAATTAGCTATTGACAGCATTTATTTAAAGTTGTATTTCTAATACATGTATTAGAAATACAACTTTAGAAAGCTTCATTATGCGACTGAGTCTCCAATCAGATTTTGCTCTGCGGCTGCTTATGCAGCTGGCGATCAATCCTGACCGCTTGTGCACAATTTCTGACATGGCTGACACATTTCGAATCTCTAAGAATCATTTGGTGAAAGTCGCTCATCTGTTGGTTCGAGCGGGATTAGTAGAATCTGTGCGAGGCCGTTCAGGTGGATTGAGACTGTCTCAGTCACCATCAACGGTAACGGTCGCTGAGGTCCTACGCATCACAGAAAACGAATTGGCCGTATTAGACTGCCTTCAGGAATGTGGTGAAAAATCGTGTCCCATAGACACTTGTTGTCTCTTAAAAGGCGCATTGGCAAAGGCTACTGCAGCTTTCCTAGAGGTTTTAGATGGTTACACCATCGAAGATACTGTCAAGGGAAACCGGGCTTTAAAGAAGCTGTTAGCTCTACCAACGGTATCAGCGAACTAACGAACTAACTTCTTATGGGCTTATCTGGTCCATGTTGAGACTAAAAATTTGGGTTCTGTGTGGAGAAAAAAGACAGTTCCCTAACAGTTGTGTTTACAAAAGGATAAACAATCATGGCGAAGATTACTGAATCACCAGATGTTGCAGCGCAAGTTTTAGAATCACTCGACAAAGTGTTGGTTATTTCTAAAACTGATCTCCAGGGCAATATTACTTATGCAAACGACCTGCTGTGCGAGCTAACGGGGTACACCCGCGAAGAAGTTATGGGACAACCCCATAGCGTAGTTCGGCATAAAGATGTGCCAAAGGAAGTTTACAAAGACATGTGGGATACGATCCAAGCTGGCAAGACTTGGACGGGGGTGTTTCCCAACGTTGGTAAAGGTGGGGTCCTCTATGTTGTTGATACTACCGTGCAGCCGATTAAGAATGAAGCTGGTGAAATCGTTGAATACATTAGCATTCGGCGCGTCATCAACGACCTGATGGCAGATTTCGACAGCCTGGAATTCTCCAAGGAGAAATACGACGAATACTATGAAGCGGACTAATAATTAGTCGGGGAAACACTATGTTTGAACGTACGATACTCGCATTTGGATCAGAGTCAGGCAATGCAGAGCGACTGGCTCAACGATTATCTGCTCAAATAGAGCAAAAATCAATAGATGTAGGCTGTGAAGCTCTTGATAATCTGAACCTGACAAATCTTGACTCTAACGATCTTTTGCTTGTGATTACAAGCACCTTTGGTGACGGCGATCCTCCGGGCAACGCCCGAGCATTTGCTGAGCAGCTATCGGCGACTCAAACAGTTTCTCCATTCCAGTATGCGATTTTCGGCTTAGGTGATGTCGGATATCCTAAGTTCTGTCAATTTGCTAAGACGGTCGATACCAGTCTTGCGGAAAAAGGGGCGCGTCGGCTAGTTAATCGTGTCGACGCGGACCTTGATTATTTGAACTTTTTCTCTCGCTGGGAGCATTGTGTTTCTGATATTCTGTCGGGCAAGAGAGTCAATGGTTTAGATTTGACCCTTAACGTAGAAGCCTACAG
>JBCCJR010000098.1:0-14592 GCA_039045805.1 Cyanobacteria bacterium P01_C01_bin.118
AGCCATGACATTATGCCCCTGGCCCCACACATCGACGGTATCAACATCAAACTCATGAAATCTGGCGGTCTCACCGAAGCCCGTCGCATGATCCACACCGCCCGCGCCTGCGGCCTCAGCATCATGTTTGGCTGCTACTCCGACAGCACCCTGGCTAACACTGCCCTAGCCCAGCTATCACCCTTGGCTAATCACCTGGACCTCGACAGTCACCTAAATATCAAAAATAATCCTTTTAGGGGTGCAACCTTGAAGGCCGGACGTCTGCTACCCAACGAAAAGACTGGATTAGGAGTGTTAAGAGAAATTTTGGAGAGTAGAGAGTAAAGAGCTAACATTCACTCCTTTACACAAACGCATTTACACAAATGCACCCACCAAGGTAACCGCACCACCAATCACCATCAGCCCTGCAGGCATAAACTTCTTCGTTTTTAACAAGCGCACAAAAAAGACGATCACCAACAATAAAGAAACAGCTTTAACCACCCACAGTCCACTGGCAAACCCAAGAGCTGCTCGCACTGCACCAATCAGCAACAAAATACCACTGACAATTCCAGAAATTAACGATGTCATACTACCTGCCTTCAGATAGCCAACGATGCCACCAGCGAGGGCGAGAATACCGTAGATAAGTGCGATGATAATTGAGGGGGACATAGAATTTGGTAGTAAACAATAGAGAGCTTGAGGATGAAGGAATCTGGGGTCGAAACTATCGCTCAATACCGACAAAAGTTAGCCTCGCTTCTACTGTATCAGTCTGTTCTGGAGGATACCGTAGGTCAAACATTCTTATCATTGCTGAGCACCCTTAGCAGCAGCAAATGCCTGGCCCATGAGCGAGCCCAATGTATGGCTGACTATGGGCAATGGTTTTCAGCGATCGCAAATACTGGCAAAAGCTGGTCAGACCATATCCTGGAGCGCATATTGGTGGCCGATAATGCCTTTACCCAAGCGGCCCAGACATTGTCCATAACCGACCTGCCGGTGCCATTAATGGCCGCCGCCCGCCACGATTTAGCAATTTTGCAGGATTTATATGAGCTATCCCCCAGTCAGCTAAGCCAATGGGTGCAAGACGTAGGTCAGCTTCCCCAAGCACCGGTAGTATGGTCTTTAATGCCGATCCAGCCCCCCATTGCTCTGCCATCAAGCTGGGTCAACGGCATCGCTACGTTAGCCACCTATTACCAAAAACAGGGCACCGGTCAATTTGGTCAATTCCATGGTTTTCGCTGGCAACAGGGTCAGCTTTTGGGCATTGCAACACCCGATCCCATTCGCTTAGACAATCTGGCCGCCTATGATGGCCCCAAAGCCACCCTAGTCAAAAATACTCAATTTTTGCTAGCGGGGTACAACGCCCTCAATGTACTACTCTATGGCAGTCGAGGGTCTGGCAAATCCTCCCTGGTAAAGGCCCTGCTCAATAAATACGCCGATCAGGGATTACGGCTGATTGAAGTAGCCAAAACAGATCTCTACGATCTGCCAATGATTGTGGAATACCTGAGACCCCAGCCGCAAAAGTTTATTATCTTTGTCGACGACCTTTCCTTTGAAGAGGATGATGAAGCATTTAAAGCACTTAAAGTGGTTTTAGAAGGGGGTCTGACTCGCCGACCACAGAATGTTGTCGTCTATGCTACATCCAACCGACGACATCTAGTGCGTGAGTTTTTTGCCGACCGGCCTCGTCCCAGCGATGCGGATGAGCTGAAATCCTGGGATACGGTGCAGGAGAAACTATCCTTTAGCGATCGCTTTGGTCTCACCCTCACCTTTGAGGCCGCTGATCAGCCTACCTATCTCAACATTGTTCATCATCTGGCAAAGCAGGCTGGCCTAGCGCTGGAGCTAGAGGATTTGGACTACCGAGCCAGACAGTGGGCCACTCGCCACAATGGTCGCTCCGGCAGAACTGCTCGTCAGTTTATTGATTTTCTATCGGCTGAGTTGGCCTTGGATAAGGAGAGATAAAACCATGCAAAAACATTGGGGACGCTGGGGACTGGGCTTTATTGTTGTTGTCAGTGTGGGGATTGCGATCGCATCCATCACCAAACTCATCCACGACCAAAATCGGAGCTATACCGTCCGCTTAGCCACCGGTGGTCCCACTGGCGAATACTACGCCTTTGGCCAGGCTATTGCCCAAGTCACTGAAACCAATGAACCCAAGATCCGTGTCGAAGTGATTAAATCTCCTGGGTCCAACCAAAATATGGACGACGTTCACAACCAAGTGGTAGACCTTGCCTTGGTGCAAAATGACACCCCAGTGCGACGCAATGTCAGAGCAGTTGCCCAGCTCTATCCTGAGATGTTTCATCTGATTGCCAATAAAGACGCCAACATCAACAGTCTTACCGATCTAAAAGGTAAGCAGGTTGCCCTGATGCCTGAAGGTAGTGGTTCCTACAATCTTTTTTGGCCCCTCAGCCAACATTATGGTCTGACCAAAGACGACTTTCAATTTCAGTCAATGCCTGCCAGTGAGGCCTATACAGCCCTCCAAGCAGGGACTGTGGACGCCACATTTCGGATTATTGGCCTGGGCAATCAAGCCACCGGTCAGCTGTTAGCCAACAATCGATTCCAACTTGTACCCATCGACCAAATTGGCGCTTTACAGCTCACACAGCCCTACCTACAACCCACCGTTATTCCCAAAGGTAGCTACGACGGTGGTGCTCCTATTCCGTCCCAAGATTTACCCGTCGTTGCCGTCAGTGCCTTGCTGATTGCCCATGCCGACGTTAATCCCGATGTAGTCAAAGCTATTACCCGCATTCTCTACGAACATCGCAGCGAACTTATTCGCATCAATCCTCGCACTGCCAATGTGCAATCTCCAGACATCAGTCAGAACTTAGGTTTCCCGCTCCATGAAGGAGCCCGAGCGTACTACAACCAGGATAATCCCAGCTTTCTAGTCACCTATGCTGAACCCATTGGACTACTGTTGTCCGTTGGCATTCTCCTGTGCTCTAGTCTGTGGCAAGGGCGACAATGGCTAATCAGCAACCAGAAAGATCGCGCCGATCGCTATAACTTGGAAATTCTTGACCTGATCGAAAAAATAGAACAGGCCAAAGACTTTGAGGAACTACAACAGTTACGACAGCAGCTACTTGAAATCCTTAGAAAAGTTGTTGTCGATCTGGACATTGATCGGATCTCACCAGAATCTTTTCAATCATTCACCTTTCCTTGGGAGGTGGCCAACACTGCCATCCGTCATCAGGAGCTCATCCTCAATGGCCGTGCCAAACCAGTCGCTAAGCCCTAATCTACTCACCAACACCTTAGTTATTCAAACTATTGCGTCAAATCTTTGAGTTCATTCTCCACCATCGATTCCACTAATTTTGAAAACGAATAGTGAGGCTGCCATTGAATATCGTGCTTAATTTTATCAATAGAGCCCGCCAAAGTAACTGGCTCATCAGGTCGGTAAAAAGCAGGATCCACCGACACATAATCTTGCCAATTTAACCCTACAGAGGAAAACGCACAGTCCACCAGCTCTTTTACAGAATGGGTTTCACCACTGGCAATAATGTAATCATCGGGCCGCTCTTGCTGAAGCATCATCCACATAGCATTCACTACGTCCTCTGCATGACACCAATCACGACGCGCATCCAGATTCCCGAGCTTTAATTCACTTGCCAGCCCTAACTTAATTTTTACCGCCCCTCGAGTAATCTTACGAAACACAAATTCCGCCCCTCGACGCGGTGACTCATGGGTGTAGGTAATACCACAACAGGCATACAGGTCATATTTCTGGCGATAGTTAATCGTCATCCAGTGGGCATAAGCCTTTGCCACACCGTAGGGATTACGAGGACGAAAAGCTGTGCGCTCAGTTTGGGGAGATTCATCCGGTTGCCCAAAGACCTCACTACTGGAAGCCTGATAAAAACGCGTATCGGGCTTACATCGCCGAATCGCCTCTAATAATCGGGAAACGCCAATGGCTGTGTACTCAGCCGTCAGCGCAGGCTGTGTCCAGGACAATGGCACATAGCTTTGGGAAGCCAAATTATAAATCTCATCTGGCTGCGCCTGATCAATGGCATCCATCAACGAAAACTGGTCTAGCAAATCCCCAGAAATGATGTGAACCTTATCTGCAAAATGATTAATCCGCCCAAAACTACTCGAACTAGAACGGCGCACCATGCCATAAACTTCATAACCTTTGCCCAGCAGTAGCTCAGCAAGATATGAGCCGTCCTGACCTGTCAATCCGGTAATCAGCGCTGTTTTAGCCACTAATGTCTCCTAAACCTACAGTATTGTAATAACCGATATTGTTAGGTTGCCCACCCTGCTTCGATTATTGTACGCAGACCCACTAGCTAGGTGTATCCCTGTGACGGATCTACTTAAAGCACTACTCGTCCACCATAGAGGGCGGCATAGTAACGTTGGTATTGCTCTGATAGCAATGACTGCCACCAATCACGATGGGTGAAACAACACCGAAATATTTGTCTAAAGCCCGGTGGTAAAGTCGCATTGGGGCCGCCATCCTAGAGCACGCAGAATTTCGGGGCTTCCCAATAATTACAAGATGCTTCTAGCAAGGTACACCGGACCCACCACACTAGTCTGCACAAAAGCCCCTGACCCAGATAGTGACCAATCTACATGGGGCTCAATCGCAAAGTAAAAACAGTATCAAACTCATACTAACCGACAGTTGAGACACCAGCTGAGCACCATAGATATCACCTTTCGTGAAGTGAACCCCATCTTACATCTTCTAAATCGGCAATAGTCGCTAGGCTATCAGCATAAGCAAGGGACATCTAAAACAATGATTGCCGATCCGCTATTGGAACAATAGCGCACAAAATTAGGACCGATAAATACGGTACACCTGCAACTAAAGCCGACTCAGCTTGAAACACTCTTTCTTTTCTCAAAGCTTAGGGCAACTGACAATAACCTGCTTGTGCAATCTCTCAATTACAATCATATTTATACTGGCAATATACTATATATTTTATTTTGATATTAGCCAATTAAAAAGCTATTAAAGAGGATCATAAATCACCAAGAAATGGTAATTTTATAAACTGATTTCTACAAAACAAAAAGATGCAAATAATTTCTTTTATGGTCAAGCTTGAGGAATAAATTCAGCTGCTATTATGTGCACTAATTATCATTTCAACTACAGTATGTGGAGAAATTATTTATGACAGTACAAAGTATCTTACTTCTATTCAGTTCAGTCCTAGCTAGTTCAATTGGTCAACTTATGTTAAAACTTGGCTCAATAAGACTTGCAACCATCGAAGAAGGTAATTTTATTCACCAGATAGTTAGAATAATAACTATTCCTGAATTACTCATTGGACTTGGTTTTTATGGGGTTGGAGCAATTTCCTACATCCTCCTGTTGACACGTGTAAAATTAAGTGTGGCTGCTCCATCAATATCTTTGGTGTATGTTTTCACCGTACTCATAGGTTTCTTCATATTCAAAGAAAACATCCCACTCACAACATTAATAGGATTGGCTTTTATCATTCTAGGAGTAATTCTTGTTGCATCTAATTAGTGCAAAGTAAAGATCAAGAAGTCGAATTAACTATTTTAAAATGCCCATCATACAAAGCTTCTAAAAGGGACTAACTTAGAATTTTAGCTTCGACAGACTGATAGATGATATCCTTCAAAAGCACCAGTTAATACTCGATATCTAATCTAAGCTTCTATTCTAACAAATCCACTCTCCATATTTTCAGCAAAGTATATTGAAGCCTTTTATAAGAGTTTTAGCGCTTTCAATTTATAACTTATCAAATAAAAAGGAAAGTGCGATAAACACTAATATAAAATGTTTATTTGACTTTTCAGAAAGCTCGAAGAAATTTATTATTACTATTACCGTCCAAGGATACATTCTTCCTAAGCTTTCTAGAAGTCTATCCTAGAAAGCTTAATTACAAATATTCAATTCAGATTCAATCTTCTTAGTTGATACAGTATCAGTATCAAAAGCCCAAGCACTGACTATGCATGCAGATTCAGGCAATAGCGATTTAGGTATAGCAACCTGCCAGGCTAAATAGTTCCGCTCATTTACATTGTCTACTTTTATCATTAAGTGCTCTGTAGGCCTTAATGGGCCGACAATCTTGAATACAGTATCCTTTCCAGAGATGTCATCTTCATAAGCCAAAAGAATGGAATCTGTCATAAACCCATTACTTGAACGGCTCACCCTTCCGTTAGCAACATATTGGGTATCTGAACCCGGCTTAAATTGGCTGATAGAACCATCTAAAACTTTTGTTTTATCCCCATAATATTTTAGATCTTGCAAAAACTTAGACTCTAGAATAGGAAGGGATAGCTTAGCTGCTGCTTTAAATATTGGAATGCGTTGTCGAACAGTATCAATATTTGGATATACGTACTTCTCAATACAGTCTTTGTCTGGCAATTCCGCTAAAAACATCAGGCATGTCTTTCCATATGATGCATTTAGCTTAGTTATATAGGCCATATCTAAAGCATGCGCAGATGAATGCCAATACATAGACAAAAATACGAAAAGGCAGACAACAAAAGATATAGATTTAGAACTTAAAAAACCTTTTTTCTGTGGCTTCTCAGACAAGGTTAACTCTTTGAACTGAAAGGGCTTACCAGCATAACTTATCCAAACACAGAATAAACCACATATGGCTACATATAGAGGTATTACAAAAGTCACATAGCGTCCTGCCAGAGACTGTTCGACGCCAAAGCCAACTCTTCCCGATGTTGTGATTAGTGCTGACAAGAGTGTATACGCAGCTAAAGTAAGCCAACCCAGGGCCTTATATAAAAATCTATCTTTACTTGTAGAAAATACTCTCACACAGAAGAATATAAACAACAGAATACTGACTGCACCAATCATGGCTGAGCCTATAACACCAAGTCCACCGCTCAAAGGTAAACCTAAGAAGGAAAGAAAATATATAGCTGACTTAATCGGATGAGTAATTGCATATAAAAAACTAGGATGATGTCCAGGTTTAGCGTAATCGTGAAAATATAGAAGCGCGCTTAACAATGCCATCCCTAACCAACCAAACAAGAAAAGAATTCTGCGTCTACTCCATGGGAATAGACGCCACTTTCCAGAGATTACAATAATGGGTATAACCAGGACCCATGTCAATATTCCGTTAGCATAAGAAAAGGTTGCAATAGTACAAACTACAGAACAAGTTAGAAATATGAGTCCTAAAGACATTTGAGAGTAAAAGACAGCTATGCAGGATGTTAGAGCCCAAGCAGGAACAAACGTAATAGGCTGAATCCCCCAAAGCCAATTCTGATATTGAGCAGGAGAAAAAATGAATAGCCCTATAACCAATATGCCTAGGGCTTTAAAGATAGGTCGCCCCTTACCTAAGGTATGCTTAGCCAGCTGTAACACATTCCAATAGATGCCACAAGATATTATCCAAGATAAGAACATTTCATAGCGTGTATTCCATCCCGTCAGCTGAGATAAGGCAATAAACGTTAAGCGTGGAAAAAATTTTCGACTTTCATTGTGTTGAGCTATAAGATCATTGAAAGACAGAGTCCCCTTTGAAAACTCGATGATTGCTTTGCCAGGTGTATCAAATTGATCCCGAAGAGGCATATCAACACCAAAATGCCATATAAAAATAAAAATAAAAATCGGGGGAAACAACCACAAAAATTTAAAGCCAGATTTCATAAAAACAATACTCGCTAATTCAATTCATCTCAAAAGTTGCGGAAATATTTAGTGAACCAAACATGAGCATCTTTACATATTTATTTTGCTCCGTACTATGTAGTAAGGACGTTGCTTGACTTCATCATATATTCTGCTGATGTACTCACCTAGAACACCAAGAAAAACAAGTTGTACTCCTCCCATGAAAAAAGTTGTTGTCAATCCATAGGGCCAAGACAGAAAGGGTTTTCCAAGCACAAATTTGTAAAATATGCCTATTGTTCCTATACAAAATGACAAAAGCGAAAAAATGATACCCAGATAAGTGGTCATTCTTAATGGAATTGCTGAGAAAGAAATGATGCCGTCTAGGGCTAACTTTATTAGTTTTCCTACAGTTACTCGAGGTTCTCCTCTGTAACGAGGGCCTCGTTCTACAGGAATACCGACTTGGTTAAACCCGGCATAAGCTCTTAGTCCAGTGATATATCGATTTCTCTCAGGCATACTGCGTATAGCATCAATTACTTTTCTATCCATCAATGAAAAGATACCTGAATCTGCAGGCATCTTGATTCCAGATGTAATCTGTATAAGACGATAAAAAAGCCAAAAGAAAAAGCGCTTTAGCTTACTCTCCTTCCTCTTTTGTCGAACAGCATAGACTACCTCGTAGCCTTCTTTCCACTTATTTATAAAATGTGGAATCGCGTCAGGTGTATCTTGTAAATCCCCATCCATCAAGATTACTGAGTCACCGGTAGCATAATCAATACCAGCCGCTAGTGCACACTGATGGCCAAAGTTTCTAGACAGACGAATCACTTTAATGTTGGGGTGTTCTAAAGCTAATTTCTCAATAATCTCAAATGATTTGTCTACACTTCCATCATCTATAAATATAATCTCGAAAGCACCAGACAAGTGACTAATATTTTTACTAATATGAGTCCACAATTCTCGAATTGTCTCTTCCTCATTAAAAATAGGGATGACAATTGAGCAATTAAAATTGTCGTTAATGCTTTCTTTGAAATTCATGACACTTATCAAAAATTATTGGTACAACTTTCAATTATATCCATGGTGGAACTTTCTCTAGTAAACTCGCTTGCAAAGATGATAATGGTTTAGTTTCTTAGTTTATTAAATTATTGAAAATCAATTTTGAATTGAACTGTTAAAACGTATTAACTGAAAGGAAGCAGTTATTTTCAAAATGTTATTTTGAAAATAAAAAACAAGTAATTGATGTAAATATCTGTGATTGTGTAGCTTAATTCATAGCTAAGTAAGTTCAATCTGACAATCATCTCCAATCATGAAGCGAGACGCCTTAGGGCGTTGGGGGCTATGTTTGAGCTTAGCCCGTCTACCAATCAGACTATCCACAATCCGCTGATGAATCTTCTCAATCACGGCATCCTTTAGCACTACGCTGTGATCCATTTCCACATCAGTTAATTTGACACCATCAGCAATGCTGCTGTAAGACCCAATAAAACAATTCTCGAGACAACAGTTTTCACCAATCACCACAGGCCCACGAATCGTAGAATTAACAATCTGTGAACCAGCACCGATACGTACCCGACCACTGATTTTTGTGGCTTCATCTACATCGCCCAAAATCTTACTCGATAATGTGGCATCTAAAATAATCTGATTGGCCTCCAACAGATCATCTTTTTTCCCTGTATCTAGCCACCATCCCTGTAGAGTCTGAGCTGTCACTATTTTTTTGGTATCTACCAGGGACTGGATGGCATCGGTAATTTCTAGTTCACCTCGGGCCGACGGCTGCAGGTTAGCAATCACCTCATGAATAGTTGCTGCAAATAAATACACCCCTACCAATGCAAAATTTGAAGGGGGATTTTTTGGCTTTTCCACCAGCCGTAATACCCGACCTTGGGCATCCAATTCTGCGACACCAAAGGCAGTTGGATTATCTACCTGCTTGAGCAGAATCATGGCATCCAGGTGTTGCTGGCTAAACTCCGTGACAAAGGTGAGCAGACTGTCCTGGATTAAGTTGTCCCCCAAATACATTAAAAAAGGAGAATCCCCTAGAAACGGACGAGCAATCTTGACTGCATGGGCCAGACCATCTGGGCTCTCTTGGGGAATATAGGTGATATGACAATCAAATCGTTCACCATTGCCAGTCATCTCGCGGATCTCATCTCCAGTATCTGGACTGATAACAATGCCCACCTCAGTAATGCCTGCGGCCACAATCTGTTCGATTCCGTACCACAGGATAGGTTTATTAACCACAGGTACCAACTGTTTAGCCCCCGTATGGGTGAGAGGTCGCAGACGAGTACCTTTGCCTCCCGATAAGATTAGTGCCTTCATAGAGTATGGGTCATCCTAAGTCTAGGGCTGAGCTGCGGGCTTAGTGCAGATACTCCTTCAACATTTTCCGGAGACTGGTACGCCAGTGGGGAGCCGTTGTATCCACCAGCTGAGCCAGCTTTTCACACCCTAAAACCGAATAAGCAGGCCGTTCAGTAGGGGTAGGGTACTGATCGCTGGTGATGGGTTGTACATGGCTAAGCTGTAAAGAATATCCCAGAGTTTGGGCTTCTGCAAAGATAGCAATGGCGAAATCATACCAGCTCACAGCACCGCTATTGGTGTAATGATAAATACCGTAGGTCTGCTCATCCAGTTTAGGAATCAGGGCCGTAATGGCCGCAGCAATGTCATAGGACCAGGTAGGTGTGCCCACCTGGTCGTAGACAACGCCTAACTGGTCTCGCTCTGCTCCCAAGCGCAACATGGTTTTAACAAAGTTACCTTTGCCCTTAGCACCATAAACCCAGGCTGTACGGAGAATTGCATAGCGTTTGGTAGCCGATTGCACAGCTACCTCCCCAGCCCGTTTTGATTGACCGTAGACCCCCAGTGGATTGGGCTTTACGTCCGGCAAATAAGGGCGATTTTGCTGACCATCAAATACATAATCGGTGGAAATATGTACCAGCCTAGCTCCACATGATTCCGCTGCTTGGGCGAGTTTACCAGGGGCCACAGCATTAATCTGATGGGCCAATTGCGGCTCACTTTCTGCTTTATCTACAGCGGTGTAGGCGGCTGCATTGACAATCACATCAGGCTGCTGCGCCACTACAGTCGAAAGGATTGTATCGGTATCTGTAAGGTCAATATCGCTGCGACTCCAAGCAGTCAGTGCACCTAGCTTGAATAATGTAGTTTGCAGCTCTTGGCCCACCTGCCCCTGGCAGCCTAACAGCAAAATTTTCATGACTCAAACACCTCAGCCACTGAGAATGGGCTGGCCTGTTGATCCTTAGCGGATAGCACGGGGGCTACATCCATTAAGGGCCAGTCAACGGACAAGTCAGGATCATTCCACAGGATACTGCGCTCATGCTGGGGAGCATAGTAATCTGTGGTTTTATAGAGAACGTCTGCCGAAGGTGATGTGACGTAGAAACCATGGGCAAACCCCGGCGGAACCCAAAGCTGACGGTGATTATCAGCACTGAGGGAAACTCCCACCCACTGGCCAAATGTCGCGGAGTTGCGACGAATATCGACGGCTACGTCATAAATGGCACCAATCACCACGCGCAACAGTTTGCCCTGTGCCTGCTCTATTTGATAATGTAGGCCCCGCAAAATATTTTGTCTGGAGCGGGAGTGATTATCCTGAACAAACTGGTAGGTCAGTCCAGTTTCATCTAAAAACTTTTTTTGATTAAAGCTTTCGCAAAAAAACCCCCGGTCATCGCCAAATATCTGAGGCTCTATGATCAAGACTTCAGGAATAGTAGTGGGTATAACGTTCACAATGGAATAACCAAAAAATAGCTCACTACTGAAGCACTGTATCATCCACTAGGGTTAAACATACTGATTGCTCAATGCGTTCCTGACAGCTGATTAGCTGTTGTCGCCCAAAGCCTCTAGCAATCGCCTATGGCTTGGAATTACATTCACCGAGCTATGTGCACCAAGCTATATCCCATGACGGGAAAGAAACGCTGTATGGTTTATTTTTTGTCAGTCAATTATTACTCAACAGAACTGTTACGGCAGCTGTTGGCTTCCATTGCTCGGTTGGACAGAGCAATCCCCTACAAAACATTGATTGTCAATAATTCTCCCGATGATGACTCGGTTGAGAGTTTGTCACAAGAGTTTAACCGAGTAACGGTGCTTACAGTTAAGGAAAATTTGGGCTTTGGAGGAGGCTGCAATGTAGGTTTGGAGTATGTTTTTAGCCGTGACCCCAAAGCGCACGTATGGTTAATTAACCCGGATGCTTGTTTGGTACGAACCGCTCTCGCATACCTTAAAACCTGCTTTGTACAACAGCCCCAACTAAGTATTCTTGGCACCAGGATCCAGTCTCAAAATGGTGATCTATGGTTTGCCCAGGGACGGTTTAACTGGTGGACCGGGTCGTTAAAACATCGTTTAATCCATGTCCATACGGCAGAGCACCCAGTAGCCGTACTGCCCAGTCGCTGGGTATCGGGCTGCAGCATGATCTTTAACTTGCAACAGTTTGATTGCTGCCCCCAGTTTGACCTCAACTTTTTTCTCGATTACGAAGATATCGAAATTTGCGAACGTTATTTTCGCAAGGGTCATAAAATTGGCGTTACCCAGGCGGTGCTGGTACACCATGCAGTTTCTGCCATTACCCATCGCAACCGTCGGGCAAAGTTTCGCCATGCTACCTTTAGCAAACTGTATTTTCTCTACAAGCATGGATCCTGGCTATCCCTGGGCCTGAATCTGGTATACATGCTGCTGTGGAGCGCGAAACTTTGTCTGTCAGACTGGGAAACTGGCCAGGGACGTTTTCTGGGGTGGGTGGACTTTTGGCAATGGTGGTGGCAGCATCTGACTCGGTCAGGATCCGCTCAGCCCTTCCGACCCAGGACGGCCTTTACTCAGTCCTATCAGTCGCTTGAGTAGGTAATAAGCCGTTTGTAGATAGGCGTACCAGGGACAATAGCGGAGGAGAATGTAAGCGATCGCAAACACATACAAATGCGATTTCCGATTTAGAAACGCATACCGCAGTCCCGCTAAACTCCTCAAATCCTGCTGCTTCTGCTCCACAGCAAAATCATCCTGCAAGACGATTCTCGGCGCAACATAGGCCTGAAATCCTTGCCTACCCGCCCGCAAAATCAGCTCTGAATCTGCATGATAGTGGGGTAAAAATCGATCCTGATAAAGCCCCACCTGTTCAAACACGCACCGGTGAATTAACACCCCATTCCCCGGGAGCGCATCTACCGCTAACATCTCCTGGCTCAACACATCTGCCGACAAATCCGTAGCCGGGATGCCATGGTACTGTAGCTGTAGAAATTTGGGAGTCCCCCAAACCAGTTGAGTCCCTAATGCCCAGATCATGCCAGGTATTGCCAGATAGTCAATACGATTGCCCAGAATATCAGCATCATAGCGTTGCGCCAGGTCAACCATAGACGCCACATGATCAGGGGCCACCACCGCATCATCATTGATGGTGAAAATATAGTCATAGCCCTGGTTCAGGGCATAGCGCACACCAGCATTGGTAGCACCAGCCCAAAACTGTTGATCATCCACCTGTAGAACAGTGACCTCGCCATAGTCCTGCTGAATACGTTCCGCCGTACCATCAGGAGAACTGGCATCCACAACCACAATCGTCAAAGCACCATAGGTTTGCCCCATAAAATGCTTCAAAAAGCGCTGGGTTTTGCACCAGCGATTATAGGTAGGAACAACAGCAGCCACCCTTGGATACGTCACAAACTTTTTGAAAGACCTTGCTGGGCAACCTGTTCTAATCTTTTTTGACGTTCACTGGGCCATGCCAGCTGAAAAAAGGGTCGCCTAACGGATAGATTGGCGTTGTAATAAGGGTCGTCCACCATATAGTTTGTGTGGGCAAACTTGCTATGAAGATGTTCCAACTCCCCCGGTTTGAGGTCACTCACACGACTGACAGATTCGTAGTGGATCAGTTCAGCATAGGGCGTATACACGTTGCGATAACCTGCTTCATGGGCACGCAAACAAAGGTCTACGTCGTTATAGTTTAGGGGAAAGGTCTCATCAAACCCATTGAGTTCTGCAAACACGGTCTGGCGCATCATCAGACAGGCTCCAGTAACCCCTAAATAATTGCGGTTAACAATATTAGAACAATAGTACCCATCACTACCACCAGCACCATTGTGAAAGGCATGGCTGGGATTGCCCCCCAAGATAACCATCCCGGCATGTTGCAAACGACCATTAGGATAAAAAAGCTTAGCGCCAACTGCCCCAATTTCCTCTTGCTGAGCTAGCTCAGCCATAGCTTCTATCCAATCAGGGGTGAGCACTTCCGTGTCATCATTGAGCAGCAACAGGATATCTCCTTCGGCAGCCTGCGCCCCCAGATTCATCCGTTGAGAAAAGTTAAAGGGTTGATCACAGCGCACTAGCCGTAGGTCACTGTCTTCAACAGCTTGGAGTGTAGTATCTGGAATATCATAACCGTCCACCAGAATAATTTCATAGTTTTGGTAGGTACTAAGACGGCGAATACTCTCAAGGCATTGTTCTAGCAAACACACGGACTTGCCATTAATGTCTAAACGGGTACCGGCACTAGGAATAACAATGCTCACCCGAGGATGAATCTGAAGATAACGACAGACTCGAAAAAAACCCGGTTGCCCTGGCACAGATTCCACAGTGCCAGCATAGGCGCTGCGGTCCACAGCCGCCTGTAAAGCCCGTTGAGCCGCATCATAGGCCCACGGTTTAGCTTGAGCACCAGAAGCAGCAGATGTGGGCAGGGTGCGCCAGTGATAGAGAACTTTAGG
>JBCCJR010000099.1:0-14579 GCA_039045805.1 Cyanobacteria bacterium P01_C01_bin.118
CCATCGCCTTTTGATTTACTTCTGTAGTAGCGTTATTGACTGAAGTCCTAAACGCCTACTGCAATGACAACCAACTGGTCTAGCCTGCTCCAGCAGCTCATTGATAAGCAATCCCTCTCCGTCGATCAAGCAGAATCGCTAATGCAGGGCTGGTTGACCGAATCCGTCGATCCCATCATGTCCGGTGCGATTCTGGCAGCGCTCCAGTCCAAAGGGGTTTCTGCAGATGAGCTAGCCGGTATGGCCCGAGTCTTGCAGGGACAGTCCTTAGGGGGAATGCAGGCCGATGATTCCTTGCCGACGCCCCGCATTGATACCTGTGGTACTGGTGGTGATGGAGCCTCCACCTTTAATATTTCCACTGCTGTTACATTTGTGGCGGCAGCGGCTGGCATTCCAGTGGTCAAGCACGGCAACCGTTCTGCTTCTAGTAAAGTGGGATCTGCTGATGTGCTGGAAGGGCTGGGGGTGGACCTGAGTGCTCCGCCGGAGAAAGCAAAGGCTGCTGTAAAAGAAGTGGGAGTTACGTTCCTGTTTGCTCGGGGATGGCATCCGGCGATGAAAGCCGTGGCCCCTATCCGTGGCACGTTAAAAATTCGCACGGTTTTCAATTTACTTGGACCATTGATAAATCCATTGCGACCCACAGGGCAGGTAATCGGTGTATTTGACCCCTCCGTTATTTCTACGATGGCTGAAGCCTTAAAACAGCTGGGTATGGGCCAGGCCATTGTGCTCCATGGTCGCGAAGGGTTGGATGAAGCTGGTCTGGGAGATAAGACCGATTTGGCGGTGCTGGCCAATGGCAAAGTGATTTCTAAAGTGATTGATCCTCAGAGTATGGGGTTGGTGAAAGCTGACGTGACAGCTCTACGTGGGGGTGAGCTGGAGGAAAATATGACCATTTTGCGTAATGTGCTCCAGGGGAAAGGCACCCAGGCCCAGCAAGATGCAGTTGCCTTGAATGCGGCCTTGGCTCTGCAGGTGGGTGGTTCGGTTATTGGTGACACTATTGAAGAAGCTTGGTCCTATGGCGTCGTCCAGGCAAAAGAGATTATTTCAAGCGGTGCTGCTTGGGACAAATTAGAGGAGTTAGTGGCCTTCTTAAAGAGTTAGTTCTTTCACAAGAACCGTTTCCCCATTTATCCTTGGTAGGGTGGGCACTGCCCACATTTTTCTATCAATATTTCGCCTTGTTCAGGAATCCCCTGCGCCAGAATTGCCGCTACTGCCATAGAGCAGCCCCCTAGTGCGACAATACTAATTCGATCGCAGCCAACACAGGTCATTACCCACCCCAGACCTAACGATGCAACAATCTCGGGCAGTACAATAAAACAGTTGAAAATGCCCATGTAAAGACAATTTTGATCTGCGGGAATCACCTTGCTTAACAGGGCATAAGGAAGAGAGTGCATACTTGCGATCGCAATTCCCACTCCCACCATCGGCAATAGCAATAACCCCGGCTGATGGATCCAACTAATGGAGATCAGGCCCACCGCACCACATAACAGACTAAGACTGTGGGTATGACGTTCTCCCAGGCGAGCTACCACACCATAGATACCCATGGCTGCGACACAGCAAACTAAATTGTCGACGGCTAGGCATATCCCCGACCACTCAACGCTTCTGGCATAGAGGGGAGTACCTGGGACCGCACCAAAAATGTGATGGGCAATGGCTGGGGGCAAATAAAGAAACATGCAAAATACCCCTAACCAGCTAAAACACTGGACCCAAGCTAGCTGGCGCATGATGGGAGGCATCGTTACAACAGCCTGCCAGATTTGTTGCATCATGCTGTCTTCGGAGACTGGTGCTGTGGATGTCTCTAAAGATTCTGGGGTGGTCACTACCGTCAATAACACAGTGCCAAGAAAGACCGCTGCCCCCAGGTAAAACGATAGCTTTACCGATAGCGGCACATTCCTGGTCAGGTCTAGAGCCTCATCTGTCAGAACACCCGTGTGCGCCATTAACCACGGCATGGCCGACGCCAGAACTGCCCCCAAACCGCACAGCAGACTTTGGATAATAAATCCTTTAGTTTGCTGCTGCGCAGGCACGATATCCGCCACAAAGGACCGAAAAGGCGTCATGCTGACATTGGCAGCAGCGTCTAATAGCCACAGCAGCCCCGCCGCTATCCATAGACTGGGGGCATTGGGAAGCAGGATTAACGCCAGGGAGCTGAGCAATGCACCTCCTAGAAAGTAGGGCCGTCGTCGCCCCAAGGGAGTCCGGGTGCGATCGCTCCAGTAACCCACCACAGGTTGGATCAATAGGCCACTCATCGGGGCGGCTAGCCACAATAATGGCAGCTGATGCGGATTGGCTCCTAACGATTCAAAAATGGCACTGCCGTTTGCCATTTGTAATCCCCAGCCAAACTGAATGCCGAGGAAACCAAAGCTCATATTCCACAGCGCCCCCATTTTGATGGGTCGCTGTTGGTTGGTTACAGGTTCTGAAGAAATAGATGTCTGAGAAACGAGCTGGGTAATCTCTACCATGGCATTGCCATGGACTGGGTAACAAATTTATTGATGTAGTTGACCATAGAAAATACAAATTGCCATAGCTAACTAGCCGACTATGACCATAGGGCGGGTTATTGGGTTATTGACAATTTAAGGAACAATTTTGTTTTATTTTTGAAAATTATGCAGCTTCAATTCTCAGAATCACACCAGAGTTACAAATGTTGCAAATTACCAACACCTAATTCTAATTAAAGCCTCTTAGATTATTTTGTTGCAACTATATATCTCTATGTAACGACCTTTGAACTAGCCGTATTTTCCTCAAAAAGCGTTTCTACAATAGAGAAACCACGACCAAGTTAAAAACCATAGGGTTTTCTATGGAAAAACGGTTGGACGTGGACAGGGTCTAGATACACAGTTCCTAATACAACTGAGCCTATGGCTAGCAACAAACCAATTGCCACGACAACGGCCACTAAAACCGTCGGTGAGATGATGACAGCTCCTCCGTTGACGGTCACAGCGGATATGCCTCTTAAAGACGCAATTCAGCTGCTAGCTACCCATCGGATTAGCGGCTTGCCTGTGGTTGATGATGACGGAGAAGCGATTGGTGAGATTTCTGAAACTGATCTAATGTGGCAGGTAAGCGGGGCTTCGTTGCCAGCCTATGTTATGTTGCTCGACAGCGTTGTTTATTTGACAAATCCCGCTCGCTACAACCAAGAGTTGCACAAGGCGTTGGGCCAGACTGTGGCTGATGTCATGTCCCGTAAGGTCACTCTCATCGATGCAGATGACGATTTGCAGCGTGCAGCTCATTTGATGCATGACAAACAAATTCGTCGTTTGCTCGTCGTTGATGATGCTAGACGGGTGATTGGAATTTTGACCCGAGGGGATATTGTCCGCGAACTTGCACAGCAGTATGCCTAACCGGCATGATCTAGGATGCATGTTTCATAAACCACGTCCAAGTTAAAATCTGTAGTTTCATCTACAGCAAAACTCTAGTTCTGGACGTGGACAAGATTTATTAGGGCTGTCGCCTACTATGGTCATCTCTCCAGAGCAAATCGAACAACAGCTAAAGTCCGAAGATTTAGGACAGCGGCTACGAGCTGTCAATTTACTCCGGGAGATTGACCCAGTCATAGCCTTTGAGCTAATACAAAATGTGATTAGCGACAGCAGCTCGCGAGTTCGCTATGCCGCCATCAGTCAGTTTTCGAGTTTAGGAAACCAAGATAGAGAGAAGGCTCTAACGGTTTTAAGGTATGCACTTTACCACGATCCGGAAGCTGATGTTCAATCAGCAGCAGCGGATTCAATAGGAGCGTTACAGCTGGCGGAAGCCTATGACGATTTGGTGACGGCTTATAACAGTACCTCTGAATGGATTGTTCAGATGAGCATTGTGGCGTGTTTAGGTGAACTGGGAGTAAGTCAGGGGTTTGAGTTATTGAAACAGGCACTGCAGTCAAACACGGCTTTAGTTTCACTGACGGCGATTGGTGCCATGGGTGAACTTAAAGACCCGCGGGCGATACCATTACTGTTACCGTTTGTAGAGAGTGATGACTGGCAAGTCCGTCATCGCTTGGCTCAGTCCCTGAGTCACTATCTACAAACTCCTCAGGCAAAGGAGGTTATACCAACTCTGACCCAGCTCACACAAGATGAGTCAGATATCGTGGCGGATGCCGCTAGACAGCATTTATCCTAACGCTAAAGTAGCGTTTCCGAGCGCATTAGAGCAAGCTGTTGTTGTTAGCTATCTGCTCTTTGCTGTGAGCCCTTTGCGTTGGTTTCTAGTGCTTGTGGCTTGTGGGTTGTTTTGTTTAAGGGCGTCGTTAACCTCGGTCCAAAGTCAAAACAAGACAATACTCAGATATGGTGGACTTGGCAATTTTTGGCTGGAGAAAAATAAGCTTTTAGCAAGGGGTAAAGGGTTGCAATGGCGACCGTCTAACAACGGATATTTTACATATTGATCGAAATTACGAACATCAACCCTGGTTGAAATTGCTGAGGCTTAAATAATTGTTTGATTAGTCTGTCGAACTTTTTTGAAGTGAGTATAAGATTTTTCTGATGATGTAGAGATCAACTAAGCATTTTTATATGCAGTGATGTTTTTAACAGGCCTAAGTTGCTGATAAGTAGGACGGCTTTAAAGACACTCCTTAAAGCTATGTTTGATTGACACAGTAATTGCTTGAGTGGCTTCCGCTGTTAAGTACAGGATAAAGAGTTGCAGATGTTCTCTATTACAAAGCACCGATGGAAATCGTGGAGTTCGAGAGGGCTAATTTAAAGCGATCGCAAGATATAAAGATGTCTTTTTTTAGTCTCGAAACATTACAAAAATATCAATTTGGTCGAGTCTTTTTCCTGTTTTTTGTTTGATTTATTGCATATCTGATATATTGGGAAAGAGCAAAAAGCTTATTAATTCCCTGTAGTCCGTATTAAATAACACCTGTTAAATACATTATTCATTTTTAATCTGACATAACGAATCCTGCTTAATTGCTTAAGACTACGTTTGTGTTGATTTTTGGGGCTGTCATCAATGGCTAGTTCGCCCGGTGTTGGGGATTGATTTCATGGTAAGTGTGATGACACCATCCACTGGAATAAGGTGGGATAAATTGAGTTTTGCCTCAACTTTATATCTTTGTCCAATTATCGATACGTTGCTGGAGCGTGCTCCAGTTGAAATGCGAGATGAACTGCGGCTTGGATTGCAAGAAGCATTGGTCAATGCGGCCAAGCACGGTAATAGTCTAGACCCCAGTAAACATGTATCCGTGCAGTATGCCAGGGTGCATGATGCTTACTGGTGGATTATTACCGACCAGGGTAGTGGGTTTGAGATACCCAACGAATGCCGTCAATGTCCTGATGATGGCAGTACCGACGGTGACAGTCTAGGGGACTGTGGTCGGGGGCTATTCATCTTACATCAAATTTTTGATCAGGTACACTGGTCTTCTAAAGGTAATGAAGTAAGGCTCTGTAAGCGATTTAGCCGCTGGCCTACATGGTTGACGCGTTGGCAGACATTTTGGCCAGTAAAAGACATGGTGGTGATGGGCTGATAGCCCCTGAAGCTCCTATAATTAAACGTGCTCATTACGTTTGTTCAGGCATGTTTTTCTGATGCAGTCTTTGGCCTGGAGATTGGAGTAGGACTTGGTGTCTATGGCCTACGAACCGCTACATCACAAGTACCGTCCGCAAACATTTGCTCAGCTGGTTGGCCAGAGTGCGATCGCGACCACACTTTCCAACGCTCTCCAACAAAACCGAATTGCCCCAGCCTACTTGTTTTGTGGCCCTAGGGGTACAGGAAAAACATCAAGCGCCCGAATTTTAGCCAAGTCGTTAAATTGCTTGAATAGTGAAGCACCTACTCCAACGCCCTGCGGTGAATGTCAGGTGTGTCGCGAGATTACAGCCGGTGCTGCCCTCGATATTGTTGAAATTGACGCTGCCAGTAATACGGGGGTAGACAATATTCGCGAGCTGATTGAACGTGCTCAGTTTGCCCCGGTACAGTGTCGCCATAAGCTGTATGTGCTTGACGAGGTGCATATGTTGAGTACGGCAGCGTTTAATGCGTTGCTAAAAACGTTAGAAGAGCCGCCGCCCCATGTGGTGTTTGTGTTAGCCACCACCGATCCTCAGCGAGTGTTACCCACAATTATTTCCCGCTGTCAGCGTTTTGACTTTCGTCGTATTCCCCTGGAGGCAATGGTCCAACATTTGGACTACATTGCGCAGCAAGAGTCGATTACAATTTCCCCAGACGCTCTGCAGCTGGTAGCACAGCTCTCCCAGGGGGGACTGCGCGATGCCGAAAGTCTGTTAGACCAGCTGGGTTTGCTGGACGGGGAAATCACCATCGAGGCGGTTTGGGATTTGGTGGGAGCCGTATCTGAGCGAGACCTGCTGACTCTGGTGCAGTCAGTCAGTGCTGATGACGGTACTCAGATGCTGATTTTATTGCGCCAGCTAATGGATCGGGGTCGAGAACCACTGATGGTGCTACAGAGTTTGGTGGCGTTTTATCGTGATTTGTTAATTGCAAAAACGGCTGGTGAGCGGAGAGACTTAGTCGCTATTACCCCGCCAATTTGGGCTGAAATGGTGTCCTTTGCTAGAGCATTGCCCATGCCGTGGCTACTGGCCAGCCAGCAGCATTTACGCATGGCTGAGGTTCAGGTGAAAAACACCACACAGCCTCGTCTATGGTTAGAAATTACCTTGATGGGACTGTTGCCTTCAGCGCAGCCCTCAGCCCAGGGTCAGGCCAGAGCAATGCCGCCACCAATGGTTGTACCCAACAAGCCTGTCCCAGAGAAAACAACCCCCGTCCCTCAATCTACGGCCTCCCCGTCCCAAGTATCCACACCTTTATCTACTAAAGAACCTTTATCCGCCAACAAATCACCTGAGATAGAGAAGCCAGCCGCAGCGCCTGTTGCCAAAACTTCATCATCTCCGCCGACCCAGACATCCCCATCACAGCCAAAGGTGGACGCTGAAACTCCAGTGGTATCAACGCCTCAGGTATCGCCGCCGCCGCTAGAGATAGATGCCCCAGCTATGGGCAGCCTCAGTGAAATTTGGGCAAAAATAGTTGCTCAGCTGACCCCCATGGGTACCCAGGTCCTGATGCGGCAACATGGCCAGCTGGTGACCTGTGACGGTGTAGAAGCCCGCGTAGGAATTACCAATGACAAGCTGATGCGCATGGCTCAAGACCGCTTGAGTAATGTAGAAATTGCGTTTGAAAAGGTATTTGGTCACAAGATTCGCGTCACCATGGTGGTGGTGGCGGCCAAGTCTGCGGCTCCCCCATCCCCATCGGCAATATCGGCCCCTACTGCTGCTGCAACAGATATCAAAATGTCGCCGCCGAATAACTTTTCGCCTCCGGTTTCTCAGCCACCAATCCATCCTGCGCCATCGGTATCACCACCTATTGCCAAATCGCCATCGTCGGCAGCGGACCCCCCTGCTGCTTATCAGGCTGAAGGCGATTTAGAACGCAGTGTGAAAAGTTTTGCTCAGTTTTTTAATGGCCAGATTGTCAATTTAGATGACGAGCCTGTCGAAGCAGAAAGCTCTAAAACTGACAAAAAACAGCCTTCTTCAGAGCCTGGACCCGACGTGCCATTTTAGTAAAAAAACTAAGGCAGCAGGCTAATCAAGCAAGTTAATAGTGGAATGGGATCGAGCAGAGGGGAAATAATCCCAGTCCCAGTCTGGCAAGATAACCGTAGGTCACTACCGACCACTGTGGTTGAAAGCCATAGTCATGCTGATCCAATAGCAATGCATCAATCCGCCGACTTAGACGACTTTTGGGAACTGTACAGCTAAAGTTGGCAGTGATAGTGGGTGAAAGAGGTGCGGCTATTACCTGTACCAACGACTCCGCTAAGGTAATTGGATCGACGGATTGTGTAGCCCGGTTATCTGCTCGAATTTCTCGCAGTAACAATAGTTCCTGCCACAGCTCATCGGTGTAAGGGAGCCATGCGGTGAGTCGTCGGAGCCAGCCCAACCAAAAGAACCAAAAGGTGTCGCGATAGTACCTATGGGCATCCTCATGGGCAATAACAGCTGCTAAATGGGATTCATCCAGGCTATTAAGAAGACCCTGGCTCAGCACTAATTCGGATGACCAAAGACCAATTTGCGCACTAAAGGCACTTTCTGCGTCCATAATGCGACTGATAGTATCCTGTACTGACCTTTCAGGGTACTGTTGGATGCGCTGAATACCACTGTGAGCTTGCCATCCCAAATAAGCTAATAGGCAGAGGCTAATACCTACAAATAACCAGGCTGTGCCATAGCTTATCCAGCCTTCGATGGGGCTTACCATATGACCATGGGGTCCCATTATGATAATGGCGACGGCGGTTGTCAGTAAAAGGAGCGGTGAGGCAATCAATAGTGATAATACAGCCAGCCATTGGGCGTTTTCTAAGCAGCGATGGGTAAAGGCTAGCCGCAATAGGATAGCCGTTGCGATCGCGCCCACCATCAAACTCGTATGCATCATAGCTGTTGCCCTCGTTGACGCTGTGCCCGCCGTGCAGCTTGAATGCGTTGAGTAATCGCTTCTAGCTGGTCCAAGCTTTCTTGATCGAGGGTATCTGCAAAGGCCGCCACGATATCTGGATTGCTGGCCGCTAGAAACTGTTGCAGATGCTCGTGAGATTTAAGAATTTTTGCACTGTCTGCCGAAAGTAGCGGCTCCCAATGGTAAGCGCGCCCAATCCGTCGTTTAGCAATCCAACCCTTGGATTCAAGCCGCCTTAAAACAGTGGCTACAGATGAATAGGTCAAATCCCGATCAATGTCTTCCAGAATTTGATTGTGAATCACCGTCGCCGATGTGGTGCCTATCTGCCACAAGATATTTAAAATTTCAGCCTCTAGAGGTCCTAAGGACAACCGTTTAGGACGATGAGTAGGAAATGGTGACATCAGCTAATCTCAGCAGCTATACCCACCAGTGTAACGCCTTGCCTTCGAATCGCCTTCAAAAATATGACTCTACAAACTGTGACGAAGTGTCACTTGAGTTCTTTAGAAACAACGAACACAATGATATGTAATCAACGCACATTATGTGCCAATCAAGGTTGAATATAGAGGTAGCAGCTTGCTACCTCTATTTTGTTAGTAGCCTATTCCCATCGTTTGATGGTTACACCAGCTGAATGTCACTCAAGTTCTTAACAAATGTGTGATTGGGTAAAGCGGTTATTTGCCAATGTTCATAGCCTGCCAAGATATTGGTTCCTAAAAGCTGAGGCTGCCAACCCCCCAAAAAACCTATAAAGCCTTTTGTAGTGGCAGCCATCCGAAAATCACTGGCAGCATCGCCAATGACTAAGCCTTGATCAGGGGAGATGTCCAGCCCTTGGCAAGCGGCTTTTAAAAAACTAGGGTCTATTTTGGACGGATTTTGGCTGTTGACACCTTGCAGCCGATCAAAATAAGGCTGAAGCTCATAGTGATCGACAAAGCTTTCCAAGTTTTGTTGACTGTCAGCTGACACCATGATTATTTTGAGCCCAGCTTGTTTGAGACGCTTTAATAAATCTAAGGCTCCTGGCAGTAAAGGGGTAAAAGACGCTTTGGGTGAATAGCGCTGGTCTGCGGTAGTTAGGGCAGCGTTTGCCAGTTCTAGCGCTTTGATCCATGGACACCCGATCATAGCGATGGCAGCGGCTGTACCTACAATGGTCTCCCGGCGGCTGCCTACGGCTAACAAACCAGAGGCCGTAATCCCTTGATCAGTAAAGCCCAAGGCTTTGAGGGTTAGATTCTGAGTACCCGATAGTTGAGCCTCTAATAATTGAGCCTGCATTTGCCCTAACTGAGTGAGATAAGTGGCAACGTCGGCTAGTGTACCGTCTTTATCAAGAAACACCCCATGGATGTCTGTAAATCTTTGGGCATTACAGGTGATAGAAATCGCATTCTGTTGCATCATTCCATAAAAAATGTGGGGCCAATGGCCCCACATTAAAGTTTCAAAACTGTACCAACTCAATCAACCATCAGTTGCAATAGTCGATTATTCTGCAACACCGGCCATAGCAGTGGCATCTTCATCGCTGTAGGTGGCATCATCGATCTCGCCGGCATCATCCACTTCACCAGCCGCCGCCGCTGCTTCAGCTTCAGCTGCTTTTAGCAGTTGCTGACGATAGCGTTCGGCCATCTCTTCAGCTTTTTCAAACACAATCTCAGGATTCTTAACCATGTCGCCAGGCTCGGGCTCTAGCTGTTTGGTAGACAGTGAAATCCGACCACGCTCAGCATCAAGATCAATAATCATGACCTTAATCTCATCGTTGACATTGAGCACCGTATTAGGAGTATCAATGTGATCGTGAGAGATTTCAGAAATGTGTAGCAGACCGCTCACACCACCGATATCGATAAAGGCACCGTAGGGCTTAAGACCACGTACTGCACCAATAACAACTTCGCCTACCTGTAGGCCATTCATCTTACGCTCAACCAGAGCACGACGATGGCTGAGAACTAGACGATTACGTTCTTCGTCAACCTCAAGAAACTTAAGGGGCAGTGCCTCGCCCACTAAGTCTTCTTTAGGCTTCCGAGTGCTGATGTGAGAACCGGGAATAAATCCACGCAGACCTTCAATTCGCACTAGAGCACCACCACGGTTAGTAGCAAATACATCAGAGCGTACAGTGGCGTCTTCGTTTTGTAGCTGGCGTACTCGCTCCCATGCCCGCATATACTCAATGCGTCGAATGGAAAGGGTTAGCTGGCCATCTTCATTCTCATCTGTAAGGATGAAAAACTCACGAGTCTCATTTGACTGAAGCACTTCATCAGCCGCTTCGACGCGATTGATTGACATCTCCTGAATAGGCAGATATGCAGCCGTTTTTGCACCAATGTCAATCAAAGCGCCGCGGGGCTCGATGCTAAAAACTGTCCCTGGCACAATGTCACCAGGACTGAAATGATAATCGTATTTATCTAATAAAGCTTCAAAGTCTTCATGAGTAAAACCTATATCGGCTTGTGTCGTTTCAAGATTGACCATGCTAGATGTTTCCTACGGTTTCTCCATAATCGAGTGGACATGTTGTGCGTCTGTGTGCCGCCCCTACATTAATCCAGATTTTATCTCAGACAGGGTTAAAGGCATCACTTAAACGCTCTACCGTTATCCCTGATAAATAACTCTGAGCAGCCAGCCAGCTATGGGGGTTAAACCATATAAAGGTATGACGTGAACCTGAACTAGGCCCAAAACTTAGAGCCTTGCAAAGTAGGCAATACTAACATGCAGCAGGGCTGAACATGGAAACCCTGACTGAAAATTTAGCAACGTACACAAACCTTCGCAAGATTATTTATGATAAGTGAATTTAGCCCTACTGTCACTGAGTGTGGCGGGATTAATTTTGGATGGCTAGTTCAAACTTCGCTCTACCAAGGTAGAAATTTTGAGTCTTAAACCGTCAGGGCAGAGCCGTTTCGACTGATTTTAGAACTATATGGGGATGGGTCAGAGGACTGCTCGCTTGACTGTAAGAGGTTTAATGTATCGGCAAAATCTCGAATGCCGGTGAACTGACGATAGACCGAGGCAAATCGCACATAGGCAACTTCACTCAAAGGCTTAAGCTGCTTCAGTACTAGCTCTCCAATCTCAGTACTGCTAATTTCACGGGCAGAGCGCTGCTGTAAATCTGCTTCAATATTATCGATTAAGTTTTCTAAACGACCGGATTCGATGCCGGTTTTTTCGCAGGCTCGAATGATCCCTCTTAAGATTTTTGAGCGATTAAAGAGTTCACGATCACCGTTACGTTTGACGACGGTGATTGGTACATATTCAATTCGCTCGTAGGTGGTAAACCGGCTGTTGCACTCCAGGCACTCCCGACGACGTCGAATGCTGCGTCCGGCTTCAGCCGAGCGAGATTCTAAGACGCGGTTACTGGGATGTTGGCAGAAGGGACACTGCATAGGGAGCTAAACCCGAATTCTTTAAAGCGGGCCTCGTTTATTAGACCATGCTTAAAATAAAAATAGAGGCTAACTTCGTTAAATGTAAAGAAGTTAGTACCTCTATTATGTCATTCATACTGCGAACGACACCAGACGTGAATTATACCTAGAAGCCTGAAAACTGACTCAGGACTAAGCGACCAAAAATCTACCCAGGGACCTGAAGGGCTATTCAGGATTAGGTGACATTGGTCTAGTCTTTATTGATCCGGGGAGGCTCACGAAATGCGATCGCAAAAAAGAGCGTACCAATAACGCAGGCGAAAATCAGAATGTAAGCAACACTTTCCATGGTTCAATCCTACTCAGTTAATACCCAATGCCATTGTCATAAACACCAGCAAGGGTTGCCATTTGTTTCCATTATCCCAAAAAAATGGCCCAGCGAAACCTGCTGAGCCATTTTCAATCACACTAAAACCATTCGATTTTAGTTAGATGTGGGGGTAGAGGTGTCACCTACTTTCTGGAAGAAGCCCCACTCGACCTGCTCAGGAGAGAGATCAGGATCCACACCAGCGAATACATCGCGGTATAGAGTACGGGAACCGTGCCAGATGTGACCAAAGAAGAACAACAGTGCAAATACTGCGTGTCCAAAGGTAAACCAGCCGCGAGGACTAGAACGAAATACACCGTCAGAATCTAACGTCTCAAGGTCAAACTCAAAGGGCTCACCTAGAAGCGCCTTACGGGCATAACGCTTAACACGCGCGGGATCCTTGATGGTTTGACCGTCAAGTTCACCACCGTAGAAGGTTACTTGAACACCGGTTTGCTCAATACTGTACTGAGACTCAGCACGACGGAAAGGAATATCCGCACGCACTACACCATTGGAGTCAGTCAAGACAACAGGGAATGTCTCGAAGAAGTTTGGCAGACGACGAACCGTTAGCTCACGGCCTTCGCCATCGGTGAAGACGGGGTGCCCCAACCATTCAGTCGCAATACCGTCACCGCTATCCATAGGA
The DNA here is from genome assembly GCA_039045805.1 of Cyanobacteria bacterium P01_C01_bin.118. GTDB lineage: Bacteria > Cyanobacteriota > Cyanobacteriia > Phormidesmidales > Phormidesmidaceae > Leptothoe. The sequence goes on from JBCCJR010000099.1 coordinate 13,058, forward strand.
CCAACGCGGAATAGACCGCCCTTAGCAGGACTGTTACCGACGTAATCATAGAAAGCAAGCTTCTCAGGAATATTCTCATAAGCTTCTGTGCGGCTTAAGCCATCAGCCATATCAGCCTGAACCCGACGCTCAATTTCTTGCTGATAATAGCCAGCATCCCACTGGTAGCGGGTAGGGCCAAACAACTCAACAGGGGTGGTCGCGTTTCCATACCACATGGTACCGGCCACAATAAATGCAGCAAAGAATACAGCTGCAATACTGCTAGATAGAACGGTCTCGATGTTACCCATACGCAACGCCTTATAGAGACGCTGAGGGGGACGTACGGTGAGGTGGAATAAACCAGCGACAATACCGACAATACCCGCAGCAATATGGTGAGCTACAATGCCACCCGCGTTGTAGGGGTTAAATCCAGCAGGCCCCCACTCAGGCGCAACAGGCTGAACATGTCCGGTTAGGGCGTACGGGTCAGATACCCACATACCCGGTCCCCAGACACCGGTAAGGTGAAACGCTCCAAAACCGAAGCAAAGTAATCCAGATAAGAACAGATGAATGCCAAACATCTTAGGTAAGTCCAAAGCGGGCTCACCAGTTCGAGGGTCACGGAATAGATCCAAATCCCAAAAAACCCAGTGCCAAACTGCTGCTAAAAACAGTAGGCCAGAAAGCACGATATGTGCCAGTGCAACGCCTTCAAAAGACCAGAAGCCAGGATCAAAGCCCGTCTCACCAGTCACACTCCAACCGCCCCAAGACCCGGTAACACCGAGGCGAGACATGAAGGGAAGAACAAACATACCCTGACGCCACATGGGGTTCAGGGCAGGATCGCTTGGATCGAATGTAGCCAGCTCAAACAGGGCCATAGAGCCCGCCCAGCCAGCTACAAGAGCAGTATGCATTAAGTGCACAGAAATCAGTCGACCGGGATCGTTAACCACGACTGTATGTACACGGTACCAGGGTAGTCCCATTGACTACGCGCCTCCTCCTAGTTTGGAAATGTTAGCCGTACATTAAAATACCGATACAAATAGGCTACCAGATCCACCGTTTACTCCGAAACAATGACCTCAAGAATTTTCCTCAAGGGCAGCACTTGGAGCCGACGACGAGCAAATAGCCTTTTGCGGTAATGAATCCAGACGATTCCCGACGGACTAATACACTCAACTCTTAAGATTAAAGTGTATAAAGAAGTGTAACTAGAGTTCATAATCCAACGCAAGTTGAATTGCTTGGACTAATGCCGAACGCGGCGTTCTCGACTTTATAGCGATTGCTTTTGGAGCTATTCGATGCCCACTATTAAGTTTGTTAACGAAGATGTTGAGATCACAGCGGCAGACGGAGCGAATCTGCGTCAGAAGGCTATAGATAACAAGATTGATATATATACCTTCACAGGCAAGATGATGAACTGCGGTGGCTATGGTCAATGTGCGCTATGTGTTGTGGATATTGCTGCAGGGATGGAGAACTTATCTTCTCGCACCGCCGTTGAAGAGAAACG
>JBCCJR010000100.1:0-14377 GCA_039045805.1 Cyanobacteria bacterium P01_C01_bin.118
AAAAGATTATCATTAAAACCAGATGGGTTATTAATTGAGTTTTCATACTACGATTTGAGCTGTTCTTTATTAATGCAGATAGCTGATGTGTATAGTTGATGGTGATTTAGTCGTTCGGTAGCGGCACCAGGATAGTCTGTATCATAGTATGAAAACTCAATTAATAACCCATCTGGTTTTAATGATAATCTTTTTATTTATTAACAGTAGAACCGTGTAAAACGAGAATCTTGGTATTAATTTATGCCAGGCATTCACTGGATTACGGTAATAGACAGTAAGGCTTTAGATGCACTGAAAAAGTAGACAAGTAGATGAATGTGACCACAGACGGTATAAAAAGACAGCTAAGTGTCTAGTAATGTTTGTCTAGAAAATAAAATTAACTATTGGCCGCTTATGTAAGCTGATAAACTAGCTGTTCTTAACAGTAGAGGGTAATTGCCAAAAGCCCTCTGGTACTAATGGCTGTGGCACTAAATGCCAACCACTATCTCCGTGATTATTCACGAGCAGAGAGTGATTAATCGACTCCTATAATGTCGGTGTGAATTCTTGAAAATCAAGATTGTCAGGGGCTAATTTCACCATCTCTTTATAAAAAAGACAAATTGAATTAAGTTCGTACAATCTTCAGTACTTTCCCGGATAGACCCCTACTAATGTTGAACTGACTTTTGAGACAAAAGGTCTTTTTTTTACAAATCACTTTAAATACAACGTTACTGTTGTGGAATCATATGAAACCCCCATAAGGCAAAACTAAGGCGAAACTAAACCTCAACATTTATATACTATCTATGTAAGAAGGCTATTATTCAAAGAGGGAATTTCATTTAAAGGCCCCTTATTTAAGTGACAGATTTGATGGGAGAGCTAAATGAGAGCTCTCGTCGCATATCTAATCGACTTTGTCAGACTGTGAGTGGACAATACGCATCCACACATCTCACCTTACTGACTTCCCTGAAGAAACTATATTTTAACTACTACAGCCGATGGATATTAGAGAGCTGACCAAATTATTAGAGCTTCCAAATAAGCACTTCGAAGGTCATTTAGTTCTAAATGACCATAAAACAATTTGGACTCTACATTTTGTGCAAGGGCGGCTAATCTATGCGGTGGATGGTACCCACCCGGTGCGACGCTGGAATCGTATTCTGTCTGAATATTTCCCCAAGTTTAGACTTGATATTGATTTGGCTCAACTATCGACTCAGCCCTATTGGCAGCTCCATCTATTGGATCAAGGCTTTAAAGCACAACAGCTGAGTTTAGTGCGAGCCAAGCTCATGTTGCGGGTTGTTATTCAAGAGTGCCTATTTGAACTAAGCCAGTGCTCCTATGCCCAACGTGAAGTTCAACCGATAGAATTGCCCATATCTCGGTTCTGTCGAACCATTGCGCTTTCTCCATGGGAAATTCAGATGACCATGGCTAAGGTCAATGAAATACAGCAAAAATGGCAGCAGCTGGGTATGAAGGGAAGCAGCCCAACGTCTTCACCTACCCTCAAGAAACCGGTGGACCCCCAGCGATTACCTGTGCCTCATCAGTATATTACGGGCAAATATACCCTGTGGCATATTGCATCTATATTGGATCAACCCTTGAGCCAAATAACAAAATCTCTAATACCTCTGATGCAAGATGAGACATTAGAGTTAAAGAGTATTGCTGATTTACCATTTTCATCTGTAAAACTGGCACCTACAGATGCACCAGAGGATACAAAATTAGCTGTTTCTGCGCCACCCAGTCCAACCGATGTCGCACCTGCTGCCCCAACTGCACCGATTTCCGATAAACCCTATGGAGCTACAGTCTCCGTAGCGTCACCGTCACAGTCTGAGGTGACATTGTCAGGCGGCAACGATACGCAACAACCGTTGATTGCCTGCATTGATGACAGCCCCGTATTGGCCCACAGTCTCAAAAAAATCTTAGCCTCCGGTGGCTATCGCACATTGATTATTCAGGAACCGATGCAGGGGTTTTCTCAGTTAATTGAGCATATGCCCAGTCTGATCCTGCTAGATGTGATGTTACCCCATACAGATGGCTATAATATTTGTCGTTTTCTACGGGACACACCAGTCTTTAAAGACACGCCGATCATCATTTTGACTGGACGCAGCAAGCCTGTGGATCGGGCTCGCGCGAGTATGGCCGGTGCTACTGAGTTCTTAGTCAAGCCTCCCGAAGCAAAAGAATTACTACAGATGATTCGTAAGCATCTTGGCACCAGTGAAAAAATGTTTGGCTAAGCATCGAGGATCAAATAAACTGGCGTCCTTATCACTCCAAAAGCATGTGAAACAGGGTATGTCCGTCAATATCTTGGGAGTTGTAGAATCCTCGATCCTAAGACCTGAACCTGCTTTAAATTTTGAGGCAAGAGCAGGCTTAAGCAAGGTGCTCTTGATGTGAATGTAGCTTAAAGACTGAATCACCCAGCAGATATAGCCAAGGACTGCACACATATGTTCAGGGGAGGGGCTGTGCCAACGGTCCTTTGTGGCGCGTAGCTGTTATTGATTGTGCTTTGAGAATCAATAATGTTGTAAACCATATGCGCCGAGCATTTGTTCGCTGGGTAATTTGGTCTTTAAGAATTATGAGAGTTTTCTAAAATAGACTGATTAAAATATAGTCGGAATTATAGTAGTGAAAATAATTAACGCCTAAAGCCTTTCTAGATCTTTAGGGTGGACTACTGATGGGTGTATTTTCCATAGATTTTCTAACCGTTGATAAATACTGATTTCTTGGGGAGAGATATCTTTGGTTAAGCCATGGCAATCAGTTTTGGTTTCATTAACCTCCAACTGCCCGGTATGGGATGCCTCGGATAGTTGGTGATAAGAACATGCCTTATCGCCAACTATATAGAGAATTTCTGTCTCAATATATTTAAGATCGTCCGAAGAAAACATCATTGGATAAGCTGTCGCTATCGTAAATTTAGGAGAAAACTTAGTACTCATGATTATTTAGGGTTCTATAGACTGAAACAAACCAAGTTGCAGTCATCCTTGACGGAACTATTCCGGAAAAGTTCAAAATTATTTATTTGTTATCGATTCATAGGCTGATATTTTCTAATAAAGGAATCCTTAAAACCTTACAACAGCCGAGCCTGTATAAAAAACGTTGCCAATGCATACTGTACACTCATTTTTTCGATTCAATGATTGAAATTTTCTGGTTATTAAAGATTTCTATCGTTATCGACAACCGACTTTAAAGAAGTCTGCATCAATATATTTTGTTTGTATGAATGGCTCTCATTTTTATTGACGTTTATGACGTCGATTCGATCTGACTATTTTAATAGTTAGGCAATGGTTTCTAGTAGGCCGTGGGGCTGGATTGTATAAGTCAAACAGCGATTAATCTCCTGAGGTTTGTTCTAGATTTGGGCTGTTCCAACAGAAATCATAGGCTGGCGGCCGACCTATGGTGAACATGATTAAAGTTAATGTATGTACTTATTGACACTGCCATTATTCACACTTATTTGCCAAATGTCTGATATCTCTACAGATTCCTGATCTGCTGATAGTGACATGAATAACTTAAGTAACGTTGTGTCCTCGTAGTTATGCTTAAACAAAACGAACTTAAGGGGCTCCGATTACAGGAGAATGATAATCTTACTGGCGCAGGCTGGTTTGTTTGGCTTCTGTGCCTGGCTATTTCTGTCGGGGGAGTAATGACTTTTTTTGCATGGGCAAAGGGAGATCTTAATTTGAAAGCGCCCGAGGTAGAATCTTTGTTTGAGAGCGAGAGCTAGAGATTTCCTTACTGCCTCGTGTTTGTCTGAAGGATTAAATTAGCAACTGTTTCACCTGTATAACCAGCTGATGTTGGGACTCCCTTTTTGATGGAGACATGCATTTAGCAGTTTACATATAATTTAGAGAATTTGTTACCTCGTCTAAGGACATTCCTGGATGGGGTAATGCTATATTGTTGTCTTTTCTACCCTTTAAAAGAAGAGAGTCAACCTATTAATAACCCCCAGTGCATGCACCGGGGGCTGTTTCGGTATATCGAGTTGTCTATAGAATGACAGGGGCAGTATGTCTGCTCTCTGTATCTACAATGCCCTATGGTTGGTTTTTGGGCTTGTGTTTTATCTACATATTCATAGGATGCAGGTAAATGCCAGCGCAGTAAAAAACTTCAACCAACTGTGATAGACACCCTTTACTTACATCCTACTTCGTGTATTTTTCCTTTATCGCAATCTGTCAAACGGTTGGTCTAGATGACTGGCAACAGCTAGTTGAGCCTTTACCCGATGGCCCTGAAGTGACTGTACCGCCAGCGAGCAGCGTCGATTGGGGAGATGCCCCTGACGTTGATCAATTTTACGGACGTCAGCCAAAGTTGCAACAACTGCAGACCTGGGTCCTTACTGATGCCGCCAAGCAGATCAACATTAGTGGTCCCGGCGGCATCGGTAAAAACGCAATGACCCTGGCTTTAACAGAACAGCTACAAACCGAATTCTCTTATGTTATCTGGCGTTCTCTAGCCACGGTTCAGTCTCTTAGTGATTTGCTAGCGGATCTGTTGGATAGTCCTATGACGACGGTGGACCGGGGGATACGGCAGTTACTAAAAAAGATGCAGCACCGCTGGCTAATAGTGTTGGACGATGTGGCTCTGTCTAACTCTTATTTAGAGATGATTGATCGCCTTTCTCAGGCTCGCCATCAAAGCTGTCTGATAGTCATCAGTCTTCAGCCACTGTCGGCTCAGTTGCAAACATCAAGTCGTTCTCAGCAGCTATCACTGGCCGGATTGTCAGCCACTGCCGCTGCTGAGCTATTGCAAGCCTGTGGCTGTGTGTGGCAGGGCTACCAGCTAAAAAAAACCTAGCCCGTCTCTATCGCCATAACTCGTTGGCCCTGACCCTAGCAGCGGGTACGATTCAAACTATCTTTGGTGGTCACATCGCCTCCTTTTTAGCCCAAGAACCCCTGCTTTTGCCGGACCCAATTCGCTCTCTCTTTAAACAACAGTTTGAGCCGCTGGCCGGTGAGGAAAGGAAAGGGGAGAGGGGGAGGAGGGGGGAACCCTTATGCGCTTGCTTGCTTTTCCTCTCCTGCCTCCCCATCCTCCCAGTGAGCTTAGCGAACGCTCCTCCCCTGCCTCCCTCTCCCCCTTCACCCTCTCAAAGTTACTAGTGGAAAATCTTACGCCATACTAGGTCAGGGCATAGTCAACGGCTTTTGCGGCATGGATAATAGTGCTGTCAAATAGCGGCACATCGGTATCATTTTGCTGGACCAGCAGTCCTATCTCGGTGCAGCCCAGGATAATGGCCTCGGCTCCACGGGCTGATAGTGTGTTGATGATTTTTATATAGTCTGCCTTAGATTGGGGTTCTAGTTTGCCTAAGCAAAGCTCCTGATAAATGATCTGGTGCACAATCTTTCGATCCTGGTAATTGGGAATCAACACCTCTAACCCATGTCGTTCTCTCAGGCGACTGCGATAAAAGTCCTGTTCCATCGTAAACGCCGTTCCCAATAGGCCAACTGTTTGGATACCTTGCTGGTGTAGGGTATCTGCGATCGCATCGCCAATATGCAACAGGGGAATATCAATGGCCGCCTCTATTTGAGGCGCAACCTTATGCATCGTGTTGGTGCCAATCAGCAAAAAGTCAGCTCCAGCAGCTTGAACACCTGACGCTGCCTTTGTCAGCACTTGTCCCATCTCTGCCCAGTTGCCCGCATGTTGCAGCTTTTCAATCGGGTCAAAATCGACACTGTACAGGGCGATCTTGGCAGAATGTAGGCCGCCCAGTTTAGTCTTGATCCCCTCGTTGATGGCACGATAGTAAGTTATGGTGCTTTCCCAACTCATACCCCCTAACAAACCAATTGTTTTCATTGATCTCTTCCCAGGGGAATGGCTAACGACTGGATATACTTTAAATCGCAACGAGCAGCTTTAAAGATTCTTCTGTTTAAACAGGGCTGCTTTACCAAGTAATGGGAGATTTTATGAATGGGGCTAGTGGTCCACTCTCTAAGCCTCAAATTTTCCGACTAATGCCATCGGTTCTACCAACAGGAAAAGAACCCTTTTTTTCTTGCGCTTCTGTTTCCCAATCATTAAACCGATAGTCAGCAAACACAAGACCTGAGAAAAAAGCAAAAAAGAGCCACAAAATCATAGTCTTACCAAGCATTCTCTTTAATAAGGAACGCTACTCCTGTTTGAACTACATAAAGCAATGGATTTTCGGTGGAGTATATTACTCCCCCCATAGCTGTTGAAAGTTTTAGATAGTATCGTTCGCTTATGAAAAACCTTCTTGCACAGTCGAATAAATTTAATAATTATGTCGGTCAATCACTATCAATCATAATTTCCACCCTAGATAGACTCAAGTTAATTACAAGTAAGTTAATATAGATTTCTCTCTATAGATAACAATCATTTATCTTTCAACAGTGAGTGTTGATAACAAAAAACAGGACGCTGGTGCAGTGACCAAAAGACCGTACGGTCAGGTTATTTGGTAACGTCTTGGGGGGCAACCGCAGGGGAGATGTCAAAAAACGGTCTGTAATAGACGCCTCATAAAATATTTCTTTGGGAATTTAGTCTAAATTATTCAAGGGGTTGAGTCTAAACGTGATGTTAAGGCGATTTAAGCGATATATTCGCTGGCGTTCAAGTGATGCCGGGTTCTCAGCGGGGATCGATCAGTTTGAAAGTCTGGTTTCAAAGCTACTGTCAGTGGCGATGCTGATCGTGATTATGGTCACCATGGTTGACCTGATCCTGTTTTTAGCGACAAATCTCCTTAATCCAAGTCCTCAAGGCTTTTTTAGCAATACACTGAAAGATATTTTTGGTTTATTTTTGAGTGTCTTGATCGCCCTGGAAATTCTTGAAAATATTACGGCCTATCTTAAAAAACATGTGGTTCAAGTGGAACTGGTGATCGTCACCTCACTGATAGCCGTTGCTCGCAAAATTATTATTTTGGACTTGGATAAAGTATCAGGGGTGAGTTTGATTGGACTTGCGATCGCAATTCTATCTCTATCCATCAGCTACTGGGTTGTCCGCAATATCCATCGGTAGAGGCGTTAGCCATCAACGGGATGAGTGGGCGTTTCCAGTAACAGCTGATAGAAAGCCAGATCAAGCCAGCGATTAAACTTAAAGCCAGCCTGTCGGATGGTGCCTGTATGGATAAACCCCAGTTTTTTATGCAGGGCAATGCTGCCTGGGTTGTCAACATCAATGCCGCCAATCAGGGTGTGATACTGCTGCTCAATCGCCTTTGCCGTCAGCTGTTGCATCAGTGCCGTGCCCACACCCTGACCGCGATAGTGCTGATGAACATAAACAGAATGTTCCACTGAATATTTAAAGGCTGGCCAGGCGCGGAAGGTGCCATAGCTGGCAAACCCCAACAAAACACCGTCATCATTAACGGCTCCAATCACAGGAAAATTACCCTGTTGTTTACTCTCAAACCAATGAGCCATATTGTCTAAGGTGCGTGGCTCGTAATCATAGAGGGCGGTTGAATTGACAATGGCATCGTTGAGAATCTCTAAGATTGCGGCGGCATGGGCCGTATAGGTACAGGGAATAAACTGCATTGAATGAATCTCATCGTTAACGCTAGGCTGTCCCCATTATTGACCATTGGTTTTACCCTGTATTCCCTGACGGGGCGTGAGCAGGTCATTGGCGATGGCTGTGCCCAACAGCACTAGTCCACAGCCCCACAGCATTGACGATGTGACGGTTTCTTTTAAGACAATCGCGCCCCACACCATGGCAAAAAGTGGTACCAAATAAGTCACGGTCAACGCTTTAGTAGATCCAATGTTTTGAATCAGCCTGAAATAAAGGATATAGGCAAAGGCGGTGGATAGAATAGCCAGGGCCAGAACCGATAGGACGACTCCTGCAGCCGGTGTCTGCTGAGGAACCGTAAAGGGGAGAGCGGGAATAATCACCAATGCTGCCCCCAGCTGGCTGCCCGTGGTCACCACCAGCGACGGCACCCCCACCAGGTTTTGCTTGATGTAGGGAGCGGCGATAGCGTACATTAAGGCCGCCAATAATGCCGCGACGATGGCAATCAAAATATCAGGGGTGGTTTCAATGGCCTTCCAGCCCACCAAAATAACAACGCCGACAAAGCCCAGCACAAAGCCCGCCATGCGGGGTGGGGTGAGTTTTTCGCTGAGCCACACTGAGGCCACAATCGTGCCAAATAGAGGAGCCGTACCATTCAAAATAGACGTAAACCCTGCGGGTAAAGAGACCGATGCAAATGCCAATAGCAAAAACGGAATCGCTGAATTTAGACAGCCTACGATTAACAGCGGTTTTAGCTGACGCTGCAGTTCTCCTAACAGCCCGACTCTGGCTAACACCGGCAACAATACCAACCCTGCTAACAACACCCGTAGCTCAATTAGCCACACCGGTCCGAGGATGGGAGCGGCAATTCGCATAAATAGAAAGGAGCCCCCCCATAACGCTGCCAACAGTAGTAGCTCACCGATGTCAGATAGTTTCATGCTGGTGTCTCCGTTTGACAAGCTTCCCAGCCTAAAAGAACAGTTTTGCGATCAATGCCCCAGCGATAGCCGCCGATGGCACCAGAGCCGCGAATCACCCGATGGCAGGGGATGAGATAGCCGACAGGATTGCAGCCAACGGCATTGCCAATGGCCCGAGCTGCCGTTGGTTTGCCAATGGATTTGGCCAGCCCCTGATAGGTGGTCAGCCCCCCCACTGGAATATTTAGTAAAGCCTGCCACACCTGGATTTGAAAGTTGGTGCCTTTGATGTGGAGGGTTAAAGGGGCCTGGTCAGGAGCCTGAAAAATGCGCTGGCACACCTCTGCCGTTGTCTGTGGTTCAAAAACAATGGCGGCATTGGGCCATTCTGTCTGTAACGTTTGCTCAGCGAGGTTTTGATCCGAGTTGTCGAGAAAGTGTAGGTTGCAGATGCCGCGATCGGTAATGGCAATCAGACAGCTGCCAAAGTGGGTGTCATGGAGACCATAGCGAATCTGCAAACCAGCTCCGGCGGTTTTGTATTCCCCCGGTGACATAGCTTCTAAGGTGACAAACAGGTGGTGGAGACGGCTAGGACTCGACAGACCCGACTCCAGGGCCAGGTCTAAGAGGCTGTGGGTCTCAGCAATTTTGGATTTTGCATAGTCCAGGGTTAAATACTGGGAAAACCGTTTGGGGCTGATGCCGGCCCACTGGGTAAATAGCCGCTGAAAGTGATACTCACTGAGGTTTACGTGCTGGGCAATGGTGGCTAAGCTGGGCTGCTCTAAATGGTGCTGACGGATAAATGCGATCGCATTGGCCATCAGGTTATAGGTGTTGCGACTGTAGGCAATAGTATCGGTGGAAGACATACTATCCAATGGCTGTACACGTCTATTAAAGTATCGGTATCCGTTGGTGAATACCACCCGTTTCTTGCTATTTAAGTAGGGATAGATTTGGTCTGATGAGGCAGACACTCCACAGCATATTAATGCTACATATACTACAGATGTTGGTCAGATATCCCTCCTGCCAACCACAAGAACTGGCTTTATCCGCCATTGATGAAGTTTTAAGAGAACTCCAAAAAGTTTTTTCAAGCCTCATCATGGAGCATGATTAATTGTTTTGACTAAACAGTTTCCTGGATTTGACAACGAAGTTAACAATCCATTCAGATAGGGCAGTATAGGAAAGCTGTATCACTTAAAGTGAGCAGACTTTGTTCAGGATGGTTTGCCGACCCATTAAGGAACCTTGATGTGGTTAAAATGTCATAGTGATTTGTACATATCACCTCATATTTGACAGGCCCAGTCGATACAATAATCGTGTGGTACGGACTTATCCTGTAGGGGTGGTCCCTGGCCTATCAAGGGGTGAATCCTCCTAGCTCTGGGCTTTTTATTCCCTTCACATCAGCGCATCTAAAATTGTCTTAAAAAGCACACATCGCTGATTTTTAAGCGTTGTGGCGCAGTGAGATCAGATAAATTGCTTGAAAAGCTTGGCACTAATGCTAGCCAGGGTGACAAGTAGTATTCTTAGGACAAAGGCCCGGGGAGGAGCTATCAACGATAGAACGCTTCTATGGTTGATGGACCACATCTATAAAAAACTAACGCTGTGTGAGAGTACTTTTGTGGCAAGTATTCTAATTATTGAAGATGAACCTCGGACGGTGTCTTTTCTGTCGAAAGGACTACGACAAATGGGACATCAAACATTGGTGGTAACAGATAGAGCAAGGGCACTTCCTTTGGCGCTCTCAGAAATGTTTGATCTTGTTTTGCTAGATTTGATTTTGCCTGAGCTGGATGGCGTGTCAATCCTTGGAGCAATTCGGGAGGAGCGGTTGCAGGTGCCCGTAATTGTAATGACGGCATTATCCAGCGAAGAAGAACGCTCCCGTGCATTATTTTTAGGGGCGAATGAGTATCTGACTAAACCCTGTTGTTTTGATCATCTGTTGAGTTATATTCACTCCTACGTGTGAGACAAAGGTCGGCATGGTGGTTCATCGATTTAAGGAGCGCCATGCCGACACGAGCAGACTTGGATGCGCCGCTGGACGTTTGGTGACTGGCATAATATTGTGATTTTTTACGCGTTGTCCCCTAGTGCGTTAGAGGATAGCACCTTATATATCTTGGGAAAACCATTGCCTGCATCATTTTCCCAAACCAGATTGAATCCCTCATCAGCTTCAGTTGGAGCACATCGCTGGGTAAAACAAAGTAAATGATCGACCTCTACTAAACGAGGCTCAATTGTCGCAAATGACTGTTCGTCATCCAACCCTTTTGGGATGTTCAACATTAGAAATTCCAGGTGCGGGTTGTGAAACATAAGGGGAAAAAAGTGGGCATAGCCGACAACGGCCACCCGCTTAGCAGATGCCAGTACCTTACTCTGTAACTCCACCTGTGGACCATAATATAAATGCGCATACACTAAACGGTTTTGAGCCCAATTGCTTTGAACCCAAATATTGGTATTAATGGGAGAATTGGGTAAAAGAACAAGCGGCTTGTCCATATTGTAAAGACATCCATAAACCAGGATTGCCAAACTTATCCAGCGTATACCGGTCAACCTCCATGCCCGAAAGCGCTGCAAAAACATCGCTACGCATAGTCCGGTACCCACAAAGACTAATGAGAAAAAGCGACATTTCCAGGGGGACCAACCAACTTTGTAGCTGATGGCCCCGACCAAACACAGGGTGACAATCGCCATAATCCGTGGCAGTTCTTTTTCTCGAACCAGCGTCCAAACCACGGCTGGAAAAATGAGAAATACACTAACCGGGCCGAACCAGGACGTGTCTTCCTGGGGCTGCCATTTGGTCTCTAACGGGAGATGCAGGGCAATACCGGTATAGCCTTTTCTACCTAGCCAGGGGGCAAACAGCTGATCGTACACTGATTGTAAGCCCGCCTGTATTGATCCACCGGTCAGAGAACCCCAGGCCCAATCAACTGGCTGGAGAAGATGAATGCTCTGAAAACTGTAGCGAACAACGTTAGCCACCGCCCCCAACAGCCCATCGCGGTTTTGATTTTTGAGGGCAAACTCTGGGGGGCCTAACCATTCTCCGTATTGACGATAGTTGTCTAAAAATAACCACCCCTGAGACAGTACCAACGCTGGCAGGATACATAACAAAACGATTTGCCAATGGGTGATTAACAAACGCACTAACAGACCTAAGTGCCTTCGCTGTATTACCAGGCTCAGCCACAGCAGCATAAAAAAACCGCCAAACAGGATAAACGAGGTCTTCACGGCTATGCCAAAACATAGGGTTAATCCTAATCCTAGGGCTGATTCGATTGCCGGTCTGCGTAACCAGCGGTCGGCCCAAACCACGCAGGCTAAGGCCACCGCTGCCACAATGATGTCGTTTTTAGTGGCGGTTGATTGATAGATAATCTCAGGCAGACAGGCCATAACCACAGCGGTCGTTAAGGCAATGGTTTGGCTAACCCTTGGGCGTGCGATCGCATATGTCCCAAATAAAATTACCAGGTAAGACAGCCAGCTAAAAACACCCAACCCATAGTCCGTATGAAATCGCAAAAACAAATGAAACAAAATATCTGAGCCTACCGGAAATATTGCTTGGGCCGTCACCGCATAGTCCCTTAGCAACAGATTCTGGTTTTGCTCCCAAAGCAACACTCGGGGCAAATGGTAGATCATGGCATCCCAGCTATTGGGAGGTAGGAGAAATGCCTGTAGGAACAGATAACTAAGGGCGATGGCAGAAACAGAAATTGTAATGGGTGCTTCTCGCCAGGCTGCGGTCAAGCGCTTTGGAATATCGCTAATCAATCTCCAATGGTTACGATTAATCCAAATGATGCCGCCTACAACAACCAGCTCAAATAGCGGAATGACCCCAGGTCGTTCTATAAGAAAACCAACTTGTAGTAAGCAAGACAGAAGACCCAACCCCGATACAATCCCCAGCGAGAGCGCGGCGGCTACGGAATAGGCACGGCTACGTAGCCAAACAAATAGCCCTAAACAAACGACTGTGAGCTCCAATAACGAAAAAACTGCAGTCGCTATTGCCATATGCCTAAACCCCGAATTGTTGCCAAGATTCACCGAAATCAGCATACCGTGGAGCAACCTGACGGACGCTTCAGGTATGCAAAATACTGACAATGGCCTGCTGTGGCAGCGCTGTGGCAAATGTCTCATCCAATGGCAAATGTCGTACCAATAGACGGTAATAGATTGGCCCATAGAGAATATCCATGGCCAGATCTGGGTCTAAGTCTGGGGTGAATTCGCCGGACTCAATGCCCTGCAAAATTACTTGACGAGCCGCATCGCGTCGAGGATTGAGGAAGCGATCGCAAAAACTTTCCAACGCCTCCGAATCACACTGCCCCTCCGCAATAATCTGCGCCACAATCCGCCCCACATCACCGCTGAGGATTTTGACCACCTGCTGCATCTGCAAAGTCAGCGATTCCGCTGCAGTCTCCGTTGCCTGAAAGGGCAGGCGGGCCTCCACCTGGGCTAGAAACGCATCGATGATCACCGCTGTCTTACTGGGCCACCAGCGATAAATTGTCGTTTTACCCACCCCTGCTTCACGGGCAATGGCCTCAATAGATACCTTACGAACGCTGCACTGCTGCAGCAACTTCCAAGCGGCCAACAGGATTGACTGCTCCGACTCCAGGGAACGGGGTCGTCCGGCTGGCTGTGATTTAACACGGCTTTTCTGACGTGACATATCAACGACCTCAAGCTTTTCAGGATTTTATGATTATACATACGATACGAATCGTACAGAAATTTTAGCAAAAGGGTTGACACTTCCGATACGGATCGTTTAGAAAATAGATATACGAAACGCAACGTTTCAGTTTTGGTACAGTTTCGAGTCCTAACCTTTCTGGCGTCTTTTACACAAATCCATGGTGAAACGAGAAGAGCACGAAATTCTAAAAATCACAGCTGTGGCAATGGCCCTGTCTGCACTATTAGAGCTAGTGATGGTTTTTTAGGCTGATTAAACATTCAAAACACAACCAAAATTGAGGAGGTTAGTCTATGTCACGTTCTTTCTTATATCTAGGTTTATCGGGCCTTGCTGGTTTAAGTTTGGTATTAAGCGATTTACCAAAAGCGGATCTTGCAATGGCTGAGGTTGTACAACCCGTTCCTACAGAAAACCAGATGATCCCGTCAGATGAGGCTCAAATCCGTCAGCTGACGTCGCAGTGGTTTGCAACCTGGAGTCCGGGACCTAACCCTATGGATTGGGATGCCATGGGGGAACTGTTTGCTCAAAGTGAACTGTTGGTATTTGACGATGCCGGGGGACGCGTAGTTGTTCTCACTAGCTGGGATGACTATCGGGCCACTTGGGAACCCTTTATGGCTCAGTTCTCACAATGGCAGATTGAACCTGAGGGAGATATTCAGGTGCGGGTTGCAGGGGACTTAGCAACAACAGTGTTCACCTTGACTGGCGGTGGTCTTGACCAAGAAGGCAATGCCATTCGTTTTCGGCAACGGGGCACCCATATCTGGCAACGCACCGGCGATCGCTGGGCAATTGTCCATGAACATCTAACAACGGATAGTTAGTTTTTTTTGCTTATTAACAATACGAATCGACTCGTTTTATTTTAAAGAGCACAACTAGATTGAATTTAGGAGATTAACCATGACACAGCTAAATGACAAGGTTGCTTTGGTAACCGGTGGCAATCGCGGCATTGGGTTCGCAATCGCACAGGGCCTCCTCACCAAAGGTTACGACATAATCCTCACCTCACGTT
>JBCCJR010000101.1:0-14156 GCA_039045805.1 Cyanobacteria bacterium P01_C01_bin.118
AGCGTTCCCACACGAAGACGTTTTTTAATCGTCGTCAAAAAAGTACTGCCCTGAATAAACTCAAACAGACGCACTTGATCCCCACCGGACAGAAAAACCCCTGTACAACCATCCAACAGTTCTAGCCAGTGAGTCTGATCGCAGGCGCGGGGTTTACGAATATCGAGCACCCGAATATCTTGGCTACCCATTTTGGCAAAAATACGCCGGTAGCGCTCACCAACAACACTAGGCTCCTGAGACGCACAGGGTACAATCCCTATGATTGAATGTTTGCCACCTGCACTATTAAAGAAGTTAGTCAGTATGGAGCAATCACCGACCTTATCTTCTGCCCCTCCAATTACCATGATGGGGTACTGGGTCGGAGTTACCATAGCTTACTAAACAAAAAGAGTTGTCTACTAACGCCTAAGCGCGTTCTAGTAGTAAATCATATAGTTGCAGGGTTAACCAAGCCGGAAAATAGTTCTCCCAAAGAAAATTTAGCCAAGCCTAAACCCTTCCCTTATTTGGATCGTCCCACTGAAAGCCGACTGGTGGAAAACAAGACTGTGTTGGCCGATTTTTTTATCCACCCAGTTGTTGTTGAGTGATATTTACCGACCTAGATGAAAGGCCCAGGTAATAAATCCAAGAGCGATACTAAAATTCAAGGCCAGCACCATAGTTTTAGCAAAGGTTAATCGATGTCTCAATAACAAGATAAGACTGATTGCCAAGGGAATTAAGACACCCAGCTCAATAAAGAGATTACGATATAGAAAATAGTTATCCAATTGTAACTTTCCTGCACTGGGTAACAGTCCAAAAGAAAGCCTAAACAGTTTATTGTTAAAAGGTTATAACAACGGTAACAAAGAAACACCCGTGCTTAGGTCTAGAACAAGATGAGATAGTCCTGCCATCATCAACTGTAGAGATATTTGCAACGGTGAGGCAGTACAACGTTTACCAATAAGCATTCTCATCACCCAAAGTGCGACAATCGTAATCACTGGCAACAGCAAAGCACCGGTGAAAGAATGGGTAATACGAACCGTCTCACCATCGATACGCAGACGCAGCGCCCCTCAATTACATAGTCAATATCAGGCAAACAAGCAACAATCAATAACCACACCAACCACACCAACTTGCCAATACGGTTGGTGTCTAGACGCCGATTAGAGACAGCATAAATCGCAACAGCTGCAAGGCTATGGCCCACAAAAGAAGACATGGCAATCAGAAGTGACTAGGAACAGTTGACCGACTTGGCAAGCTCAATACAGATCGCTAACGGTGCATCGGTCTTAATTGCTTGGGCATCTACATGGGTGCGGGTAGCACGGTAGCCGCCATAACAAAGCGCTTTAATTAATCGGTCCCTGGAGGGGATATCTATCTGGCCTCGGCGACCTAATTCAGCCAGGGGGTAATAATAGGGCGGCATCGCGGCCTCTGCCTGCATTACGGCTAGCTGGCGCTCTAGCGGCCACTGCCACTGGCGGGCCAAGGCTGCCATTTGAGCAACATAGTCTGCATCATGCAATGGTCCCAGCCACAGGGGGCCGCTGACAACCGGAGGAGTACCACAGGCATCACAGCTCAGCTGGCCTAATTGACGCCAGTCAGCTGTACAAAACTGACCACAGCGATGGCAGTAGGTCAGAAAACCATAGTGCTCCAGCTGCGATCGCGACAACACCCGCACCATCACCCGATGAATAATGCCATTAAAAATCGAAAATACTGGCTGAATGTGAAACCCTCGCTCAGCGGCTTTTTGAGCAGCATAGCCCAACAGTAGTCTTAGTCCTTGCTCATGGACCGCAGGATGACTGCGGGCACAGGCACCATAAATTTGAATGCTTTTATCCAGGGCATGGCCGCCAGTGGTGCGCCCATCGGTGCTGGTGAGATACAGCAAGCCCCCCAGCTTAATAGCCCACAGCGCCGTGCTCACAAAGGGGGTGGGACTGCCAAAGCTATCAATATCGATCAGGTCGTAATAATCTTGCTGCTGGGCACAGCTAAAAAACAGCTGATTGGCATCTTGATGGGTAATGCGATAGGAGTCAGGGGCCATCCCATGGCTCAGGTTTTTGGTCAGCACAGCCTGCAGGTCGGGATTGCCTTCGTTGGCCCAAACCCAGTCCGCCTCAGCCTCCAAGTGATAGCGTAGGGACCGCACCCCGCAACCGGTCATGGCATCGACTACCCGCAGCTGGCCATGGCGCTGACGATAGATAGCCGCCGCCAAAATCGCCAAATCACGGCCGAGCTGACTGGAGGAACGATAAAAGGCGTTTGCGATCGCAAATCGCGCTTTCCCCTCTTGAACTAAGCCATCCTCCAATTGACCATTAACCATTAGCCCACTAGACCAATGACTTAATGGCCGTCTGCAGCTGGTCCACTGTCAAATCGGTAATCACAAATACCTCTTGCACCGATTTCCCCTTACGGGCAATCAACTTAAACCCACCCAAAATCGGTACCGATACCTTTAGACGCAGCTGAGGCGCATGGGAACGTCCTCGACTGATGACACCAGGAGTCAGGGTTTTAATTTGAGGGTGAGTCGCCAGCTTATGAAGAATCGCAATCAATCCCGGTACATGGGTGGAATGATTTAGCACAACTCGACCAGATGACTCTTTAGACTTAGACGAGGTCATAGGATTAAGCTTGCTCCAAAGGAGCCATGGTCAACCCAGCCCGAATCAGCTGACTATGGTAAAGCTCTGCCTGCTCCAAAGGCCCCACCCATACCGTTGACTGACCCTCGTAATGCACCTGATTAGTTAGCTTCCACGCCTGGTCAGGCGTCATGTGAGGAATATACTTCACCAGGGTTTCAGCCACATGCTGAAACGTGTTGAAATCATCATTTAGGACAATGATTTTGTAGTTGGGATACGGCTGTCGCGTTGTTTGGCTAGCCCTTTCCTTAGTGACTGTAGGTGCCGCAGACATAGCCGTTTGGCGGTGATTGGAGACCAAATCCTGTCCGCCATCGTTACCACGAGGCTGTGTCTCATAAATTGATAGGGACCAAAAAGCAGCAACTCTCAGCTTCAATGCTTTCAGACTTGTAGGGGATGACTTTATAAGGACAACGGACATAAAGGTCTAGCTATCGCCTGTAAAAATAATCGTCAATATATAGCCTAACAAACGGCTTTAATATCAAACCAGTTAGAAAGGCGGCACCTTGTGCGATCCCCCTCAGGCCTATACCAAACCAGTTAGAAAGGCGGCACCTTGTGCGATCCCCCTCAGGCCTATACCAAACCAGTTAGAAAGGCGGCACCCTTATGGGTACTATTGCGGATAGTGCTCTATATGCTGAATAACTATCAGAATAGGACCATACCCTCCATACATATTGGAAGAAACTCTACCGGGGTGGCCTAGTCCACTAAATTGGCTGGCCGATCCTCCGGATGATGTCATCTAAAGTAGTCCTGATAAATAGCGCGTCTTTGCATTAGTTTTATTAAGCGGCAAAGGTGATCTAATCGCTAAGCAACTTGGTAGCTGACTGTCACTAACTAAAGGAAAGAAGTATGAACAACTGGCGCTGGTTACAGGGCATCGGTATCGGCTTAATGATGGCGGGAGGAGTGGCAGTGGCAGAACCCTTGCCCAAACCGCTACAACCATTGCAACTCGCCCAAAGTTATACCGACTTAGTTGCCGTTTCACTGTTCCAGCACTACGCAGCAGGGTATCCGGCTCCCATTTTGACCGAGGGCCTATCCTCCAGGGAAATTGATTCGATCCATGTCAACTTTGTTCGTCGTCTGATCAATCAAGCCGGTGATGAAGGCTCAATCGTTGGTTACAAGGTGGCCTTAACAAATCCAACAGCCCAGGCTCAGCTGGGGGTTACCCATCCCCTCTACGGCTTTTTATTAGAAAACATGCTGCTAGATAGCGGCGCTACCCTACCCATTGCATTTGGCAGTCGCCCCCAGGCAGAAGGAGACTTGATGGTGCGGGTGGGCAGTGCTGATATCAACCAAGCAGAGACTGATCTGGAACTATTGGCGGGCCTGGATGCCATCATTCCATTTTTAGAGCTGCCTGACTTGATCTATCAAGAAAATGCCAGTGTTAATGCTGGGGCACTAGTGGCGGTCAATGTGGGTGCTCGATACGGCATTATGGGGGACCCAGTTACGCTGGAAGCAACAGAGAGTGGTTTAGAACAACTGGCCAATATCCGTGTTGTCCTTAATAACGACAGAGGACAGTTTTTAGCTGAAGGCAATAGCACCGCTCTTTTAGAGCACCCAATTAATGCAGTGCGGTGGCTACGGGATACCTTAAAGACTCAGGATGTTGAGCTCAAGCCGGGAGATTTGTTGTCTCTTGGCTCAGTGACTCAGCTGGTACCATTGGATACTCAATCAGATATTGCTGGCATAGAAGCTCGGTATTTTGGCCTGGATTCTAACGACGATCGCTCCATCGATTTAGAGGTGTCGTTTGAGGTGCCTGAAAAAGACGACGAAAATTAACGTGGGTCAGTTTTGAGGCTTGCATGGGACTTTGGGGGCGTCAATATAGTCCTGCCTCGAAGCTAAAAACTTTTTTAGGATAACTGCAGCTTGGCGCACATTGTTCTGGGCGCACAGAATCCCTAAAACCTATTTCTGGGAAGCATAAAGGCGGGCGAATTTATGGGGGCAGTGCTTACATGTTGTTCAGGTTTGGCAGAAAACGTCTCCGATATCCTGATAGATATTTAGAGCTGTACTCATTCGTTGAGAATGCTCCGAAACCCAGTTTGCTCTGTGTAATATCTATTACATAGACTGCTGTGGGATTTTGTCAGCTGCTGTCTTGGGCCATCTACAAAGGAATCTCCTAAACTCCATACATGAGACCAATTAACAATATGGGCAAGAGTTTTAAATAAGGATTTTTATTGTTGTTGCAAGAAGACAGTTTTCTAATTGGTCTACTCAAAAGTTACCGAAACCAGGGCTGAAAAACCTGTAGTCAAACAGTAAGAAAAGTTAAACGCCATAAACATTTCCCTTCAGTTCCGCTCATTAAGGTTGTCCCCAAAAAGTCGTCATCATGTCCATTCGCTCACGCCTTACCCAAGCCTTGCTAACTGTGTTGGTGGTGGCCGCCGCCGGTCCCAGCTATGCCGTACAGTTTCCTAATACTAGCGATCGCGGTGCCCCAGCCCGTGGTCCCTCTCTGGGTACCCGTGGCGAACTTTGCCTGGACCCTCAACAGCGCCCTTCATTGACGTCCTTGCTACCCCATAATGCGATCGCAACCGCCTTTGGGGCCGACACCGATATTCCCCTGTCCCTGTGGTTCTACATTCCAGAAACAGGAGCGACCAACGCTGAACTCACCATCGTTAATGAGTTTGGGGATGAAACCTACCAGCAGACCGTTGAACTGCCTGACGAACCTGGCACTATTCAGGTAATGCTGCCTAAGTATCAAGCAGATAGCGTTACCCCCACTTTTAGCGCTGGCAACCTCTATTACTGGGACTTTGCCCTGATCTGTGACCCCAGCGATCGCAGCGATGATGTACTTCTAGGTGGCGGGATCCAGCGGATTGATGCAGCCCCAGATTTCCTCGCTCAGCTGGAGACCATGGCAGACGATCCCCTGGCCCAAGCCACGTTGTACGCTGAGCAAGGAGCCTGGCAAGAAACCATTGCCTTAGTCGCCTCTGTTCGAGCTCAAAACCCGGATGCCTGGACAGACCTGATGGCCTCAGTCGATTTAGACGTTATTGCCGACCAGCCCATCATTGGGCAAACTGAACCGATAGGGGCAGTACCCAACTCACCCACTGTAGCAATGCCCAACAGCAGTAGCAGCACCCTGGAGAGGCTACTAGAGGGCATCGACCACAGTGCTAAATAAATATGACTCTAAAAAAGCTCTGGTGGCAATGGCGGGGGGTGGTCATTGCCACACCAACGGTTACTTTGGTGGTGGTATTGCTGAGGGTCGCAGGACTGCTACAGCCCTTAGAATGGCTGGCCTATGACCAATATCTGAAGTGGCGTGTCGACAAGCCGGAGCCTCGGATTGCCATCATTGGCATTGATGAAGAAGATATCCGCCAGCAGGGGCAAGCGATTTTATCCGACGCGGTCTACGCCGAGGCCATTAGCAAACTATCTGCTCAAGGCCCCCGCGCCATCGGGCTGGATATCTTTCGCGATATTCCCGTTGAACCCGGTCATGCAGAGCTTACTGAGGTTTTTCGCAACACTCCCAACTTAATTGGCATTCGCAAGGTATTTGGGGATAACCAAAACCGCGATACCATTAGCGCTGCTCCTGCCTTAGAAGCCGTAGGTCGTATTGGTGCTAACGACGGCATTGTTGACAATGACAATACCATTCGCCGAGGGTTGCTCCAGGTCACCTCACCTGAAGGCGATATTTTGCCTAGCTTGAGCCTGTATTTAGCTCTGCTATATCTAGATGCTGAGGGAGTTAGCCCGGAAAATACTGATCAACAAGATGTTTGGCGACTTAATAATGCGGTTTTTAAGCCGTTTAACCAGAACGATGGTAGCTATATCCGCGCCGATGACCGGGGTTATCAAGTTCTGATTAATTATCGCGGCGGCAGGGAGTTTATTGAAACTGTTCCCCTCAGGGATTTACTCAACGACCGCCTACCCAAAGACTGGGCCAAGGACCGGGTAATTTTGATTGGTCCCGTTGCCGAGAGCCTTAAAGATAGGTTTCTTGTGCCCCACAGCAGCAAAATGCTGGCCTTACCTAAATATATGGCCGGTGTGGAGATCCATGCTAATTTAACCAGTCAAATTATCAGTGCCGCACTGGATGGTCGCACCCTGATTTACACCTGGCCTGAGGCCGTAGAAATTCTCTGGATTTTTCTATGGGCTAGTTTGGGCGGTATCGTTACCTGGCTACAGAGAAACCCGGGCAAACGAACACTGCTGCGCCAAATTTTTCTGCTGTTTGCCAGCACGTCTATATTAGTGATTGGGGCTTACGGACTGCTGCTAGCAGGTTGGTGGGTACCTGTCATTCCCGCACTGATGGCGCTGGTGGGCACAGCCACCGGAGTCAACACCTATCTAGCCCACAGTGCCAGTCAAATTCGTCGCACCTTTAATCGATATCTGAGCGACCAAGTTGTTGCTAATTTGCTAGATAATCCTGAGAATCTCAAACTAGGCGGCGAGACCCGTGAGATCACCATACTCACATCTGATTTACGAGGATTTACAGCGCTCTCAGAACAGCTATCTCCTGAGAAAGTGGTGGAGATTCTCAACCTATATCTGGGCTATATGTCCGACGTCATCGACCGGTATGGGGGCATTATCGATGAGTTTATGGGGGATGGCATTTTAGTTATTTTTGGGGCACCCCAGTTTAAGGAAAAAGACAACCATGCGGATCGGGCGGTGGCCTGTGCGATCGCAATGCAACAGGCCATGAAAGACGTCAATATCGCCATGGGCAAAAAACAATTTCCTGAACAGGAAATGGGCATTGGCATCAACACAGGCAAAGTCGTTGTTGGCAATATCGGTTCTGAAAAGCGCACCAAATATAGCGTAATCGGTGGGGCCGTCAACCTAACATTTCGTATCGAGTCCTATACCACCGGCGGTCAAATCTTTGTTTCAGAAGACACCCATCAAGAAATCGGCAAGGTCAACAACCACTATTTAGCCATCCAAAGTAAAGTTAACGTCTACCCTAAAGGGATTAAACGCCCCATCACCATCTATGACGTCACCGGCATTGGCGGTGAAATCTACAATCTCAACCTGACCGCTGAAGATCTGCCCCTGGAACCCATAGCCCAGGAAATCCCCGTGGACTATGTGGCTTTGGCAGGTAAACAGGTGGGCGCACGGCACCATCAAGGCAGTTTACAAAAGCTATCAACCAAAACAGCCTTACTCCACATTGAAGACAGTGAGCCCCTCACCCTGTTAACCAACATCAAACTGGTGATCAAAACTACCTCAGCCCCTACAGAAGTCCGTGAAACCGATATCTATGCCAAGGTGCAAAAGTCAGGGGCCACCAACCAGGACTATGTGATCACCTTTACGGCCCGCTCACCGGCAGTCATCGATTGGATGAATCAGCAGGTCAGCAAAGGAACTGTTGATCAATTGGGATGACGGTCATTGGGATGACGGTCATTGGGATGACAGTAGCAAAACCGGTTGCGTGGGGTCTCTCCGACGCGCTAGGCCAATCCCTTAAGCACCGTCAGGGCTTCGTCAACGTGCTTTTTAGGGTTGAACTGGGAGTTAAACAGGTGACTCACGGTACCACTTTTATCGATGACGTAAGTAACACGACCAGGTAACAAACCGAGTGTGGCAGGCACTCCATAAGCCTTGCGCACGGAGGAATCAGCGTCACTCACTAGGGTAAAGGGCAGGCTGTACTTGTTAGCAAATTTTTGATGAGAATCGGGGGAATCGCTGCTGATACCAATCACCTCAGCCCCCAGGTCTTGAAAATCCTGGAAACTATCGCGAAAAGTACAGGACTCTGTGGTGCAGCCAGGGGTGTCGTCCTTTGGGTAAAAGTACAGCACCACAGCCTTTTGGCCTTTGAAACTAGATAGCGTTATTGACTCGCCGGTCTGGGACTGCAGAGTAAAATCCGGAGCACTGTCGCCCACCTTAATCGCCATCGTTTGCGTTCCTTTTTGCTGAATTAATTGTTAACTTTTATTTAGCATACTGCCTTGGTAGAAAAATCAATGTTCTACATGGCAAATCCACCCCAACTACTTTCATGCGCATTCTACTTTGGTTTCGCAATGACCTCCGCCTCCACGATCATGAACCACTCCATCGTGCTCTGGAGCAAAAAGCAGAGATTATTCCTGTCTACTGTTTTGACCCACGGCAGTTTGGTCAGACTAGCTTTGGCTTTCCTAAAACCGGTAGCTATCGGGCGCAGTTTTTGTTGGAAAGTGTTGCAGATTTGCGAAAGTCTCTGCAGGGTAAGGGGTCAGATTTGATTGTGCGCCATGGGAAGCCAGAGGTCGAGGTGGTTGCGATCGCACAGTCCCTCCAGGTAGATGCCGTCTACTGGCACGAAGAAGTCACCAGCGAAGAACTCGCCATTGACAACGCCCTAGAAAAGCAGCTAGCCAAGCTTAAAATCAGCTATGAAGTCTACTGGGGTGCCACACTTTACCATCCAGATGACCTGCCCTTTGAAATCTCCCAGCTGCCCAAGGTATTCACATCATTCCGTAAAAAGGTAGAAAAAAGCAGCTCGGTTTACACCGCATTTGCCGCTCCAGACAAGCTATCGCCGTTGCCTGAAATTGATACCGGTGCTTTACCCACCCTGGCAGAGCTAGAGTTAGAAGAGAAAACACCGGACCCACGCGGTGTCTTACTCTTTAAAGGAGGAGAAACCGAAGCCCTAAAGCGTTTACAGCATTACTTTTGGAATGCCGACAAACTTCGAGTCTACAAACAAACTCGCAACGGCATGTTGGGGGCAGACTATTCTTCTAAATTCTCTCCCTGGTTAGCTCTGGGATGTCTTTCTCCCCGTTGTATTTACGAAGAAGTGGGAACCTATGAGGCTAAGCGCGTGCGGAATGACTCCACCTACTGGCTAGTGTTTGAACTACTGTGGCGAGACTTTTTTAGGTTTATTTGTGCCAAACATGGGGACACCGTCTTTTATCCCACCGGGTTACGGGGGTTAAAGGTCGCCTGGAAACAGGACTGGCCCCGATTTGAGCAATGGATCCACGGAGAAACCGGCTATCCACTGGTGGATGCCAATATGCGAGAGTTAACCGCCACCGGCTTTATGTCTAACCGGGGGCGGCAGAATGTTGCCAGTTTTCTCACCAAAAATCTCGGCATCGACTGGCGGATGGGTGCGGAATGGTTTGAATCACTGCTAGTGGATTACGACGTCTGCAGCAACTGGGGTAACTGGAGCTACACCGCTGGCGTTGGCAACGATGCCCGCGGATTCAGGTATTTCAATATTCCTAAACAGTCTAAGGACTATGACCCAGACGGCAGCTACGTCAAACACTGGCTTCCAGAACTGGCCAAGCTGCCCCGTCGAAAAATCCACAGCCCTTGGACTCTGGAGAAGGAAGAACAGAAACGCTGCAATATGCGGCTGGGGGTAGACTACCCTAACCCGATAGTGAATCTAGAAAAATCTGTGCAAACCAATGAGTCCATCTACAACGCAGCGATAGAAATCCGTCGCTAGTATTCAAACCATTGAAAATTCTGCCGTTAGGCAGTCTGTACGGACTGATGTGTAGCTGCTGTCCCTCTGGTATTTTGAATTATCCAGTTGGCTAGTGCGGGAAATGTATGGCATAGAGATACGCTGATATTGGCCAGCTGGGGCTGAATAAATCCCCCATGGAGTATTCTCCCTAGTTGGAGACGATGTTGAAACTCTCGTTGCCAATTTTGTTGATAATATTGCTTAAAGTCAGAAATATTGGTTTCTTCTTGCAGTAATTCACTGAGCAAAGGAACAACTATCTCAGCTGTGCGCAGGGCCATGGCCATACCATCTCCACACAGGGGCGTAATCATACCGGCAGTATCGCCAATCATACAAATATCACCATCGAAATTGCCCTTCAAGGCAAATGAGATCTGACGCAGACGATGTTTTTGAGAAGAATCATAGCTTAGACTACTCAACCGTTCTCGCAGCATTGGATTGGCATATAGCGCTTTGGGTAGGTTTTGATCTTCACTGCCTTGAAACAGACGGCGATGACCAATCCAACAGAGATTCACCTGTCCTGTCTCAATGGCTGACAGACCACAGTATCCGCCAGGAAAGGCGTGTAGCTCGATCACACCGGACAGATTTACCCCTGTGCAATGGGCTTTGAAAGCAACCCAGGGGGATGGGTGACGGGTAAATGATCGATCTAGCTGGGTATCTAGGGATGAGCGTTTGCCATAGGCAGCGAGTACAGTCCGACTCTGAAAAGTCCCTTGATTTGTACTGACGGAGAATCCATCTTTAAAGTCTCCCTCAATCTTACGGACCTGGGTGCGATCGCAACAGGTTGCCCCCACCGCCACCGCCTGTTCAAACAGGATTAAATCTAACTGATAGCGACTTAACCCCAGAGCTGTTCCCGGCAATGGCTGTTCAAATTTAGCCCCAGACGATGTAGTAATCAGAGTTTGAGAAATCGGATGGGCACCGGCCTTCATCACAGCGTCCAAGATACCGAGGTGGGCAAAATTTCCAATCACTTCGACCGATAAAAACTCACCACAGAGCTTATGGGTAGGATATCGCTGCTGCTCCAAAAGCAACACATTCCAACCCTGATGCGCCAGTTGAATCGCTGCACTACAGCCAGCCAACCCAGCCCCAACCACAATAACGTCATAAATCATGGCCTATCCTTTGAGTGTCGTCAGCAACCAGCGAAATGGCCAACGCCAGCGCACTGTAAACGCCTGGAGTCCCGCCTTCTGGGCAATAGTTTCTAATTCCGCTGCTCGAAAGCCTCGCAAAACAGAAATAGGACCGTCATTTTGCATCATTTCTGACGCTTGCAAGAGGCGAGTCAAGGTATAGATACCACCGTAGGCAAGGGGATGACGATGGAGATCGTTAATCAATACTTTCCCCAGTGCAACTCGCCCCATGGCCTTAACAATTTTAGTGGCCTTTTCCTCGGCAAAGTGATGCAAAAACATCGCCCCCATGGCCACATCAAATTCACCATCATCATAGGGCAGTGCCAGAGCATCAGCCACGTCTACATGGATTTTTGCCCTTAGTTTCTCTGGGAGACGGTTTGATAAAGCCCGGTTAGCATAATCTACCGTAACAGGATTAGCATCAATGGCAACAACGTCTACCTCAATAGCAGGTGTTTGTTGCTCAGCCCAACGCACGATATATTCTGGGAAGTCAGCAATGCCTGTCCCCAAATCTAAAAGACGAATAGGTTGTTTAGAGTCTTTTGCACGAGACTTTAACCAGGGGCCAAGCACTGCCATGGTTGTGCCATAGCCTCCCAAAAATCGATTTACGTATCGGAGTTGTTCCAGGGCCGTGGTTAACCGACTATCAATAATGGAAAAATCATCCATTAACTCATCTTCGTCGGTGCGAGTTTTGAAGGAAATCATAGTCATCCCCCTACCTGATGAAACAAACAGCCTTCAATGGTTAGCCCAGGACCAAACGCCATGGCAATGCCATGGCGCAACTGGGTCTGTTGTGCCAAAATTTGCTTTAAAACAAACAAAATGGTGCCAGAGCTCATATTGCCATACTGCCGCAGTACCTCATAGGAGGCATTTAGCTTACCATCCGCCAATTGCAACAAATCTTGAATCTGATCCAAAATCAGTCGCCCGCCGGGATGCACTGCCCAAAAGTCAATGGAGGACTCGGCTAAGTCATGCCGATCTAAAAATGTGGTGAGATACCTGGGAAAATATTGAGCAATTGCCTGGGGTACCTGGGGGGAAAGGGTCATCAAAAAACCTGTATTGCCAATAGTCCAACTCATTAGATCCAATGTGTCATTGGCTAACAAACTGTAGCCATCAACATAGGCCAACTTACCAACGGCATCAGCACTGGATTGAGGAGACAAAATTGCCGCAGCTGCACCATCTCCAAACAGCGCATTGATCACCACACTTTCTATGGAATCTTTTGCCTGGAGGTGTAAGGTACATAGCTCGACACAGACCAACAAAACCCTTGCGTGGGGATTACTTTGGCAAATCGCATGGGCAGTCTTGAGACCGTTAAATGCGGCATAGCAGCCCATAAACCCGATAATGGTGCGGTTAATATCGGGCGATAGTCCCAGTTGCTGGATTAACTGCACATCTAAGCCTGGGGCTGAAAATCCGGTACAGCTAACTACGATCAGATGGGTCACTTCGGCAGGTTCTATAGAGGCCTGTCGTATTGCCTCAGTAGCTGCAGTCTCGGCAATTTTTGGAGCATAGTTTTGATAGAGACGGGCACGAACTTCAGTGCTAGGGGGTGGGGCAAGCTGCCAATTATTTGGAAAAAAGCTGAAATTGGAAGGCTGGGTTAAATAGTCTTGAATACAGGTATAGCGATAATCAATACTAGATTTAGCATAGATTTTTGCAATCCGAGACCGTACTGGTGGGGAAATGTCCTCCACCTGAGACATAAAGGCTACAGCGTCAGCTTGCGAGAGTCGAAAGGGCGGATTAGCCGTCGCGATCGCGTCCAAGACAGTATGCATGCTAGGCAGAAGTGAAGAATAGTTGAACGCTCCCTCAATCTAACGACTGAGACAATTTTCTGCCGAATGAATAAGCATTTCTCAGATTTTTTTTAGGTTTAGCTCAGGTCACCGTGGGTTTTCGAGCAATAAAGGCTGCATGGGCATGGGGTAGCTGATATTGACCATAGCTTCGCGTCGTTTGTACCTTAAAACCAACCTGGCGCAACTGATGGGCTATGGCTGTAGAACGATAAAGACGGACACAGTGCACTTCCTGGTCGCAACGGTAATAGTATCCATCTTTACGGAACGTGGTAATACGGCGAGTTAATACAGATTGTTGTGGATCTTCTTTTTTCTCTACCAAAATCAGCCAATCATCTACTTCAGTAAAGTGTTGATGATTGTTTTTCTCTACTTGGCCAGGTTCAGCAACATCAAATACCCACAGTCCCCCGGCATTAGTGCCTGATAAATACGTTCAAATAACTGTAATAAGACTTTCTCGTTGTTGTCTGGGTCAAACAAATAGTTTAAACATTCGCCAATGGCCATCACCACCTGGCAGGAAGATATATATCTCTGAAATAGGGATGCAGTTTGAAACTGTGCCTGGGGAAATCGGGCGCTAGCCAGCGTAACCATCGCATTTGAAATATCCGATACCCAAAACGCGATAGCCTATTCTGTTGAACTCTTGGGCAGAAATACCACTACCACAGCCAAGATCAACTATCAGGCTGTCGCGAATATCATTGTCAGTCAAAATTTGCTGAAGACCAGCAGCAGACTTACGGGCATAGTCACCATAGCCAATATCGTGAATATGGGCGGGTCCTGCCTGTAGAAACCTTGCATAATGCCCTGACAAAAGAATGTGCCATAGCAAAGCTAACGCTAAGATAGGGCATTC
>JBCCJR010000102.1:0-14133 GCA_039045805.1 Cyanobacteria bacterium P01_C01_bin.118
TAGCGGACCTTCTGGTAGGAGGGCTGACCAGTGGGCCTCTGGTAATAGTGAGAGGGCCAGTCCCAGGGTAGGATGTTGGACTCCTTGCTGCAGTTGAGCACAGAGGTCTGCCAGAGTACGACTGAGTTCCATGCCTGTGCACAGTAGCAGGACTGCTCGTTCAAATGTCGATAGACCTAAACGACGACAGAGGGTTTCTATGGCTGCTTCTCCCTCAGGAAAAGTAACCTCTGGAATTCTAGGGAATATAGCCACATCTGCAGGTGGATCACAGGCTTGAGCCAACTGCTGTTGCACGTCGCCAATGGCGGCTAAAAGATACTGTTGATTTTCTTCGTGCCAGCTTGCCATTATTATTCTTGAATTTCAGGCTGAGTTAATTGTTGCAAAAATGTGAGCGCCTCTTTAGGAGGCATGGTTAGAATTTTGCCCTCGCGGATGATTTCATACTGTCCCTGGTGGTGACCATGACCAGCAATCAGGCCTTGTTTGATGGCATGGTTTCCAAGTTCGTTGAGTTGGTTGATACCGAGATTTTCAGTATCGGGGGTAAGCTGTTGTTGGGTTGGATTATTCATAGGTTTGTTTTGTGTTCGTATGTAGGGGCTATTCCTCGTGCCAGCCTTTCGCCACCAGAGGCCATCTAACGCTTGCGGAGCTGAGGACGAATTAAGGGGACTAAGTCATCAGCGGTTTCTTCCCATAGCTCCCAGCCTACGGGCAATCGAGACGTTAGATGATTGTTGCCAAAGCGAAGGGCTTCGATGAGGGTGGGCCAGGCTCTGGCAGTGGATAGGGTAGAGCAGAATCTAGGTTCTTGATCTTCCCAAGCACTGTGGATAAAGCCAAGGCCGTCAATCTTAATCAAATACATCGTTAAGAATTAACCATTAAAGAATCAGGGCCTTAGGACCGATATACCAGTCTTTGGTGGGACTATCCGGTTCTGTGTCTACCTCTAGCTGACTTTCTGCACTGTCGATAAGTAGACGAACTAAATATTCTCCCGGTTTAACATCTTGAACAGGAATGGATACCTGATTGCTATCGCTATCTCGCGGGGGAATATCGAACATGTAGGAGGTGGGATTATCGGTAGCAGATTCGTTAAGGGCTAATACCACGGTTTGCTCACGGCCAACGGTGAGATTTAGTTGAACCTGAAGTGCAGCATCGCGAGTGTCGTTGTCCGTCTCTTCACTGTTCTCCACGGCGACGGACATCACGCGGGGTCGCAAGACAAAGGGCGCACCAGCAGATTCTGCTCCACGACGACCATGGCTACGATCAACTTCGGTGAGAGATTGGGGGTGAATCACCTGCAGGCTTTGGATACCTGCCCGCAGAGCATAGTTGGGCAATGTGGATAGCTCTAACTTAATTTCAGTATCTTGCACCTCTGTCGGCATAACTTCTACACCACCAATACGCACCTTGGTAAAGCGCTCGCCCTTGAGATGTTTCCCCTTAATCACCAGGGTGCTATCCACCAAAATAGGATCATGCTGCCCCGTTTGGGCCACAACAGTTTCAACCCTTGGCTGATTTGGAAATGGTGATATTCCCCCGGACCGGGCCTCACGAACTGGTAATGCCCGTTTAAAGGGATCGTCACCCTCCACTAATACAATCAAACACTTATAGGCAACAGAAAGCACATAGGGGGTTTGGAAAAAGACTGACCAGGTTTTGGATAAATCCTCCAGATTTAGGTCCAGGGGAAGCAGGTTAATATGCTGCACCTGATTGGCCAGATCCGAGCCAGCCAAAAATGAAAAGGTACTGTCTGTACAGGCGGCTCGAATCATGTCCTGGCTAATCACCCGTTTATCATTAAGAGTGCGTACAGCACTTCCCAGCAGTCGCTGAGGTACCAGCTCATTGTTATTGCCGTAGAAACTCAGCATGTAGTACAGATCCAAAGCCGCCTGGCGTTTGACTGGGTTGCCCCGAGACCGAGCCAGGGTGGCATCCATGTTATGGAGAGCCGGATTAGTGATCACCTGGTACATAAAAATGTTTACACCAGTCTCAGGGGTACCTTTACCAATTTCACTGGGGCTAACGGTGGTAATCCGAGCCCCCTCCACCTCGGTTTGCACCGTGGATTGGAGGGTTTTCTGCAGTGTAGCGGTAACGGTTGCGATCGCAAGATGGTTGCTCATGCAGCTACGAGTCCTAATTTCAGAGCTTTAAGGGCCGCTTGAGTACGACTGGACACATCCATTTTTTCAAAAATGCAACGGAGATAGGCTTTAACCGTACCCACGGTAATATGTAGCCGCTGAGAAATCATTTCATTGGAATCTCCCTGCACCAAACAGGACAGCACCTCTTGTTCTCGCTCAGTGAGATGAATCTCAGACAGACTTTTTAACGAGTGACCGGTTTTAAAGTGGAACTGTCTAAAAAAGCTAGTGGCAACGTCAGGAGAGATATAGACCTTATCCTGGAGAACAGTATGAATCGCATCACACAGTTGGCTAGAGAGATCGGATTTTAAGAGATATCCTCGCGCCCCTGCCTGCATAGCCTGAAAGATCCAATGATCCTCACTGTGGCCAGAGAGCACCAGAACTTTGCCCGTTTGCTGTAAATGACGATATCGAGAGAGGAACTTGACACCATCACCATTACTCAGTTCGATATCGAGCAAAATCAAAGCCGGATGTTGTTCAGTGGCAAGCTTAATCGCCTGATCAACGGAAGCAGCTTGACCAACAACTTCATAATGTTGTCCCTTGGTCACATTACACAAGTCTAACCAAGTTTTAAGACTTTGTCGAAATGTGGAACAATCGTCAATCAGTAAAACAGAAATGGGGGGATTAGAAACAGTTGAAAAAGATGCCATAGTTTTGCGGGAAAACAGAGAACAGTGCGTTAAAAAAAAATGGCAGTGGGAATAAGACGTAGGTTGAGTTGACATAGAAAACTCAACAGTAAGAGGAGGATCGCTTATCAACAGCGACGGGACAGCGAGATAGAGACCTGTGCCCCACCCCGGGGCAGATTTTTCGCCCAAATATTGCCGCCATGGTTATGGACTATTTTCTTGGCAATGGTTAGCCCCAGTCCCTGACCATTGGGACGACGAGAATAGTACTGTTTGAATAGGTTACGGAGATCTTCTGGGGAAAAGCCAGAACCTTGATCCCGAATTTCAATCAGGACTTCGGAGTTATAGCCGTGCCAGCTAAACTCGATAATGCCGTTTTCAGGACTAAAAGCAATGGCATTGCTCAGCAGATTGTTAAATACCTGCTGCAGCTGCCAGGCGTCCACATTCAGCAAATAGCTGGGGCGTTCACCGATAAGGGCAATTCGCTTTTGATCAAGCTGCGGTTGAAGCTGTTGGATACTATCTTGGGCAATGGTTTGCAAATCCTGTTGACTGGCTGCTGTGATTGTAGACTGACTTGTCAAACGCTGTAATGTGGACAACAGCTTACGCACCAGCTGCTGGATCACTTGAGCCTGTTCCTGTTCCCCAGATGCGCGCACCCGCAGAATATCGGCACAAAGCTCAATGGATGCTAACGGTGTGCGCAGTTGATGGCCGATTTGCCGAATCACATCTTCCAACCCCGTAATACGAGACTGTATTTGCTCATGCTGCTGTTGTTGTCGCTCTAGCTGATAAAAGTAGCGAGCCTGTTGCTCAATGCAAAACTGCTGCAGTGGAGTTAATTCTGTCTGAGACCAGACTGTCAAATACTGCGCTCCAGAATTATATCCTCCCTCTTGAGCCTGCTGATACTGACAGCAGTAGATATGCCCAAAGGCCTGCTCAAACTGACGGGGTTGAAATGGTGACAGCTGCTGTACCCAACGTCTAAAGCTGTGACTATTGAGTAGCTGGCATAGCTTCAGATCATAATCAGGTTCAGCGTAGTGGATAGTGAGATTGGAACTTTCACCAATGTTGTCAGTCGTTATAGTTGCGATCGCGACTAGAGCAAGCTGCTGCCTCAATGCATCTAGAGCACTAGCATCGTTGATTGTATAGTTAACTGCGGATCCCCGCT
This sequence comes from Cyanobacteria bacterium P01_C01_bin.118, assembly GCA_039045805.1. Lineage (GTDB taxonomy): Bacteria > Cyanobacteriota > Cyanobacteriia > Phormidesmidales > Phormidesmidaceae > Leptothoe. Next base: position 4,029 of record JBCCJR010000102.1, read on the forward strand.
CAAGGTCAGACTCCTCAAAGTCAACAGTCAATTCATCCTTAGTATCTTTTACTAAAAAGCTTGTAGTAAACACCATTGAACATTTCCACCACCAACTCTACATAAACATCTTGTAAGCGCGTTTAGAAAATTCCTGAAATGCTGCCTTGAGCGTGCTCTTGATAAAGGCTATCAACAACAATATGCTTCACAACAGCAACGGTAATTTCCTTACATTCATATGGTTGACTGTTCTGCTTTAACCTCGTAAAAGTCGTCAGATAGAAACAACAAATTTAGCCCCCTACCTACTCACTACATGGTTAGGTGCTAGCGGTCAGGTGCCAACTTAGCCATCAAGGCTGTTAAAAGTAATCGAGGGGGACTGTCTGTATTACCTCCTGACTTTTACTACGTAGTTTTTGATCACGGACGTATGAATTACGCACTTATTAAGCGCTCCTCGTAATTCCACTAACATCCGGAGTTTTTTACAAAGTGAAATAGGTAAGCGTCGGTGCAAATCATGGTGAAAGCACCTAAATTCATACCGTTACACTCCCTTGAACGCACTTATTTTTTTTGAACACAAAACCTGAACATTAAAAAATAATGACAACTGCAGGTATAAAAAAATACATGCTTCAAACAAGTAATACTACATGTTATCCGATGAATATCCCTCTATGGGCAAGGTATCCCTGAATCTCGCGCCAAGATCCCTAACTTAAGTGCAGTGACAAACTTGAACATTGATCATTTATTGAGAACTAGCCTCAAGGTTATTTTCCTAAACCACATCCAAGTTGAACCTGATTATTTCTTCTATAGAAAAATCACTATTCTGAACTTGGACAGGGTTTAAAAGGATCTGCATCATTAAGTCTGCCTCATGATTTCTGTTGCAACTCAGACCCTTGCAGATTTCATCACCAGTGGAATCCCCCTGATCAAAAAAGAGCAGATTTCCTTTGATCACCCCAGGGTGACTCAAACCAGTAAACCAGCTCTAAACTTATATTGTTATCGGGTACAGGTTAGTGAATGGAATCAATCTCTTCCTAGACCATCTGTTCCCCTTAGGGATAATCCTCTATCGCCAACGTTGGGCATCAAGAGACCTGTCAATGCTGCAGGTGTCTATCAATGGTTCGATCTTACGTTTCTCGTCAGCGTAACCGACCATACAGCCCTTAGTGAGCAGCATCTACTCTCCGAACTGCTTGCTATGCTTTCCAGTTACCAGTTTTTACCTGACGAGTTTTTGTCGCCCTTATTACAGGGGCAAGGGGTGCTTCCCATTACCGTTTCTACAGAAGGAGTGATTGATACAGCCTTGCTATGGCAAGTGTTACGGATGCCTCTGCGCCTAGCGCTCCACGTTACCTTAACCGTGCCATTTTATCACCACCTTGGATTTCACCAGACAGGATAGCGAGGGGTAACAGTTAAGCCGAGAAATCTTGGCTAGGACTGAATAGGACTGAATATGAACAAGGTTTAACTACCCGACAGCTGTCGCATTAGTTGTTTTCAAAACTACCGTTGCTGGTTTAACCCAATCAGCAATAGCCAAAATCTATTTCAAGACTTACGGAGGATGATTCCCCATGGCACTGGATTACTTTGCCCCAGGTGTATACGTTGAAGAGGTTGACCGAGGTAGTCGCCCGATAGAAGGTGTCAGCATGAGTGTGGCCGGTTTTGTCGGTTTCACAGAGGACATTCGTGGCGATGCTGAACTGTTTAAGCCCATGCTGATTACCAACTGGAGTCAGTATTTAGAGTACTTCGCTAAGCCCGGTTCCCCCCATCCTGGATTTACCGAGTTTGATGCTTACCTACCCTTTTCTGTCCAAGGATGGTTTGATAATGGTGGCGGTCGATGCTGGGTAGTGAGCATTGGCACCCGCCCCCCAGGCTCAACGGCTCCCTCTGCAGAAGAGACAGCCACTAAGGTATTGACATCTGGCAAAAAGCCTTCTCTCCGATTTAACCTTAAGCTACCAGAAGGCGATGCTGCAGCATTACCACCATCGGAGGGGCGTTTGGTCATACAAATCTCTGAAGGTGAACCTAAGCCTTTATCAGAGGATACTCCTGATGATGTTGAACCTCCATTCAACACAGGTGAGTATTTCACCCTAGAGATTAAGAGTGGCAATGAAGTTGTGGAACGGTATGCAAACCTGACCATGAATCCTGAAGCAGAGACTGATGTCGCGGACTATGTGGTCACCGCGTTAGCAGATTCCGAACACCTTGATATTGCAGATATGTCTGTTGCTGGGCAACCTCTATCCCGTCGCCCGGTAAATGGTTTCTATGAGGTGGCACCGCCTCCCTATGTGGGTCAGGTAGACCGAGTATCTCGTGACCTCCAAGGGGTACGGGATGATCGAGCTGGTATTGAAGGTCTATTTGAGATTGATGAAGTGGCCATGATCGCCTGTCCCGATATGTTGCGTGCCTATCAGGCTAGTTGGCTAAATCTGGATCAGATTCATGGTCTGATGGAGCGGCTGTTTACCCTATGTGAAAACTCTTTCCCAGGACCTGCCTATCGCATGGCAGTGATTGATCCTCCACCGGTTAAAGTGGGCAAAAATAACAACCAGGCGATTTTGCCTGAACAGCAAAAGCCTCAGGATGTAGCCAAGTGGCTCAGTGAGTTTAACCGTCGCTCTATGTTTGGGGCGGTTTATTATCCCTGGATTAAGGTGCCCAACCCTCGTAACGGTGGGCGGCCAATTATGGTGCCCCCCAGCGGTCATATGATGGGAATTTGGTGCCGCACTGATGAGTCACGAGGGGTGTTTAAGGCCCCTGCCAATGAGACTCCTCGGGGTGTGCTAGGGCTGGCCTATGAAACTAACATGCGTGAGCAAGAGATGCTGAACCCATTAGGCATCAACTGTATTCGGAACTTTGCGAACTACAACCGAGGCTACAAGGTTTGGGGGGCTCGTACATTGGTCGAACCCGATAACGTACAGTGGCGCTATATCAGTGTCCGTCGCTTGATCAGCTACATTGAGAAGTCCATTGAAATGGGCACTCAGTGGGTGGTGTTTGAACCCAATGATCAAGATCTGTGGGCCAGGGTAACCCGCACGGTGACCACCTTCTTGACTCGTCTCTGGCGAGAGGGTGCCCTGTTTGGCAACTCTCCCAATGATGCATTTTTCGTCAAGTGCGACGGAGACATTAACACCCACGACACCATGATGTTGGGTCGTCTCTATATCGAGATTGGTGTTTGCCCTGTACGACCTGCGGAATTTGTAATCTTCCGTATCAGTCAATGGGCCCCTAATCAGTAGTCCCACTTGATATATGGAGCAGGGGAATGGCTCTCCTGCTCCGCCTGATATTTCACTGGAGAATATTGCGAGGAACGCACAATGTCTGAATTGAACCCGGTAACCGCCAGTCGATTTTATGTCTCTTTTGATGGCATGACCGATAAATTGCTAAAAAGTGTTCAGGAGGTTAGTTTCCAGGGACAGGTCAAGGGAAATGATAAGCCCTTGATGTCCACAAAGGGAGGTAAAACCATGCGACAAAGTACGTCTACTGGTTTTGAAGAAAATCCCAATGTCACCATTGAAGTCTATTTGATGCAGGACGATAAAGAATTTTACGAGTGGATGCAAAACACAATGCCCACTAGCTACAGCGGCGCTGGCGCTGGCGGAGGTAAATGGTCAGACAACCGTAAGGATGGTGATATTGTTGCTTACGATCCTGGTGACAAAGAGATTATGCGGTGGAGTCTGAAAAAAGCCTGGGTCAAAAGCTATAAAGTGTCTGACTTTTCTGCCGATGGTACTGACCTAGCCTATGAGACATTTGAACTGGTGTGTGAAGACATCAAGCGTGTGCCAGTGGAAAACTAATCCCAATTTTTGATTTATTGACATGAGGTGACATAATGGCCGAGAAGAATTCTTTCAACGAGTATGAGGTGCTGACTAACTCCAGATTTTATTTGGAGATTGATGGCATGAATGAACTCATTATTAAAAAAGTGGGTGGTCTACAAATCACTCTCGAAGCAGCTGGAGATAAAAAATCTTTTGGTGTAACCAAAAAAGGTAAAAGCCGGATGCAGGCCACCGTTAGTGGTGTGACCAGCGGGACAATTACTGTGGACTTTGTAGCGACATCAGAAGATATGTCTATGCATGACTGGTATCGGGCTTCCCATCCGGCAGTTGGTCCTATGGAAGGGGGTGTATCTGAAAATAGCGGAGAACGCAAAACAGCAGCGTTGACGGTGTATAACCAGGGTGGCGAAGAAGCCGCTATGTGGCAATTTACCGGTGTCTTTCCAAAAAGTTATAAAACCTCGAAAATGGAACCCGGTAGCACAGAGCTGTTTACGGAAACGGTTGAATTTGTTTATGAAACCTGTCACCGAACCCAGTAGGTTTACCCAAGGCCATGGATAATTATGAAGTCTTAGCTGCATCCCGATTTTATCTGGAACTGAAACTTAAAGGGTCAGATGATCGCATTGACGCTTACTTTATGGAATGTCAAAGCTTTAAGCGGAAACAGGATGTCGTTGAACACTGTGAAGTCTTCCCTCAACAGTGGGGAAGTAAACCGGCCAAACATGGACGAGTTGTTCGGGCCAAGGTTCCAGGCAATACCCAAAGTGAGAACATTACACTCAAAATGGGGATGACCATCTCACCCACCATGTGGAAATGGTTTAAGGATGTGGAAAGTGGTAACTGGGCTGAGCAGCAGCGGGACGGAGCCCTGACTATTTACAGCCAGGGGGGCAATGTGGAAGCACTCTTTCACTTTTTTGGTGCCTGGCCAGTGAGTTACAAGGTTGGCGATGTCAAAGCTGATAGCAATGATTTTCAAATCGAAGAAGTAGAACTGGCTGTGGATGAATTTATTCGAGTGAACACTGATGGACAACCTTACTAAGTAGTTTTAAGTTCTAAACTGTACCGATCCATGCAAACAGAGTTTGAGTTTACGTTACCCAAAGGCTATCTAGATGAAGACGGCAATCTTCACTGTAAAGGGGTAATGCGTCTGTCCACAGCGATGGATGAAATTACACCGCTACGAGATCCTCGGGTAAAATCCAATCCAGCCTATGCCACAGTGATTATTCTGTCGCGGGTAATTACTAAACTCGGTGCCTTGGATGAGGTGTCGCCCTATGTGGTCGAGCGATTTTTTGCCCGTGACCTGAGCTATTTACAAGATTTTTATCGGCAGGTCAATGAGCTAGAGCCGCCTGCGGAATCTCCTCGTAAACCAACAGCTGCATTGGCAGAGGCATAGTGATTAATGACTACACTTACAACTACATTTGAGTTTGTTTTACCTCGAGGGTTCGTCGATGAATCTGGTCAGGTGCATCGTCACGGGATCATGCGTCTGGCAACCGCTAAGGACGAACTGGTGGCTCAACAACATCCTCAGGTGAGAAAGCAGCCTGAGTATTTGATGCTGGTGATGCTGTCCCAGGTAATTAGCCAGCTGGGAGCCCTCAGTAATGTGTCTCCTCTACAGCTAGAACGATTATTTACTAAGGATTTAAGCTATCTAAAAGAGTTTTATAACCGGCTCAATCAACAAGGGCATCCCTACGTGGCAGCCCATTGCCCAGACTGCGATCGCAACTTCCAAGTCGAACTTACCCTGGCGGGGGAGTCGTTGGCTACCCCTTAGACCAACTGCATGAGGAGGTAGCTTATATTGCCCTAAATTTTCACTGGTCCCTGGAGACTATCTTGCAGTTGAGCCATTGCGATCGCAGACGCTGGGTGACTGAAATTCAAAAAGCTAAATCTGCATAGTCGCTAATTTTCCCATAGGAGCTACCATGTCCCCCCGACAACATCAAACCTGGAAACAGTTTTTAGGCACAGCACTGCTGACCAGTCTGGTGGTAACAACGGGAGTGACTATCGCACGCCAGTTAGGCTGGTTAGAATCCAGTGAGCTCGGCTCCTATGACCAGTTTATCCAGATGAGAACGTCCGCCAGTAGAGACGATCGAATTTTGGTAGTAGGCATTGACGAAAATGATATTCAAAGCCGTCAGGAGTATCCGCTGAAAGATGGTACCCTGGCCGATGCCTTAGAGATTTTAGATTCCTATAATCCCCGTGCCATCGGCGTTGATATTGGTCGAGATGTGCCTCAGGGACCACCTGAGGGACGGAAAAAAATGATTGATATTTTGTCAAATAGCGACAAAATCGTCAGCGCCTGTGTGCTTAGTTCCCTGGATGAACCAGGGGTAGCCGCCGCTCCCGGAACCGATCCAGACCTGATTGGGTTTGCTGACTTCCCCATTGATCCAGACAATGTAGTGCGACGCAGCATTTTGATCTCAGCCCCCGGTGAATTTTCGTTAGAACTGGGAGAAACCCATCTGTGTAACGACACCGATCCAGACAATGAAGTCTTATCTCTGAGCTTGCTACTCAGTTTAATCTATCTAGAAAGCGAGAATATTTTCCCAGAGCAGACAGTTTGGGGCGATCTAAGGTTGGGTAATACGGTGTTTACCCCCCTATTTGAAAAAACAGGGGGCTATGCCAGCACAGGGGCAACTGACTATCAGCTTATGCTCAACTACCGCGCCCCTAGCGATGCAGTACACCAGGTAACATTAACCGATGTGCTTGAGGAGACTGTAGACCCCGCCCTAGTTAAAGATCGCATTGTCCTAATCGGCTACACCTCTTCTATTGCCAAAGATATCTTTAGCACCCCCTACTCCACCACTACTGCCAGTTCTCGTAGCATGCCAGGGGTTACCATCCATGCCCAGGCCACCAGCCAAATTCTTGCAGCGGTATTAGATAATCGTCCCTTGATCCACAGCTGGCCAGAATTAGCCGAAATTGCCTGGCTGTGGCTATGGGCATTGCTTGGTAGTTTGGTGGCTTTGCGTAGCCGTCGTCTAAGTTTGTTTGTGTTGCTGGTATTGGGCTTATTAGGGGCCGTTTGGGGACTCTGTTTTGGTCTATTTATCCAGGGGCTATGGTTACCGCTAGTGCCAACGCTCGGTGGCCTGGGACTGGCGGCCATCGGTACACGACTGCTGAATCAGGCCAACCAAAGTGGATATGCCCAAGCAATTTATGAACAGCTTAAGGATCAGCTGAGGGGGACTCCCGCCGTCGGTCCCAATGTAGATTATCTAGAGGCTCTGGTACGTCGAGCTCGGGCTATTCGCCAGCAGCGCACAGGGGCAGACCTGTGGGATGAAACGGCCCTGGATGAAGTCTCCTCTGACCCGATACATGCGTCCTTTGATTCTCCTGAAATGCAGGCTATCTATGAACAAATTAAAGCTCGCGCTTACGAAGATTGGGAATCGGAGCGAACTGAGCTAGAAGCTACTCAGCAACAACAAAAAATTTACCGTCAGGAAAAACGAATCCAGGCTTTGATTGATAAAGCAAAGACCACCCGTAATGGGGATATGCCAACAGCAACAATCTTTGAGGAGGTACAGGATGGATGAACCGTCTCCACCCTCATTGATACACACTGTCGGGGGAACATCCGTTGCTGGGTTTGCCCTGATGCCACAGCAGGACAAGCTAGCCGGATTAGCTGCACAGGTATTGGATGATCCGATTATGTTTCGTAAACTTTGCGATCGCGTCCACGAACTTCTACAGGCAGACCTGCGCTATCAGCGAGAACGCACTCAAGGGTACGGGAGGATTCTCTAATGGCCAAGAATGACACCCCACAGTCGAAACTACAGAACTATGTCACCGCAAATCGCTTTTATGTCGAGATAGAAAGCGAAGTAAAAGCGTCTTTTAGCGAATGTTCTGGCCTGGATGTTCAGATTGACAAAGACGTCTATTTTGAAGGCGGTGTCAACGAACAACAACGCATCTTTCTAAAACATGCCAAATTTGGCGACATTACCCTTAAGCGAGGCATTACCGACGATCTCACCTTCTGGGATTGGATCAATACCTTCCTAGAAGCCAAGCCCGCAGAACGTAGAAATATTAATATTCTCACCTTTAATCAAGCCGGTGAAACCATGCAGGTGTGGACCCTCTTAGCCGCCGTCCCCGTAGCCTGGAAAACCCCCTCACTGCAGGCCAGTTCCACCTCCATGGCCATCGAAGAATTAACCTTATCCTATGAAGGATTAAAGGTAAAAGCCAAAGCAGACGGCGGCGGTGCATCCGTCTTTGGTGGTCGTAGCGAGAGTGGTTACTATGACGCCCCTAAGAGCGGTTAAGGAGAAAGAAAACAAATGACAGCTCCCCAAAACCAACCAAACACCGAAGAAAACACAGAACCTTTGGGCATCAAAAATCCGTTACTACCCCATCAACCACTGGGACAAACGGCACCTGGTCTGCAGTTTATGGTGCCATCTGGGGCAAAGTCTATTTCTGTTTTAGATCCCTCAATTTTTAGTACCAATGAAACCCTACCGCGAGCCGAACTCCATCAATCGTTTGACGAATTACCGTTCTTTCAACCTACGGATTTAAGCAATCACAGTAAACCGCTGTCTGCTCAGACTAACGCCTCTATTGTTACTCAACAGCCATCTGTTACTCAACAGCCATCTGTTACTCAGCAGCCATCTGTTACTCAGCAGCCATCTCCTCCCACCATTCAACTTGCCTTAGAGAATATCTCTGCTACAGAAAAACCTAGTTTTCAACCTCTCCAACCATCACCGGATAGCCCGGATTCTACTACCACAGCATCGGCAGATGCTGTAATTCAGCACCCATTAGACAAAGCATCAGATGGCTCAACACCAGAGGAGGAATCACTATCAAACACGTCAATTTCTGAAATTCAACGACAGTCTGATACTCCCAGATTAGAGGAATCACTATCAAACACGCCGATTTCTGAAATTCAACGACAGTCTGATACTCCCAGACTAGACGACTTTACTACCCCAACGACCCGACATAATTTTACGTCAGCAGCGACTCCACAGTCGTCCTTTTCTGGGCAACCGGCATCAGTTCCTGAACGCCCATCTACCAACTTAACTTCCACACCAGACGCTATAGTAAAAAGCGCGTCTGACGGTTCACGAGCGCCTCAAAATACGGCCTTTGAAAGCTCTCCAACTGACAGTGGCTCAACTGACAGTGGCTCAACCTTAGCGAGACAAGTTTTACCTCAGGCATCTTTAAATCCTAAGCCAACTGAACCATCGGAACTCTTGGGTGCGCAGCGTGAATTGCCGCGATTTCAGAAGCCATCCACTGCTCCAGAGTCACCCTCTATCCAGCACTCCATAGAATCCAATACGCTTTCTGCCATTCAACCACCGCCAGAGCCAGACATCGACCTTCAGCAGGATACCGTTAGCTCTGACAGTTCAAATATCCTAGCTAAGCCTCTAGAAACGCCTACAATACAACCATTAGCCTCTGAATCTGTACCAATCTCGACAGAATCACTACCCAAGAGTGAGCCGACACAATCTAAAACACCTCCAGGAAGTGAGAAATCCTCTACTCAAGAAGCTACGACACAGAAGTTACACTCCCCACAACAGTCTACTTCCAGGGAAATAGCGCCTGAGTCGCCCGTTAATTCCAATGTTGAAAGTGCTGCAGTTCAAAGAAAGATAGCTCCTCCTACCGCAGAAGCATCAACCCTAGACCTACCGCTTCAAAAACAGATAGCTTCACAGTCAGCAGATGCTGATCTCGTGGAGCCCAGTCAATATGAGTCTGCCCCAATTAAGCTTAACCCAGAAATCTCAGCCCCTCTCCCTTCGTTTACTCAATCAATAGCCCCTAAAGCAGATCCTGCACAGATTGATGTAGCCGATACAACACCCACTCCAGCTACGCCAATACAACAAAAGATATCTGAACCATCAGGGTTTGATGAAACCTCTATTTCTGAAGACATTGACAAACATAGTGTCATACCTGAAACAGAACCTACGATTCAGCGACAGACTACACCTGATAGCGTGTCTCAAAGAGATAACTCAATCATCCAGAATCCTAGGCTAACAGCACCTATCACAAATATCGATACTTCTGAGACAGGTATTCCTCAAACATTAACTCCAGCGTCAGAAACAATACCTCCAGTAATACAGGCATCCTCTAAAAGCCCA
>JBCCJR010000103.1:0-14099 GCA_039045805.1 Cyanobacteria bacterium P01_C01_bin.118
TGAGCGAAGTAAATCAGATCACAGATGAGAGAAAAGTCTGCCTACAATTGTAGGCAGGACTTTTATACTGATTGGTCGGTGCGTTAAGACACAGAGTATTCAAACAGGAACATGCTGCCACGTAGCGATTGAAAGCACCAAAGCATTAACATACGAGGGTTTTGCCTGATTTGAATAATTTACGTATTTCTACTGTGTATTAAAAGTACCCGGTGGGGTACTGCCGAATAGAAGCGAAGCGAAGCATCATATAAGTAAGCAATCGTCACTAAGAGATGCATTAAAGTTGCAAATTCAGGAATTTGTATCATTCAAATGTTTTCTCTGCTCTTGATCCTGTGAGCATGTCCCTCTCGATAAAAGGAAATTAATTGCAATGGCGAAGATAAAACTGAAGAAAGTTAAGCTTGAAGGCGGTTGGTCTGGCAGCAACCAAATCGATATTCGTTTTATCGGTACTCCGATAGGTTCTCCGGTTACAGTGAGTAACACCTCTCAATGGGTCGATTATCCACCTAACACTACTTTGGAAATTCCTGGTGCTGGGAATCTCTGGGAATTTGTAAATGGATCTTATTTAACCATGTGCGGCTCGCCGCTCAATAGTAATCCAACTCAAACAAATGTTGAAGCAGTTATTCGTTTTGGTAACCGTGATACTCACGTCAAGTATGACATTTTGCCATAAGCTGAGAACTGATATTCTCTAGAAATTATATTTTCCGAGAAAATCGGTGAGTTCATAGGCTTCATGAGCCAGCTATGAAGTTGCGGTTCATAAATACTCCCTTTAAGAGGCAAGAACTCTTGTCTTTTGAAGGGGGTATTTTATCGTCTGCTAACATCCATCTTGTGATTAGAGTAGAACGCTTGCGGATTCCAGACAGCCATGTATGATTACGTAAAGTAAGTAGATTCTGGAAAGAGCTGTGCTATCAAAACCATGTAATTCAGGCGTTTGGCTGGCTAGTAGTATATTTTTTTACACCTTACTACTACCAGAGATTGCATCTGGGCAGGTAGTACCTGATGGCAGTACTCCAACACCTGATCCTGGGCCGTGTTTAATGTCCTGTACTGTAACGGGGGGCACTGCTGATTCAAATAATACCAATCTCTTTCACAGTTTTAGTCAGTTTTCCATACCTGATGGTGGTGTCGTTATCTTTGATCATCCTCCAACTATTCGTAATCTTATTACTCGGGTTACTGGTGACAATTTATCCGCAGTTAATGGGACCATCCGCACCGACACCGCTAGTGATACCAATTTCTTTTTACTCAACCCTAGCGGTATTATTTTTGGCCCTAATAGTAGCTTAGACATTGGTGGCTCATTCGTAGCCACCACAGCTAATGCTCTTCAGTTTGGAACTCAAGGGAACTTTAGCGCTGATGACATCACTGGCGACCTTACCTTACTCACAGTAAATCCATCTGCATTTTTATTTTCCCAAACGGATCCTCAGCCGATTACTAGTCAAGCTTCCACAGCATTTAATCCCATAACTTCTTCTTTGGGCTTGAGTGTGCCGGAAAATAAAAGTCTTCTTCTGGTAGGAGGAGATGTCAATGTAGAGCCATCACCAGATGAAATAACTGGAAGCAGTACTATTACAATACCTGGTGGCCGATTAGAGCTAGGTGGCATTCTTGACAGAGGAAGTGTTGAGCTAACTATTGATGGTGAAAGCTTTAGCTTAACCTATCCAGAAGACAAACTGTTGGCAAATGTTTCTCTTAATAATTTCGCTCAATTAAGAGCATTCAACCCACTTGGCCGTGCAGGTACGGTTGTAGTTAATGCCAATACATTTTCGCTTAGAGGACAGAGTTTTATTGATAGCATAACTATCGGTTCAGAAGATGCTGGCGATATCTTTATACGGTCAAATGATTCTGTATTAATAGATGACAGTACTATTAATAGCAACACTATTGGCTCCGCACTAGGAGGTAATCTAACGATTGTTACTGGTGTGCTGTTACTTAATGAAGCTCTCCTAAGTGTGACTACAAATGGAGCTGGTGATGCTGGGGCGATTACTCTAGATGCTGAAACTATCTTTCTTAATGAGTCTTCTAGTATCACTAGTGATTCATTTGGTTCCTCTTTTCAAGCTGCAGGCGATACTGGTGAAATTATGATTCAAACTGATAGTCTCCTGCTTAACAATGATTCTTCGATCTCTATTAGTACTAATGGTGATGCACTAGAAGTTGATACCTTGGGGAGTTTAATCATTGATGCAGAGGATACTGTTTTTCTAACAAATGATAGTGCCATTACGAGTGAAACTCTTGGGCAAAGAAATGCTGGGACCATCAGGATTAACGCATCATTGTTATCAGTTGATGACAGCAAAATTTCAGCCGCTGTGAATGAAGAAGGTAGTGGTATATCAGGTGCAACTGGACAAGGTGGTACCGTGACTCTCTCTACCCCTCTGTTGTCTCTCAATAATAATGCTCAAATTACCTCTAGCACCTCTGGAACGGGGACCGCCGGGTCAATAGTATTACAAGCCGAGACTCTAAATGTGAACTTCCAGGAAGGAGCTGAAATTTCAGCTGCTACCAGTGGTGTTGCACCAGGTGGCAGGGTTATCGCCATTGCTAATGAGGCACTCACCCTCAGCGGCAACGGCAGTCTCTCCACTCGCTCTACTGGCTCCGGCCCAGCAGGCGATGTCTCCATTCAAACCAATGGTCTATTACGCATCCAAGACGGAGCCCGCGTCGAAGTCAGCGGCGAAAGCACTGGCGACAGCGGTACTCTGGAAGTCCTCTCAACCATCGCTATTCTCGACGGTGGTCAACTCCTTGCCTCCACCCAGGCTGGAGAAGACGGCAATATTAGCCTGCAAATACAAGACGCTCTCGTCCTCAGAGGCGACAGCCGAATCTCCGCCGAAGCGTTTAACGATGCAGATGGCGGTAATGTCGATATCTCCTCACCATTTATCATCGCCCTTCTCCCCGAAGGCCCCAACGGCAACGATATTCAAGCCAGTGCCGAAAACGGAGACGGTGGTCGCATCACCATCCAAACCAACGCCCTGTTTAACCTTGCCGAAAATATCGCCACTGACGGTAACCAAACCAACGATCTTGACGCCAGTTCTGGCACCGGCATCGACGGCGAAGTCGTCATCCAAAATCTGGAAGTAGACCCTACCGAAGGTATTGAACCCCTGACTAGCGATACATCCGCTCCCACAATTGCTGAGGGCTGCTCAGCCACTAGCAGCGGTCAATTCACCGCATCCGGCCAGGCAGGCACGCCCTCCAATCCCTATGAACCCATCAGTGGAGATGGCATTCAAGTCGATATCGACCCACCTGGGCAGGCTATAGCGCAACCAGCCCCTGCAACTGAGCCCCTGATCGAAGCCCACGACTGGCAAAGAAATGTAAAAGGAGATGTTGTTCTGATCGCAGAAAGTTCTGACTATCACAGCTCCTGCCAGCACACCTTAAACGGAGCTTCTTAGTGTCAGCCGTTTTACGAGTCGGCCCCTATCGGCTTTATTTCTATAGTCACGCACCTAATGAACCACCCCATATTCATATTGATCGTATAGGTTTGGCATGGGTACTTCGGCAATTCAAATGGATGAGCGGGTCAAAGCAGTCCAATTTACAGAAGAAACAATCAGCGTTGAGCTTATGGATGGACGAACTATAACTGTTCCGCTGGTATGGTACCCAAGGTTACTCAATGCAACTCCGCAACAGCGAGAAAACTGGGAAATTTGTGGGGGCGGCTATGGTCTTCACTGGGAGGAAGTTGACGAAGACCTCATTACATCAGGCATGCTTCGCAGTGCTCCAGCTCCAGACGCAGCATTGATAAGTTAATTCATTAACACAGGGTAAACCGTAGGGTGAACACGGCCCACCATCCATGATCTAGGAAATTGCCAATGTTAAAATCTAGCTATTGATAACTATCTGTAGGGCCATGACACTAGAAATATCTCTAGAACCAGATTTAGAAGCCTTACTTCATAAAAAGGCAGCTGCCCAGGGTCAAGATCTCAATAAGCTGGTAGCTGAGTTAATCACCCATGCCCTGCAGCATGAATCCGTTAGCATCATCCGCACCGAACGTGGGTTAACCATTCAAGGTACTCGTATAACACTCTACGATGTGATGGATTATCTAACCGCTGGATATGCCCATGAGCATATTCGTAATATGTTAAGACTAACTCCAGCCCAGTGGAGCGGTGCTCAAGCGTATATTGAGCAGCATCATACGAAGGTCATCGGAGAATATCATCAGGTTTTAGAGCAAGCTGAGGAAAGTCGCCAATATTGGGAGAACCATAATCGTGAACTATTGACCTTGGCAGCTGTCAAACCTGACCATGAAATGACTACGGCTCATAAGAAATTACAAGATTGGAAAAACCGATTGAACTCCCACAAGGTATGAGCTATCTGGTGGATCATAACCTTGAAGGTCATGCCATATTGATTGCTGACACAATTGCGACTGAAGGATGGTTAGAGCTATTAAATATTCGCTTAGTCACCTTTGAAGAAATCGGTTTGCCGTTTGATAATAGTGATCGTGTTGTCTGGCAATTTGCCCAGGCTAATCAATTGATTTTGCTGACAGCAAATCGGAATATGAAGGGAGATGACTCATTAGAAGAGATTATCCGCAAGGAAAATACGTATAAATCTTTACCAGTGGTAACCATCTCTAATCTGAGGCGCTTGGGGAATAGTCACTATCGAGAACTATGTGCTGAACGACTTGTCGAAATAGTTCTTGATTTTGATAGGTATATTGGGGCAAGTCGTTTGTATATCCCTTAATGGAGATATAGCCAGATATCTCTACATCAGTAGGTCGCACTGAGCGATACCATACCTTAAGGCAAAAAATCGTCTGTACATGCGATCGCAACCTCCTGATATGAAAAAGCCCATATTCATAGGACGCCGCTATCTAAGACTGCTGCTATCAGCGTTCTTGAGCTTTATCATGACGCTCAATGTCCCCACTCTGGCGGCCTATAGCATCGTTGCTCCCCAACCCTGGGGAGAGCAAGATTCAAAGCCTCCAGAATTAGGAGTTTGGGGGCCATCGGCATTGCTTAATGACGACCTCCTCGATCAACTGCCTCCCCCAGTCGTCTCCCCTTTATTAGCCCAGTCTCCCCAATCCCTACTCTCAGAAGGCATTAACCTCTACCGTGCTGAGCGTTTTTCCGAAGCTGCCAATACCTGGACCGACGCCCTCATTGCCTCAAATAGTGAAGACCTGACAAAAGCACTCCTGTTTAGCAATCTCTCTCTCGCCTATCAACACCTGGGCAAACTCGACAATGCCAGTATCTCTATTTCCAATAGTCTTGACATTCTCCGAACTCTAGCCGACACGACTGACTCTGCAGACTATTGGGAAACCGTTGGCAAAGCTCTTACTACCAGAGGTCGTCTTCTATGGATTCAAGGAGCGATAGAGCCCGCTTTAGATACCTGGCGTGATGCAACTGCTGCCTATCACCAGGCAAATTACCAACCTGGCATTATCCGTAGTCTGATCAATCAGTCAAAGGCTCTACAAACCCTAGGTTTACATCTACAGTCTAAAACTGTTTTAAAACAAGTTGCTATCTATTTGCAAAACACTGAGTTGGATGTCGCCCTACAGGCTACTAGCCTATGGCAACTTGGTAACACCCAAAGACAGTTTGGCATGCTCAAAGACTCTCAGATATATTTGGAAAAGAGTCTGGATATCATTAGCAACAACTCTGAGCTTGAGCACTTAAAAGCACCTGTATTTTTAGAGTTAGGCAATACAGAACGGGCGCGCTGGAACAGAGCCAGTGCCATCAATAAAATTAAAGAAACAAAAATCTACCGAGAGGCTGCTCTAAAAGCATATCAAGAGGCGGCAAGTTTTTCCTTGCGTCCTAGTACGCAGCTCCAGGCAGAACTCAATCAGCTTAGCTTTTTAATCGACCTGGAAGAGTGGGATCAGGCATCCACTCTGTGGCCAGAGCTATTGTCAAAACTGGATATGCCCCCTAGCCGGTCTGTCATTTATGGAGAACTCAATTTTGCCCATAGTCTTACTCATCTGATGCAGGCGAGGGAGAATGAGGCCTATGTTGCCCAAGACACTATCCCCACCTGGCAAACTATAGACGAGATTCTTAACAACGCCGTCCAACAGGCCGAACGTCTTAATGATCCCATCGCTAAATCCTATGGACTGGGGCAGCGGGGATCACTTTACGAAATCACTGGACAATGGTCAAAGGCTGAAACCTTTACCCAAAAGGCACTACAGTTAACAACAACTAATGACTATCCCAACGGTCGCTATCGTTGGGAGTGGCAACAGGGGCGGTTGCTTAAGAAACAAAACAAACAAGAGCAGGCGATTACGGCCTACGATGCTGCGGTGAAAACCTTGGAGAGTATTCGCAGCAATCTACGCTTTATTGACACAGACGTTCAGTTTTCATTTCGAGATAATGTTGAGCCTATCTATCGAGAGTTTGCAGAGCTACTGTTGATTCGCGAAGATAGCCAAAACCCAACAGACGATTTAATGGATAAGGCTATTCGGCAGATTGATAGCCTCCAGCTAAGCGAGCTCGAAAATTTTCTACGCTGTAGCCTGGCAAAAACCACCGAAATTACGACTCTTAACACTGATCCCAATGCGGCTATTCTCTATCCGATGATTTTAGAGAATCATTTGACAGTGATCTTGCAGCTGCCTGACAAAAAAGAGTTTTATAAAACTGAGATTTCTAAGGCAGAGGTGGAAACAACGTTAAGTGATTTGCGCACATATCTTAGCGAATCTCGCAGCGGCACCCCTGAGGTAATTCCCCTGGCTAAACAGGTGTATTCCTGGCTGATTGAACCCTTTGAGGAAATTCTAGAGCAGTCTGAAGAGATCGAAACTTTAGTGTTTGTGCTGGACGGTCCGCTGCGAAATATTCCCATGGGTGTTTTATACGATGGCAGTGAGTTTTTGATTCAGAAATATGCGATCGCAGTTGCCCCAGAACTCAAACTGTTCAAGCCCGAGCCCCTACCCAAAAATCTCAAGGTCTTTACCGGTGGCGTAGGCGAGCCACAAACCATAGAAGGTCGTATGTTTGAACCCATCGAAAAACTAGAGGATGAGTTGGACATCGTCAATGAACTGTTTGGCCCCCAGCCGCCCTTGATCAACCAACAGTTTCAAGGTCAAACCCTCCAGGAACAGCTTAGTACCGGTGAGTTTTCGGGTATCCATATAAAAACCCATGGCGTCTTTAGCTCCGATCCCGAAGAAACTTTTATCGTTGCCTACAACGACCTGCTTAAAGGAGACGAGCTGGGTAGTCTGATTCAGATAGGTAGTGCTCAGGGAGCCACCCCCATCGACCTGCTAGTCCTCAGTTCCTGCTCCACCGCCACGGGTGACAGTCGAGCCGTCCTGGGACTGGCTGGGATCACGGTACGCGCAGGAGCTCGCAGTACCGTTTCTACCCTATGGGACGCTCGGGATAACCCTAATACCCAGCTGATGATCAACTTTTATCAGCAGCTAAAACAGCCGGGCACCACTAGAGCCAAAGCATTGCGCAATGCCCAGCTGTCTCTGATAGAAAGCGGCTATAAAGCTCCCCATCTATGGGCTACTTATGTGTTGGTGGGCAACTGGCTGTAGCTACTCATCCGTCAGCATTACTGGTCCCACTAGCGGCTCCTGGGTAAAATCATCTAGCTCAATCTCAGTTAGCACCTCTGTCCACCTCTGACCAAGACTTGCATCGGTTTTGAGCTGTTTTGCTAAATAATCAAACGAGTCATACCAAATATCAGGCGACACATCCATGACGGCGGCTTCTAGCTCTGGAGTAGCCGGTAGTCGCTGCACCCAACCATCGATAGTCAAATCTGTTTTAGTCGATTCATCCAGCACACAGGAAAGTGTCAAATACCAGTGGTAATATTGATCCTCCTGTAAACCTGGTGCCTCTCCTTCTGGCAGAGTAATGCTTATAAAACCTGGTTGCTCAGGTAGCTTAAAAGATGTTTTATAGATGCGATCAAACTCATCTTGTGTGAGTATTTCAAACTGACCGCTTTCTACTTCATCGGCGGTATATGGCACATAAAACCAGAAGGTGGGATGTGCGGACAGAGTTTGGCCTTGCACATTCAATGGGGTAATGGCGGTTAGTTCCTGAGATTTAGCAGGGCAGACAGATATTGTCGGTTCGCCGAGGCCGCCTCCCGGCTGCCGGTTACCGTCGGGCGGCTGTGGTGTTGGTGGCACCTCTGGCAAGCTTGCTTTGTCGCCATTATCAATGGGATTGGGAATGGCTAATGCAAAGGGACTATTTTGACTTAACAAAATAGCTATCGTAAAACCAACAGCGTTTAACAGTTTTTGAGATCGCATTTCTCAATTCCTTTACTTTAAAAACGTTTTCAGGTCGAGTGGCTAAACACTCGATTCACAGTCTCTGGTAGATAACCACGGTTAAAGACAAACAACACTCCAGCGGTTCCTAAACATGCTAGCAAGGCAGGGACAAAGGGCACCCATAAACCGTTAACCAACATCACAAGACATATCTGACGCACTCCCAAAATCACAACAACACCAGCCCCCAATAATAATGGCAATGAACGCACACAAAACCAAACGATGGTCCCCCCGATCAATGCCCATCCGCCAATCCAGAGCATATCGCCCCACTGCAGCTGTCCCCATTGGGGCAAGCCACCAATCAGGGGGCGCTCATCTAAAACCGCCCCCAGCATCTGAGCGACACCATGGGTATGGACCCAAACCCCAGGCAACGACCCATAGGGTGTATCTCGATAATCATTACCAATAGGTTCGTCCGTCACCCCAATCAGAACTAGACGATTGCGAATCAAACTGTCGTCAAAATTGTCTGCCAGCACATCACTTAAACTCATACGCTGAGCAGGCTGAGGGGTAAAGCGATAGTTTAATAAAATCTGACTGGTTTTACCGTCTAACCGTTGATACGCTCCTGTACGGACATTCAACCGTTTAAACACAACAGAGCCCAGTTGCCAGTTAATCTCCTCATTGAAATCTAACGGATTGACCCCTTCTTTTTGTAAATAACGTAGGGCCAAATTCATACTAAAACTGTACGGAGTTGTACAGTTAGATGCATCAGAATCTAGATTATTATCGTAGGAGAGCAGCTGACGCCGCACGACAGGGTGTCCATGATCAATTTCTAAATCACTAAAGCCCACCTGAGTAAGGGCCTGTTCAGGAGAGAACTCCGGCGGGTATCCAAGAATTTCTCGATCGTCCAACCCAAAAGAACAGACGGTAATCGCGTTAGGAGAGTTTTTAAACTGGCCAATTAATTGCTCTCTGCCAGGGAGATTAGACTGATATCGATGTAAATCTACCCCAATCGCCCTGGGCTGATGCTGACTTAAATTAGCCAATGCCTGTGCCAGGATTTGATCGGATACCGGATAGCCATGCTGATCGATATCGTCTTCGGTGATCTCCACCACCAGCAAACGGGGATCGATAGGGGGGGTTGTGTCCCACGCAGCGGGGCGCGATCGCATCAAATGATCGTAGGCTGCTAATTCCATAGGCTGCAGCAGACCCAAAATTCTCACCAATACAACCGGTACCGCCACCAATAAACTAGATAGCAACACATGCTGCCATTTAATTTTTTGTTTTCGGGTTGGCTGTTTAGCAGATAACGGTGGTGGCGGAGTTCTCCATTTGCTAGCTTCCTGGGGGACAGAAAACTTTCCCCACGTGATCGGCACCTCCGTTGGATTTTGAAAAATCACCGGCAACCAACTGGCACAGGGAAATTTTCCTTCCATTCCCTGTAGTTGTTCGCGAGCATAGCGCACTGCCGTATAAAAGGGTTCTCCATCTGCAAACACGCGCAAAAAGTTTTGCAAAAACGTTTGGGCCACCTGATCCACTACTGGCTCTCGCATCACAATCAGCTGCGGCAGATTTAGATCAGCGAGATCTCTGGCTAAACCTAACCCATCACAGGAATTAAAAATAGCTAGTTTCAAACCATTTTTAATGGAGGCATGTAGCGCATTTTTGAGTTGACCGATCGATAACCGCTCATTCTCATTTAAGAACAACTCACCGACATGATTCTCGCCTGCGCTGGTACTATGACCAGCAAAGAAAAAGATATCCCATCCCTGCTTGTCCCAAAGACATTTATCTAACTCTGACCGAGGGGGTTCTTTTAGTACTACCGTTTCTGCATCAGCATCTTCTAGAATCAGCCGGTCTGGCTGCACATTAATGCCATCGCTGTAGCCTAGAATCACTAAAATCCTCATCCGATGGGTGGTGGTTGAGGACGATGGCCGACTGACCCGTTCATATTCCTGAGAACTCAGGGCCACCTCAGCCTTGTCATAATGCTCTAAAAACTGCCACAGATGCCAGGGAAGCTTTTGTAGCAGCAGGTCGTCAGTTTCAAGAATAAAGCGAATTCTCTCTTCAGCACCTAGCTTAGTTCTCAGCTGTTGATCAATGCTGCGAAAACCAGGAGAATTAAACCAATGATTAATTTGCTCTTTGAGTTGTTCGCAAAGGTCCTTAAAATCTGCCCTTGAGACATTGGTGAGTGACTCAGGTTCAAATTCGATGGAGCTTCGCATTGGCTTCCGCCAGCCAATCGGATTATTGTGCAGCGCTTCATACAGCTTTTTCCAACGCTGATACAGCTCAGGCAATTTTGGCGCAGGGGGCAAACTGCCAAGATATTGCACGGGCATTTGCTCACCCTCTAACCAGAGTCTAGCTGTAACTACAGGCAGCCCTGCTGTACAGCTGCCTTTGCCGAGATTTAAGACTACCAGTGGACTCATGGGGGCACTTTAGAGAACACGTCAGCGGGCATTAGAAGGATTTTAACTGGGCTACCAAGGAGATGAACGCGTCTGGGTGGGAGCCTAATCTATTGACCATGGGATCTGCCAATGCAATCCTTCATAAATCAAGGTTGATTCAAACGGGTCCCCTCCACAGCTTATTGAATCAGCAAAGCAGCCAGCCAGAATTCCAGGATGGCACTGATACTAATTACTAAGTCAGAAATTTAAGAAATATGCAGCTTATACCCGATTATTAATTATTTTATGGCGTCTGCCCACATCACTTGTCCTAAATACCGGACAAGTGACTTGATTCATCAGAAGACGGGCAATTTACAAAATTAGTTCAGAGATTCTAGCTCCAGATCTCGTAAAATCGTCGAACTATCGGAGCGGGGAGGATTAAAAATCGCCTTCAAAGACTGTTCCAAAGTTTCTCCCATGGCAATCCGGTTTTGATAGGCAACAATTACACGGGCTAAAATTGGCAACCGATTTTGCTCGGCTTCCAGATATAGGGGTTCTACGTATAGCAACGAGTCTTCGATGGGAATCACCAGTAGATTACCCTGGTTAGCGCGCGAGCCTTGGGTATTCCACAGAGAAATGCGCTGGGAGATTTGCGGATCTTGATTAATCCGGGCTTCAATTTGTTCTGGCCCATACACCAGCTCTTGCTTGGGAAAGCGATACAGTAATATGCGACCATACTGGCTGCCGTCAGACCGCGCCGCTAGCCAGGCAATCAGGTTATTTCGCTGAGCCGGAGTAAAGGGGCGCAGCAGAATAAATTCTTCTTCGTCCTCCTGGGGCAGTTTCATAATCAAATAGTAGGGCTCCACCACCTGGGACTCGTTGGCATAAATCTCGTTGGGGGCACGCCAGGTATCCTCGCGATTATAAAAAGTGCGGGGATCGGTCATGTGATACACCAACAGCTGATTGGACTGCACCAGGGAATAGTCTTCTGGATAGCGGATGTGGGCTATCAGGGCCGGGGGCATCGACGCAAGGGGCTGCAGCATTCTAGGAAAAAACTGAGCCCAGGTTTGAATAATGGGATCGTTGGCATCGGCCACGTAAAAGGAAACTGAGCCATTGTAGGCATCAATGACGACTTTGACAGAGTTACGGATGTAGTTAAATGGCTGGTTACCGGGATCTGAATAAGGGTAGCGATCGCTAGTGGTGTAGGCATCAATAATCCAATAAAGATAGTTACCCTCCGCATCGATAGGTGTAGACGCATCGGACGCAGCCCGAGCGTTGATATCGGCGACGACTAAATAGGGATCGCCATCAAATTGTAAAAATGGGGCAATCTGCTTTACTCGTTCTTGAATGTTGCGCCGAAATAACAGTTTTGTTTCGGGGGTAAAGTCATTGGTAAACAACATTTGCCAATCACTCAGGTGCTTAGCGTAGAGCAGTCGCCGCCAGAATGCTCCCAGGCTGATACCGTCATCGCCAGAGTAGGTAGTGTAGACATTGTCCGTCTCGCCGGGATAGTCCAGTTCGGGTACCCGAGTGCCCGTCATCACGTAGTTATCGGTAAGCTCACCAAAATAAATGCGGGGGCGTCCTCGGGGAATGCTGCGCGCCACATCGGCATTGCTGGGCGAATGGGCGATGTCCTTGATAAAATAATCGGGCAGTCCTCCGATGGCGGCTGTATTGACCGGACTCATGGTAAATCCATAGCCGTGGGTATAGCTCAAATGTTTATTAACCCAGGTTTTAGCAGTATCCTCTAGCTGCTCATAGTTGAGTTCTCGAGCAGAGATGAGTACCTGACGGCGCTCCAGGATACCATCAGCCCGAGTCAAGGTGTAGCGATCTACATCGGCATCTACAAACTCATAATAGGAACGAATTTGTTGTAGCTGTCGATTACTTTCTAATAATGGTCGAGTATCCCACACTCGAATATTACGGACGGTCAAATCGTTATTCTCTAGCTTCTCTGCTGTGAGATTACTTTGGGGGACAAAACTCTCATCCTGAATATCTGTGAGGTTAAAGGCATCGCGGGTAAAGGCAATAGATCGCTCAATGTAGGGACGTTCCCGCTTAAATTCATTGGGTTGAACCACCAGACGTTGGACCACCCAGGGTAACAACAGTTCACCCATCAGGGAAAAACTGAGATAGATTGCAATCAGGATAAAAAATGATGGAGGGCTGTAGCTCGACGATCGACGGAGAGAGCCCAGAAGGGCTCTACTCAAAGCCGCGATCGCTGACCCTACCATTAACAAACTCAAAATTGTATTGACGGGTAAATCCACCATGACATCGGTGTAGCTGGCCCCGTAGGTGACTCCCTGGCGGGAATAGAGCAGTTCGTAACGGCGCAGCCAGTAACCGATGCCGGTGCTAAGCAACAGTGCACTGCCTAGCAGATAAAGGTGTCGTTGTTGGGCGGTGGAAAATCCTAAAAAGCGTCCCTGGCTAAGGCTATTGCCAGCTAACAAATAGATCAAGGCAACGGTCACCAGAGTGGAGAGCAACAGTCCCGACAACCAAAATTCTCCTAGTTCTAAAACGGGCAGCCGAAAAATGTAAAAGCTGATGTCCTGGTTAAACAGGGGATCGCTCTGGTTAAAACTGGTAGAATTAAGTGCTGGTAGTACCCGTGACCATTGGGATGCCAGTATTACGCTAAAGCTGAGGCTGAGCCATAGTGTTGAGATCGCACCGGCCACCCGAGGATAAATCAGCACCCCCAATACCATGACCAGCAACAATAACCCCTGCCACGGCTGAGTAATCACCTGCTGGATAATGCGCCAGACCGTATCCACATTAAGCCAGAGGGGTAATGGTGGCAAAGGATCTGCAGCACTATTGTGCCAGCGAGTGAGGGCCAGCTGACCGTGATACAGCATCGATACCGACAGCAACAGGGCACAGCTAAACACAATCGGCAGCAGCCGTCCCAATCCCAGCCCCCGACGACGATTTTCGGCACTGGGTACAATGCAGTAGTCGTCAAAGCTCAGCTGCTGAGCCCGCCACAGGTTGATGCCAGCAAATAACAGACTGCCAAGAAAGGCCACCGTCCCCAAAAATAGCTGAGTGCGCAGCCGTAGCCAAAATTCTCCCAGGTAGTCTACAGACTGAAACCACAGACCTTCTGCGATGAAATAGGTGGAGATATCCAGACTGAGCAGAAGTGCGATCGCTGCCAGCCCCCA
>JBCCJR010000104.1:0-14076 GCA_039045805.1 Cyanobacteria bacterium P01_C01_bin.118
AGTATTGCCATTTCTAATCCCCCCATCGTAGCCCTGGGTGCAGGTCTACTAGAAGGTGGCAAACTGTTGCTAGTGTTTGCAATTTTGGGCGCATTTGCCCTGGCCACCTTAACCGGCTTTCTTCAACGCAACAAGCCCATCGTCTAGTTCTGTCATCTCAATAAGCAACAATCAAACATTCGCCAACCTCACCCTCTTGGGCCCTAGCATTGGCGAATGTCATCACTATCGTTGTTATTGCTTAACTGACTACAGCTGTTTGTCGGCTCCACTGCTGTCTAATGCGGTGACTAAACTCAGCCTGTTGGACAGGAGTCCCCGCTAACAAAACAGTTACTTTACCAGCCTGAATAGTTCCCCAATTCACTAATACCACACCCGTTTTAGTGACCGGATCAAACTCCAGATCTCCTAGCTCAAGCTCTGCTAGCTGCCGATAGTCTGTGTGTAAGGTTTCACTGCACCAACTAGGAACTCCCAGACGTTCGGCGATCTCTGTTGGATAGGAAGACCCGTTATACCGTGGATTGCACTCAATTGCTAAGTAAACAGTACCTTCTGGCGCATCGACAACAGCCACATCAAACCCAAACGTTCCTTTCATCCCTTGCTCAAACATCCATTGAGCCATGGGATCCACCACATGCCAGGGCTGGTGCAATGTTGGGTAGCGATTACCCCCATGGACACACCCATCTAAAATTTGTTCGGAAACTAGCGAACGAGTTATCCCTTGCGATGTCACTCGATATTGAAGATTGAGAAAGGCAGACGCCTGAATTTCTGCCTGTACCTGGAAAGGCTTATCCTTGGGAAATTGTACAACAGCATTCAACAAGTCTGTTGAATTTTCACAGCGAACAATCCCTACACCATGATCCGAGACCGCTAGCTTGACGTAACAAGGATAAGGAAACGCCTCAAGATTGCCCAATTTAGTACGATTAGCAAAACATTCCGTGGGGGGAACAGCCACATCCAGCTGATGAGCTAATTCTACAAAGTTGTTCTTAGAATTGATATATTGAACAACGTTGTACCAGTCACTATCCAGCTGTCGAAAGATTTTTGCACAGCTTTTATCATGTTCAAACGCATGGCCAAAGAAGTAGACCGATACGTTAGCAGACGTCTGTTGGGCAAGCTCTTTAAAGTCAACGTTCCAGATAATGTCTTGGCTATGGTCTAAACCAATGCGGGCATAGTGTTCTTTCAGGGATGGCCAGTTGGCTGCCAAATCTGGATGCAGCTGCACCCTGTCTCCCGGAGAGCTTAATCCCACAGCTCTCCCTGAAAAAAGATGAATCCCCTCGTTACTATCGAGGGTGCTCATCATGATGTCATGGTTAAAGATCTTCATTTTTAAATTTCTCAGAACAATAGTGAACCTAAACAGACACTGTGAACCCGTGATGACGTTCGCTTATTTGCTTCGCAGGCGCTCTATAGAAAACTAATCGGCAGCAAACTAGTAAGAGACACCAATCTCCAACCACGCAACAGCATGGAGTATCGTTCATCACCAATGCAAGACTCAAATATTAAATTAATTGGAGATATATGCGATACCAAAGGCATAATCTCTAACAGTTCGAGACTTTTTTCCTAGTCCAAATGCTAGCTCAGTCAGTGACAATGTTCCTCAGGATAAAGGCCATCAGAGGGGTAACGACTCGCCCCACTTGAGTGGAGTAATTTGATTGAGTTCAAAAATACTAAGAAGTGAAATGTCCGAGTTCTATGACAAAAACAATGCGCTTAACTGTCAATCTCGCTGATCTGCCTCATGTTGGGAAACTAACGCTGTCTTATCACCAAAAAAGCACAGCTATAGGAATAGCAATGTCTCTACTTGGGGGAAATTATCTCAGCCATCAAAGGTCATATTTCCAACACATTTGTGGGCTGAAATGGTACGGCTCTAAAGTAGTATGACTGTTTAATAGAAAGAAGTTTGCGATCGCACCAAAGTTGTCAATGCTACCTTTAAGTTGCAGGCGCAGCACAAACTGAGACATTCACATTCAGACCAACCTTAGTAAGCATGTGAACTAAATCTTCCATAGAGAAGCGACTAATCTCGCCATTAATAAGGTTTTGCATGCGAGGAGAAGATTGACGAAATGCGCAAGCTGCCTCATCCAGATTCCATTGCCGTTCCTGAATGTAACGTCGCAATGCAAGCATTAACTCTGTTCTAATTCGCAGACTTTCTAGCTCTGCGATTTCTAGATCTAAAGCGGCATAATCTAATGCTGATAAACCACTCAAACTCAAGTCTTGGAGTGAATTCATAATTAGTTATTAGGTATGCTGACGTCAGCAGCTACATTATGCGATACTTCTGTAGCAAAAGTAACCAAATCAAAAGTTGAATTACACCCTCAATTAGTTAAACACCTGAAATAATTATGGATTCAAATTATCTTACATTTTATTAAGTCATGACAGACAACTTCTCTCTTATTATTCATGGTGGGGCAGGAGCCTTAGAGCAGATCAAACGTGAGGGCAACGAAACAGATTTTACGGAGAGTATCTACCGAATACTAGAGAGTGGTCGCCACATTTTAGCCACTGGGGGGAGTGCTTTAGATGCAGTAGAGCACTGTGCGTCCCAACTAGAGGATGATCCCCTTTACAATGCCGGTCGTGGTTCAGTGCTCAACGAATACGGTGAAGTGGAAATGGATGCCGCCATTATGGACGGTAACACCTTCCAGGCTGGGGCTGTTGCCGGTATCATCTCGATTAAAAATCCGATTGTACTAGCTAGACAAGTACTCGAAAAAAGTGAGCATGTCATGCTTATCGGCAAAGGTGCCCGTGAGTTTGCCAAATTTTGTGGTCTACCGCGTATGTCCGACGATTATTTCGTCGTCGATTCCCGCGTTCGTCAATGGCGCGAGGCCCAAAAGATGGGAGGGATGATGTTGGACCATGAAGCAGCTAAGCCAAGCCAAAAACTTGGCACTATTGGAGCTGTTGCCCAAGATTGTGAGGGTAACCTGGCTGCTGCCACCTCCACAGGCGGTATCGTTAACAAACGCTGGGGGCGAGTTGGTGATAGCCCCATCGTAGGTGCTGGTGTATTTGCTGACAATGAAACCTGCGCTGTTTCTGCTACCGGGTATGGAGAACAGTTTCAACGAACAGTTCTGTGTAAGATGATCGCAGATTTTGTTTATTTCCAAGATTTGGATGCCCAGGCAGCAGCTCTGGCTGGGATTGATTATTTAATTAAAAAAGTGCAGGGACTAGGGGGCGTAATTGTGATCGATCGCCATGGCAAATGTGCAGTCGGGCACTCCACCTCCGGCATGATTTACGGTTGGATCGAACAGGGGGGTGAAACCCTCTGCAAACTAGCATAAAGGGGACTCAATGTTGTTGAATCCCCTCGATTTGGCAAATATGATTCAGGCTATGGAGCTGTTAAGACACTACTTCACGGTTAAGCCTCAAAGGCTTGTTAAGCAAAGATTTTAATGAACAAGGCCATGATTTTAATTTTTAACAAGCCCTATTTCACCAGGCTAAAAAAATTAAGTGGTAACGGCTATGTCCGCAGCAAACGGCTGAGTACATTCAACCGTTTGCTGTAACAGTGATTAGACAAAGTCAGCGTTGGACAAGGCACTGACATTATTCAGCGTGACTTTGGTGCCGCCAACAGTAGACAGATCCAGCGTCAATCCATTCCCTTGGCTCGTTACGAACTTGTTATCCACCAATCCATTTCTGTTGGCATCCAAAGCGCCAAAACTTACCAGGTCGCGAACATCGAGCTTGTCAACCCCACGTGCGAAGTCATTAATAACATCGAGCTTAACGTGTTTCTCATTACCAAAGACAAACACATCAGAGCCAGCACCGCCAGACATAATGTCTGATCCAGGCCCACCAGAGATAGTATCGTTGCCAGCTCCACCATTAATGGTATCTGCGCCCCAGCTGCCGATGATAAGGTCGTCCCCGTTACCGCCTAGAATGACGTCGTCGCCGCCTTTGGCATCAATGGTGTCATTTCCAGCAGTACCTGTCAGTGAATTTTTGCCTTTGTTGCCAACAATTTTCTTTCCAGTGACTGTAGGAACCGCACCATCATTTGTAGCACCCCCTGTTGAACCATCACCGGTAGGGGGATTTCCCCCAGTGCCAGTAGTCTGACGCAACACAAAGTTACCCTTAGAAAGAGAACTAACTTTATTTAGCTGGATGCGACTGCCCTTAAATGAGGATAAGTCAAGCTGTATGCCATTACCTAGCTGCTTAATAAACTTACCATCGACAGTTCCGTCACCGTCAGTATCGAGTGCTGAAAATGCAGTTACTGCAGTCACATCTAGTTGGTCAACACCTGTCTGAAAATCAGTAATGACATCATCTTTGACTTGAGTCTCTTTTTTGAAGACAAACACATCACTACCAGTGCCGCCGGTCATTGTATCTTTACCAGCACCGCCATCAATGGTGTCATTACCGGCACCACCATTGATGGTGTCCCAACCCCATCCACCAGAGATAAAGTCATTGCCGTTATTACCAGAGACCACATCCGCACCACCTCGGGCATCAATGGTGTCATTATCAGCACTACCGTTGAGGGTATCACCTTTTTGTGTTCCAGTGAGTTTAACGTCTTGATTAGAAGCTGGAACTTCTTCAGTGACTGGTGCATCTACAATCTCTTGACCTGTTGAGTGGTCACCGCCTGTTGAGTGATTACCGCCTGTTGAGTGATTTCCACCTGTTGAGTGATTGCCGCCTGTCGAGATATCGTCATGCATAAAGGCCAGTTTCTCGAAGGGAATGACATTACTGCTTTTCTGGATCGTAGAGGGATTAAGGCGGCCCAGGCTTGGACCATCGGGATTTGTCCCTTTGCCAAGGGTAGCTACAAAACGATATATGCGTACATCCCCAGTTAATCGATCGGCGATGGGTTCTTCAAGAACGATAAAGCGGTCTCCATTAGGCCCGGTATAATACCCCTTCTTAATGAGATTACGAATTCCTTTTGACGTGTAGGTAAAGTCCTCATTCCCAAACGGCATCTTGATGGTTCCTAAGGAATCAGTCTTAGTCCCAACAATTGAGATTCCGTTTTTATCAATTATTAAGTCACTTTTACCTTGATCTAGGGTGAAACTTAGCTGTCCTGTCTTAATATTCTTTCGATCTAGGACTCTATCAACACCATGATTTAGATTAATCCAATTTTGATTATTGTTATAGGTCTTTGCATTAATAAATGCGTAGCCTCTATCGTTAAGATCTGGCACACCAATCGATTCTTTCTTGAGGTTAATGCCTCGATCAAAACCAGATACGTCCAACCCATCAAAAACAATATCCTCAGTATTTTGAGCAAGATGTACACCATCGTTGAGCCAAGGCTTCTCAACATATTTCTCAGCACCAATCAGTCTGAAGTCTTTGAGGGTGTAATGGGCAGTGTACTGTAGCTCTGCCCCTTGTCCTACTTCCCAAGCGGTAAATCCGTCGAGTATGCTGCGACCATCATGAAATTGTTTCTGAAAGTTTTTGACGACCTTTAAACCACCACCAGACGCAAATGCCTCGTTATCTTTAGCACTAGTGATAGGAGCTTCGTCAGGATCAATGGCCTCTTGACCTCTTGACCAGGATTTAACCGGTAGGTTGTCGGCATCTACATCAATATTGTCCTCACCTCGGTGGAACCAGAAAAAACCAACATCTCGATTCCCGGAGGTTATATTTCCTTCGCTTTCTAATACCCGGCTCTGAAACCAAAAACCATGGCCCATAAATGCTAGATCCTGGTTCCCAGAACCGTGTTTTGCATTGCCAGATCGGCCTTGGTTCTTAATCGAGATATTATTCCGCCATAAACCAATCTCATTACCTGTTTCACTAACAAATCCTGATCCAGTAACATCAAAGGAAACATTGTTTTCTAAGATGGCATAGCTATCGTGTTGCACAATGCCCCAACCAGGAGAACCGTCTACACTAATGCCTTCCAAGATAGCTGGAGAATCATCTCCATTAACACCAGTTCGATGTAAATGAACAGCATAACGACCGCGAATGTTTGTCCGCTTACCCGAGATAGGAGCACCATTTTTGTCCAGTGCCCGATCTTTGTTATTGGGCTTAAGTACAAAATCATCTAATAGCTTAGACTTATCGGTTCGACCGAGATCATTAAACTCTGCATAGCGGACATCAACGTCATCTGAGTGCATGAACATGACATGCCCACGCTGGTTAGCAGGTAACTTATCACCGTCAACGGTCGAAACCTGAATATTACGACTCTGGTTGGCTACATAGGCCTTTAGGTCTGAAGCTGGTGTGCCATGGTCATAAACTAACGCCTTATTTAAGGTAATCCGATTGCCATTGACACCCGTAATCACCCGTTCTTCGTCCTGTGTCCCATTGGCCACATTTTGGGTGCCGGTTAGGACAATGCGATCACCCACTTTCCAATTTTTAGGTGTTATTTCAAGGATCAGAGTGCTATCACCCTTAGCCGGATCCACAGCCAGCTTGAGATGAGATGTCTTTTCTTGACCATGGATAGAAACACTACCATGGGAGATGATGCCACGACTTAATTGTTGTGGATCCCATTTAGTATCAATCGATCCATTGCCATCAATTAAAATTTCAGTTTTAACATTGCCTTTAACAGGGTTGTTTTGGGTACCTATGGTGAGTTTTCCGTCGGATGATACGACAAATGTATCGATCACCATTTTGGTATCGGCCTTGGTGGCAAAGTCTAGCTGGCCATCCACGCGCAGTCCAAAGAGACGTGTATCACTAACGTCATCATATTTAACCTTTACCCCCTTCGGGATAACTACCTTGGCATTAGCACCGGGGACACGTCCCCCCTTCCAGGTGCTGGCATCAAACCAGGAACCGCTCTTAATCGCGGTATGGGTGGCATTTTTGGATGTGATCAGGTTATGAACGGCAGAATGTTCCGACTGCTTGGCGGGGTCCGCATGGGCATGACCGCCTTTATTGGCAGTTGTTGTCATGTTGCCGTGATTCATGTGCATGTCCATCAAAAAATCTTCCTAGGTAATAGATAGAACAGAATTAGATTGGTGCCGTGATCGGTTTTGCGACACAGAAAGCCTGGGGGATATAAACTCCCACAAAAATGAGAAAGCCAATATTGTTATTTCAGAGCCCAGAACGCTAAGGAAATGCCTTAGATAACATTGCGGGAAAGCTCTTTAATCCATGTTTGGGCGTGAACTGATTGACTAGCGGTGTTGCAAACTGATAAGTCAGCGCTTACGCGATCGCAAGATCCTCATAGCTCAACAGTTCTTTGCCAATCGATTTATTGCCACCAGAATCAGTTACAGATGCAACAAACGCACCTGTAATCTAGGCTTAACCATAGCGGTAACAACCAAAACGATATTAATCATCAGTCAGCCCCGTCCCCTGAGGGGACATAAGTGCTACCGCACCGTTAATCCAACTGCATGACAGAAATACAAATAACTAAATTGCTTACGTTGTTGGCAGGCTGTATCCAGCCAATACGTTATATTTACCTTCGGCAAGATTAAGTCTGCATCCGGGCAAAGGTATGGAACTAATAAAAAAACGATTTTCTGGAGCCTTAAGCATGGTATTCAAACCGTTTAGGACAAGTAGTGTACAAGCGTTACAATCTCATTCACACTAACGTATCTTTCAAACTCAACACATCTGGGACAGTTAAAATTCAACTGTTGGCAGAGACCCAAAACGGAAAGATACGACAATTAAATAATGAGCCTATGTAGATGAACAACACTACAGGTCAAACACATGTTCAGTATTACATATCCTTCTTCACGTTGCATGAACGTTCTATTAAGTTCAGATAAAGTCCACAAACTTCGTTGAGGGCAATGTGACAACCTGCAAAGTGTCATTAATAGTCTTCCCAAGAATCTTTAAAGTCAGCGGTTTAAACTAAAAAACTTTCCGGAATCTTTGTTTGCCAGCACTTTTAGAAAATATTCTTACGCAAAATTTTTATCACCATAACCAGATTAAGAATCTGGCATAGTCATTATTTTGAATATTTTTTTAAGTACCTTTTTTCTCCTGATGGGAAAGATTTTTTATGAAGAGAGTTGATTTTTATCTAAAAAAACAGATAAAAACTTGGAAAAGTGCGCAAGGTCATAGCGATTAGCAGACATCGACAATCAGCATGGTTTTGTGCTCCATATCTAGACGGGGGCTAAATAGTTGTAACGCGTCTAGATACCCACAAATTAGCAGGCGCTGACCACCTGGCAAAATTCAATATAAACCTGAGGCCATGGGGCTAAGTGCAATAAAGGCTTAACCAAAGGTTGGAATTTAACAAACTGTTAGTTTTCTATTTTTTCAGTTGCCCTGGCAGTATCGTTGGGCATCTGGGATTGGATTTTGGTGGCGTCCACAATCAGGCCATAGCCATTGCAGTGATTACAGGGGCCACCAGCACCATCGCACACCGGACAGATGCCTTCATGGGCGAGGGACTGCTTGAGTAAACGATCTCCAATCAGCATAATCAGACCACATGCTGCTAATAATGCCAGGAGTATCCATAGGGCAACCATTAATCAACCTCTACTCTGGGTAAAAGACACCTGACGGTATAGTTAACTGTACTAACACCTATACGATACCCAATCTTGACCGTTTAGATATTCAAACTGTGCCAGTGTCTGGCTTAGATGTCCTAACTTTAGAATATTTATTTTTCCTGTAGCTGCCAGGCTCCGTCCCAGTCACCACTGGGGGGCGTCTGCTGGAGCTGGTGACAGCGTTCTAAATAGAGACGGGTGGCCTGATCGTTGGGGGTTTGACGTAGCAGTTGGCTAAAGGTTTCGATGGCTTGATCAAACTGACGCTGCTGATAAAATGAGCGCCCTTTGTGGTAAAGGGTGATTTGTGCTTGTTGGCTTGGAGGTAAGGGGTGAGATCGCAGCCCCAGCACCTCATACAGATGTACCGGCTGGCGTTTACCCCTTACACACACATAGTCCAGTTCTCTCACCCAGACCCTCTCCTTACAGAGGCTGTAGGTATTCTCGCTGATGATAATTGAGCAGCCGTAAAACTTAGTGGCGCTCTCAATGCGAGACGTTAAATTTACCCCGTCCCCAATGGCCGTAAACTCCATCCGTTTACTAGAGCCAATATTCCCCGTAATCACATCGTCAGAATTAATACCAATGCCAATCTGAATAGTAGGCCGTCCCTGACTCTGTTGTTGTTGATTAAACTGGGTCAGCTGTTGCTGCATCTCCAGGGCTGTCTCTACCGCTCGCTGCGCATGATCCTCCTGGGGCAGGGGAGATCCAAACACCGCCATAATGGCATCCCCAATAAACTTGTCCAGGGTACCTCGATGGGCAAAAATCACATCCACCATGGCTTCAAAATAGCCATTGAGCAGCACCACCACCTCTTCTGGAGAAAGACTTTCGGTCAGGGCCGTGTAGCTACGAATATCGGCAAATAATATAGATACATACCGTCTAGCACCGCCGAGCTGAGTATTGTTACTATCTAGCAGCTGTTCCGCCAGGTCCTGGCTGAGATAGCGGTACATGGTAGCTCGCACCGCTTCTGTTTCTCGGAGAGCAGCTTCTGCCCGTTTGCGTTCGGTAATGTCCTGCACCGTGCCCGTAATCCGGTCATGCTCAATGTGTACCTGTTCATTGACCATTCGCTCTGTGCCATCGGGTAAGGCAAGACGATAGTCTAATCGATAGGGTTTATGGTGGCTGCGGGCCACCTTCCACGCCAATCCCACCCGCCGCTGATCTTCTGGATGCACCCTTTCTAGAAATAGGGACTGACTGGGCGGTACTGCCCCCACGGGATAGCCCAGTAACGTATATAACTCGTTGGACCATATCAGGGTATTGTTCTCGGGAGATAGATTATAGTCTCCTGTTTTTGTTGTTTGCGTAATCGTTTTATCGAGAACAGTCTCATTGATACCGACGCTCCAGTCCCAGTTACCCAGCTGGGCAATGCGTTGGGCATTGGCTAAACTAGCTTCACTCCGGGCTAATTTGGCTCGGCTTTGTTGGCGTTCGGTGACCACTACGGATAGCACTAGGGCCGTCATACTAATGACGGCGGCATAGGTTTGCAGTAGCAAAATTGCTTCCCCTAGGTTCCCACCGGCTTTGGTAATAAAGGGCCCGCCGCGATGCACCGCGCCGATGACGGCAATGCTGGAGACGATAAAGCTGGCCAGGGTGGTGCCCCGTAAACCTAAGCGCAGGGCCGCCCAAACCACAAAGGGGAAGGGCAAGTATTCTAGGGGGTATTTTGCGATCGCGCTATCAGTCTGTGCCCCAAACACCATGGCACTAACCGCCACCAACATGCCCAAGCAAAGACCTAATTCCCACTTAGACCCAATCCGCAAAGTAATAGAATGCTTTAGTCCAGCGGCAATGGCCAGCAACAACGGTGTTATAACCAGAATGCCCATGCCATCTCCCAGCCAGATAACGATGGCATTTTGGAGCGGATTTTGCTCCCCTAGCACCCCAAACCCATAGCCCACCAGGGTACTGTAGAGCGCATTAATAGTTGGCGTTAGCAATACCCCCAGGCCGACAAAGGTCAACAAATCATCCAACTGCCAGTCATAGAGTTGAAAACTCCGAGCCCATCTTCGTCGGAGTAAATAGCTGCCAACCCATGCCTGGAGAGCGCTACCAAAGCACAAAACCAGGGATAACCCCCAGGGCACGCTATCCGCCAGCGAAGCCCAAAATGCCCCTAGAGCTACACCTACCCACAGACTTTGACCATAGATTAATAGAACTGCCAGGCCAATGCCGGCGGGGGGCCACAGGGGAGAAGCGGCAGCCTCAATATCAAGGGCTGTTGTCGATAGCTGGGCAGCCAGAAAAAAACAGACGGCCAGACAACCCACACGCACCCAATAACTGGAGTGCCACTGATGCTCATTTGCCATTGATTGGTAGATGTCATGGATTTATACAACGCTGGGGCTAAACTATAGCGCCAACGATCCCCTGAGATGATTGTAGATGGGTAAGGACAGAGTACCCAAAATTGATTAGTGAGATGGGCCAATTGTCCTGGCAAGGTAAATCTGGGCATTGCTGCTCCTCGGGAGGAGTTTTGCTTTGAGGAACTGTTAGATAGCGACAGATCGGACCATCTCATCAATCAGCAATCGCTAAATCTGAATCTCTTTCTACAAATCAGCAGTTTAAATTCGTATTCTAGAGACAGGTATATTTGGGGCGCAACAGTTTAATCCTTGAAGGAAACGTCTTGAGAAAAAGAATACTGATCTAGAACCAACGATCAGAAGAATACGCTATCTGACTAGCCCAGGAAGAGTTTGATTAACACTGTCACAAATAAAAATTAAATTTAATTTTTAATTTAGATTAAACTCTTTGCCTAAGCTGAAAATCCTTGGTAGCAGGCAATGCAGTCTGATTCTAAAAATCATCGTTAGATACCATAGACATCCTCACAACATCTTCAAAGTCATCTTTTATGATATGTACGTAAGAAAGTATTAAAGAGGCGCTATGGACGTATTAAATAGCCAGCCAATCAGAAGCCAGCCAATCAGATGGTCCAATCAACCAGGCCCCATCGCCTGGGATACTGTGCCTGGTTTTATTCAAAAGGTATTGATTACAGAGGGTTGTACTCTGTTAAAACATTGTCGTGAGCGCCCGCTGCTTCCCCATATTCGCTTTCAATATGTGCCCCTTGCCTACCAGGGTGAGCTATATTATCTGCAACGATGGTCCCACCATGAATGGGGCGTATCTCCTAGCCAGCTTATCTTTCCAGCTGAGGGAGCCTGCTCTATGGGAGTACTGAGTAATGGTAGTCTGCTGTCGCAACTCGTCAAAAAAGCTGTTGTCCGTTTCTATGGTGATTTTCCAGGTAATTCGCCATTTCAGGCATCCATAAAGCGATATAGCAGCGGCAACATGTTATCCCTGGCGGGTTAGCTTTGATTCTGCTCAGCTAATGTATTTGCGATACTGTCCCTACCCAATCATCTGCTCAAGCTCAATTAGTGGGATCAGCCACGCAACATCATAGGCTGCCAGCGTAACCTCTAGTTTATTGTCCATAATGCGCCATCCCCGCCGCCCCATCAGGTCGTACCAATAGTTATCTTGGGGAATTGCACAAAAGGGCTTGCCAGAGCTTTTGCTAACATCGCCAGGCTGGTCTGATAACGACTCCGAATAAATGCCGGTCACCCCTAATTTATCCAAAGGAATACTCACCTGACAGCGGTGGGGGGTGACATTGGTCAAGGTTAAAATGTGCTGTTCGCAGTTGGGAGAGATCCTGAGTAACGCAAATACCGATGGATCGAGTTGAAATACCCGCTGATCGCCGTTGGGATGAAACGCCTTATTATTCACCCGAATATCTAGCAATCGACTCAGCTGAGTAATCATCTGGGAAACTCTAGAACCCGAGGTTTTTAACTCCTGCCGCAGGTCGGCGTAGTCAATTATTGTGCGATTGATATCCCTTTTTACTTTGGTTTTTAATACCGTTTCAATATTGTTGTGGGTACCAATCAGCCCATGCAAATAGATACCTGGAATACCTCTGAGCGCTAGAGCAATACTGCGGGATGCCACCATCCGTTTAACGTGGAGATCTAGATCCTCATCTTCGCTGTCTAAATTCAGTGCACTAAACCAGGTGGAATTAATCTCATAGGGTTCTTCAATGCCACCTTCACCTGTGCGATAGGAGATCAATGCCCCATGTTCTCTGGCACAGCGGATAATAAAACTAATTTGCTGCTCCGATAAAA
Organism: Cyanobacteria bacterium P01_C01_bin.118; assembly: GCA_039045805.1. Classification (GTDB taxonomy): domain Bacteria; phylum Cyanobacteriota; class Cyanobacteriia; order Phormidesmidales; family Phormidesmidaceae; genus Leptothoe. The sequence continues at coordinate 12,863 of JBCCJR010000104.1, forward strand.
TGTTTTTGACACCCAACAACCCAATTCCATCATGGGTATCCAGAATATTAAAGAATGTTGTGGCATCGGATGGATATTCCAGGGCATTAACCCATTTTGAAAGTTCTGTTGCTTCTTCGCGGTAAAAGGTATAAAGCACTAACGGCGGCAAGGCAAAGTTATATACCATCTGGGCTTCGTCATAGCCATTGCCAAAGTAGGTGATATTTTCTTCATGGGGAATATTGGTTTCTGTCGTTAACGCCACCTGAGGTGCAACAATATCCAGCAAATCCCTAAATAGCCGAATCACCTCGTGGGTCTGGGCCAGATTGGCGCAGGGGGTGCCCGGCTCCTCCCAAAGATAGGTCACGGCATCTAGACGGATAATATCAGCGCCTCGGCGGACATACAGCAACAGTGTGTCAATCACCTCCAGAAGAACGTTTGGGTTGGTAAAGTTCAGGTCAATCTGGTCTGGAGAAAAGGTGGTCCACACCCAGATTGGTCCGTCAATGGATTGGTACTGAGTCAAAACATCCGAAGTCCTTGGCCGCACAATGATGGCCCGCTGCTCAGGGGTAAGTTCGTCGGGGGAGCGATAAGTGGTCGCAAAGTTTTGATACTCTGGATTGCCATTGAGCATTTCCTGGAAGGGCATGCTCTGGGATGATGCATGGTTAAACACCCCATCAAACATCAACCGGTAGCGTTGGCTCAATGACTCGATATCTTGCCAGGACCCCAGATTTGGATCAACAGTTCTAAAATCGGTAATGGAGAAGCCTCGGTCCGAACTATAGGGAAAGAATGGCAGAATATGCAGCGTGTTAAAAACGCCCTTAAGGCCGGAAGTACATTCTAAAAACTCTGCCAAGGTCGCCAGAGGAGAGGCATCGGCGCTGATTAAAATGTCGCCATAGGTGATCAGGGCAATATCTTGCTGAGTAAATCTATTGGCCGGGTTAAAGAGACCACTATGGCCCTCAATATCCTCAGTTTTATGGGCCTGATGTACCTTGAGCAATCGTTCTAACTCAGGTAGATGTTGGTTAGCGGCAGTTTCACCATAGAGAAATGAAAACCGTTCTAATAGCCGTTTTCGTCGGGCTGACGAAAGTTGTAAAAGCGGACGGGTGTAGTCAGGGGCAGTCCTATAGACTTGTTTCCTGGAGAAATCAGACTTTGACATACACCTACTCCTTAGATAACGACTAGCCCAGATTCTCTTTACG
>JBCCJR010000105.1:0-14076 GCA_039045805.1 Cyanobacteria bacterium P01_C01_bin.118
CAGCATGGGTTAGAGCCTGGTAGCTATGAGATGTGTCACGGCTGCGGCCATCCAATCTCTGCAGAAGATACTCAGTCTCCTCACTATGAAGCAGGTGTTGCCTGTCCCCACTGTTATGAAAAGCTTACGGATGAGCAGCGGGCTCGATTTGCTGAGCGAGTTAAGCAACGTCAATTAACAAGGGAACGAGAGTTGTGATGAAATAGAGATAAGTTCAGATAAAGTCTGAGTAAACTTCCCTAATGTTATGACCGTGTTTTGGGAATTGTCTTTGGTTGATTGGATGTCTTGAAAAGAGGGCATTCTCTCAACAGCAGTTACCCGTAATCTAAACGATCTATGAAAAAACTTGTCTTTTCGGCATTTGCATCTACTGTATTTTTGCTGGGATGCCAGGCAGAGACTCCAGTGGAAAGTACTGCGCCTGCTGAGATATCGACTAGCTCGACTGAGCAGCCTGTGCTTCAGGCCGATGCTTCAGGTAGTGCGGCGAATGAAGAGACTGGCATTATTGAAGTGGCTGTTTTTCGTGATGGTCGTGTTGAGGTTGATGGGAACAAGCTTGATTTAGAGGCTGCGATCGTGACTCTCAAGGCCACTTCGGATGAAACGGTTTACTACTATCGTGAGGCACCCCAAGAAGAGCCCCATCCTAATGCAATGAAGCTAATTGAAGCGGTGATCGAATCTGGTTTATCACTCACCTTTTCATCAGAGCCTGATTTCTCCACTGTAGTCACTCCAGACGGAGAGATACTGCCTCGAAATTAAAGTTTTGAGCGGACCCAACGGCGAAAGTCTATTTCTGCAGCTACCTCATCCAGCAAAGCGGCTTCTAAAAAACGATATAAATCTTGTTTCTCAGTGACAGGAAATGTGGGCGAGCAGTCCTGAGCAATATAGTTGTCGTTCTCTAGTGACAAAATTTGCCAGGTTTGACCATTAAATCTCCAAAACTCCGGTACTCCCATACTGGCATAGAGATTATTTTTATTAATATCGGTGTGGGTAATATCAACTTCGACGACTAAGTCCGGTGGTGGATCGACATTCAAATCAATTTCATGATCCGCCACCAAATCATAATTTTGAATGTAATAGCCGTTGTCTGGCTCAGCACTTTTTAGTAAATCTTCTCTATCTAATGTAGTGGACCCCATAGTCTTCATCTTGCGACCCATTTCGACTACTAAAATGAGAATAAACCGCTCAATCAAGCGAGCTAGACGTTCATGACTTTCGAGGGGCATGGTGATTTCTAGAACTCCGGCATCGTAGGTAAACCTTGTGCGGGTCCGCTCAGTCAATAATTGCTGAATTTGTTTAAAGCCATCCCAATCCAGATCGCGAAAAGTCATCCGCTTTTCACCAACAGGTTTTGTCGGAGATGTCAGGTACATGATGGATTCTATGTATCTATATATCAGGTGGCCAATCCAATCATATATCAATCATCTTGATGGGATGGTGCCGGTGTTTCACTGGTTAAGTCTTGAGCTGCCTCATCAGTTTTGGCTGCCATGATGAAATCGTTTTGATGCAGACCATTCAACGCATGGGTCCACCAGGTAACTGTGACTTTACCCCACTCGGTTAATAAAGCCGGATGATGCTGTTCAGCTTCGGCTAATTCACCCACTTTGTTGGTAAAGGCTAGGGCTGTCTTAAAGTTGCTAAAGTTATAAGCTCGTTGTAACTGAGAGACTCCTTCGATATCAATGATATCCCAGTCGGGAATTTGAGGCTTCAGTTCAGCAATCTCGGTATCGCTAGCAGGTGGTACCTCACCACTACAGGGAATACAGGTTTGGTCAGTTAGTGAACAACTACTCATTGATCTTCCTCCTGCGTTCAGCAAAAAGGGTCGGCTCCTGCAGACCCTTTTCTTACAACACTGTTAGCCTGCCGAGATTGCTTCCTTCTCGATCTTCTCTTCTTCTTCCTTGGAAACTACGCGACCTTCATCTTCAAAGCCTTTGATCTGGTCAAAGTTAAGATAGCGATATAGCTCGTCCGCAAAGGGATCAATCTTTTTGGCAACAATCTCTAAATACTCTTCCATATTGGGAATGCGACCCAGCAAAGAACAAGCAGACGCCAGTTCTGCGGAACCGAGATAAACCTGAGCCCCTCTACCCATCCGATTATTAAAGTTTCGAGTGGAGGTGGAAAACACCGTTACCCCATCTTCCACACGGGCCTGATTGCCCATACAGAGAGAACATCCAGGCATTTCAGTGCGGGCACCCGAGGCGGCAAAGGTGTCATAGTAGCCTTCCTTCCGCAGCTGTTGTTCATCCATTCGGGTGGGGGGACAAATCCATAGCCGACCTTTGATCTTTCCAGCCCCCTCCAGCACTTTGGCCGCTGCCCGGTAGTGGCCAATATTGGTCATACAGGAACCGATAAATACTTCATGGATGGGATCATTGACCACGTCCGATAGCGTTTTAATATTATCGGGATCGTTGGGGGCCGCAACAATCGGCTCCTTAATCTCATTGAGATCAATTTCAATTATCTCAGCGTACTCGGCGTCGGCATCTGCTGACATCAGGCTGGGGTTCTCCAGCCAATCTTCCATGGCGGCAATCCGCCGGGCCAGGGTGCGGGCATCGGTGTAGCCCCGAGCGATCATATTTTTCATCAGCACCACATTGGAGCGCAGATACTCGGCCACGGTTTCTTCGCTCAGCTTGATAGTACAGCCCGCTGCCGAACGCTCAGCGCTGGCGTCAGTCAGCTCAAAGGCCTGCTCTAGCTTCAAGTCAGGCAGTCCCTCCATCTCAATAATGCGGCCGGAGAAGACATTTTTCTTGTTTTTCTTCTCCACCGTTAACAACCCTTTTTGAATCGCTACGTAGGGAATGGCGTTAACAATATCCCGTAGGGTAATACCAGGCTGTAGTTCTCCCGTAAATCTTACTAGAACAGATTCTGGCATATCCAGTGGCATGGCACCGATGGCAGCTGCAAAGGCCACCAGCCCCGATCCGGCAGGGAAGGAAATCCCTAGAGGAAAACGGGTATGGGAGTCGCCGCCAGTGCCCACCGTATCAGGCATCAGCATGCGGTTCAGCCAGGAATGGATAATGCCATCCCCAGGCTGGAGAGCCACCCCACCGCGAGACGCGAAAAAGTCGGGCAGGGTGGCATGGGTTTCCACATCCACTGGCTTGGGATAGGCGGCTGTGTGGCAAAAGGTTTGTAGCACTAACCCCGCACTAAAGCCAAGACAGGCCAGCTCTTTCATTTCATCGCGGGTCATGGGACCAGTGGTATCTTGGGAGCCCACGGTGGTCATTAGGGGTTCACAGGACATCCCTGGACGCACACCGAGCAGACCGCAGGCTTTACCCACCATTTTCTGGGCCAGGGTATAGCCCTTGCCCGTGTCGGCGGGCGCGGCCGGGCGCACAAATACATCGCTGGGGTCTAGACCTAGATCGGCTCTGGTTTTATCGGTGAGTGCCCGCCCAATCATTAGAGGAATACGGCCACCTGCTCTGACTTCATCCAAAAGGGTGTCAGGGGTGAGGCTAAATTTGGAAATGACCTGGCCATCCTTGGTAATTTCTCCTTGGCGCACGTGGATAGTGAGCACGTCACCGGTCTCCATTTGGGAGACGTCACACTCGATGGGCAGGGCACCGGAGTCTTCTCCCGTATTAAAGAAAATAGGGGCAATTTTACCGCCCAGAATATAGCCGCCTGTGCGCTTGTTGGGAACGTAGGGAATGTCTTCCCCTAGATGCCAAATCACCGAGTTCATCGCTGACTTTCTAGAAGAGCCGGTACCCACCACATCACCGACATAGGCGACGGGATTGCCTTTGGTTTTGAGATCGGCAATGGTTTTTAGGGCATTGGGCATGCTGGATTCCAACATTACTAGACCGTGGAGGGGAATATCTGGACGGCTGGTGGCATGGGGGGCGGGGGATAAATCGTCGGTATTGGTTTCCCCAGGCACCTTAAAGACGGTAATGTCGATGGTGTCGGGCACCTCTGGCCTGCTGGTAAACCATTGCGCCGCTGCCCAGGCGTCGATCACCTGCTGGGCATAATCGCTACCCTTAGCCTCGCTTCTCGAGAGTTCGATAACATCGTTAAAGGTGTCATAGACAAGCAAGGTCGTCTTCAGGGCATCGGTGGCGGCTTGTGCCAGCTCTGCATCGGTGGATTTGAGCAAATCCACAAGCGACTGTACGTTATAACCTCCTAACATGGTGCCGAGTAGCTGCACGGCTCTCAATGGAGACACCAGTGGGCTTTTGGCCTCGCCTTTGGCAATGGCGGTTAGGAACGATGCCTTGATGTAGGAGGCTTGGTCAACGCCGGGGGGGATGCGATCGCAAAGCAAATGCATCAAAAACTCGGCTTCACCCTCTGGAGGATGCTTTAGTAGCTCGCAGAGATCAGCAGTTTGCTCAGCATTCAACGGTAACGGAGGGATGCCTAACTGTGTGCGTTCATCTGCGTGTTTACGGTATAGCTCCAACATTATTTATCCTTGAGGGTAAAATTAAGACACTAGAATTTCAGTATCAAATTACCATTGACTGTTGTCTAGTAGTTCGATCCTAGCGCACGAAACTCAAAACTTGAGTCGTCTATCTATCAAGGAATATGGACATTTATTCCGTCATGAGCATTCAAGTATAGGCAATTCATGTGGGAAAAATCAGCACAATAAATATCAGGTCCAGCAGAGAATTCCTACTGGACCTGATATTTCACGAGAATTTGGTGAGAAGCCTTTATCTTAAAAATCTTTTAGGCAGCTTGCTGATGCACAGTAAAGTGTTGTTTGGGGGCTGGGAAGCCTGCTTGACCAAAGCTCTCACGAATGACTTTATTAGTATCAAAGTAGACTTGCCAGTAGTCGTCGTTGCTGCAGTAGGGACGTACCGCTAATACAGGCCCCATGGGGTTAAATTCCAAAATCTCAACATCCGGTGCAGGGTCAGTCATCGTATTAGGAATCTGAGCTAGGCGACCCTTAAGCAGTGCGATCGCTTCATTGGGATCCACTGTATTGTCCAGTTGAGCAACCAAGTCAACACGGCGGTAGGGATTGGTTGAAAAGTTTTGGATAGTATCTGAGAAAATTGTGTTGTTGCCGACAAAAGTTCTCACATTGTCCATGGTGTTGATGGTTGTAACAAATAAACCAATCTCTTCAACGGTTCCTGTAACACCACCAGCGGTGATAAAGTCACCCACCTTGAAGGGGCGCAAAACAACAAGGAAAGCGCCAGCTGCAAAATGAGCCAACAACCCACTCCAGGCTGCTCCAATAGCAAGACCACCTGCTGCTAGAATGGCTGCAAAGGAGGTAGTTTCAACACCCAAGAAACCTAGAATCGCAACAACTAAAACAATGTTTAGTAAAACGCCGAGGGTAGACTTAAGGTAAACGATTAAGGTGGAGTCGATCGTAGAGTTTTTGAGGCTCTTAGTGAGAAGACCAATAGCAAACTTGATTAACCATCGTCCAACAATCCAAAGGAGGATAGCCCCAATAAGCTGAAGACCTACTTGGATGATGATGTTCGTAGCATTGGTCGCAATGTTTTGTAAAAAAGAAGCTCCCTGAGCTGCAGCGTCAGCTTGCAAAAGAATTAGATTCATTATGATTCTATCCAGCCATTAACTTATCTCAGTGCGTAATTATAATATTGGCTAATTAAAATTCAATTCTTCCGCTAAAACACTTAAGCTTTAAGGGCTCATTGTCGTCTTTTTTGCTTGTTTTTAGACGATATTCAGACAATATTCCCAGCCTGTTCCCAATCTTAGAGAATGTGATCTGTGAAACCTTCATCACCTAGTTCCATCTTACGGTTGCATCTTTATCTCAACCTAGTGCCTGTGTTTGGGGTATCTGCTTCTCTATGGACTCTTTACGGTTACCCATAAGCCGTCTCAGCCACAGTTACAACAGGTCAGTCGTTTAGCCGTTGTCCTGGGGATGGGGTGGTTGTTAGCAACGGTTTTACTAAGTGCAGGTGCTCACAGCGAATTTTCTCATATGCTAACGCTGCGACTTTGGCTAATTAATGGTTTTGTTGGAACTGGTTATTTTGTGACAGATTTGTGGCTGATGCTGCGCATATCTAGAGGAAAGACCGCTAAGCTGCCGGGGATTAGTCAGTTGAGTCGGCGGTTGCTGGACTAGTGTTGCGTTTTGCAAAGATCCATGATCTCTTAGGGAAATTGCTGACATGCTGCTAAAAATTATCAGGTCTAAGCTGCCCTGATGAATAGCTTGATGGTTTTGATGATTCCTAATGGTTGGGGCAGCTTCATGTTCAGATATAAGTCACTTTGCTGCACTCTGGACCGGTCACTTTAGGTCAATAGCCGCTACACTTACGTCTACATTCCCAATTTACGGCCACATTTCAGTTAGCTGATTGTTGCTACTTTACTTTCCCTTTTATCTCATCGCCTAGGTTTGAGGTCATTCTGTGTCAATTCCATCTCGTAATAAGCAACCGATTCAACCACCGCTAAAAAAGCAAGCTGCTACCAAGCCGCGTGGCTGGTTTGGACTTCCGAGGTGGGCATGGTTAACAGTTGCGTTAGCCAGTGTGGCGACGATTTCAGCTGGTACAGGGGCACTGCTTGCGGTTTCTATGAACAGTAAGCCCTTACTACAAAGTCAGCTTTCGCCTGAGGAGGCGGCTGTCTTTAGTGAGGGTGAACCCATTTTGGCTACTAGCAGTCTGCGGCTGCCACGGTTGACCAGACCAGTCAATATTTTATTGCTGGGAGTGAAGGTCCTTACATCGGACTTGGATACTCCTGTTGAAGGGGCCGAAGACCTTGGATACCACGCTTTAGTAAATTCATTTGAAGGTCTGTCGGATACGATGCTGCTGCTGAGGTTTAATCCTCGTACTGGCCAGCTGGTAGTTCTGTCGGTTCCTCGTGATACAAGGGCTTTGGTCAATGGGGGATTGACCAAAATTAATGAGGCTAACCTGGATGGCGGCCCTGCCTTGACGGCGGAATCCATCAGCGACCTATTAGGCGGTGTTGCCATTGATCGCTATGTCCGTATCAATGTCCAGGGAGTGGAAAAGCTAATTGATGCTTTGGGTGGGGTGACCGTGGATGTGCCCAAGGATATGAAGTATCAAGATGACAGCCAGCATCTATACATCAATCTAAAGGCAGGACGGCAAACATTAGATGGCGATCAAGCGTTGCAGTTTCTGAGATTTCGCTATGACGATAATGGCGATATTGGTCGCGTGCAGCGTCAGCAGATGATGATGCGCTCTGTGATTGAGCAAACTTTAAATCCTGCGACCATTGCCCGTCTGCCTAAGATTTTGTCTGTCATTCAATCCCATGTCGATACTAATCTTTCCGTTGAGGAATTAGTCGCTTTGGTGGGTTATGGTTCTCAAACTAGCCGGTCGGATGTGCAGATGCTGATGTTGCCCGGCAGCTTTAGCAGTCCCGAAGAATTTGCCTTGAGCTATTGGCTGCCCAGCTATTCTCGCATTGATGCCATGGTGGAGCAATATTTTGGTCTGGAGTCTGCCCAGGTGATGGAGGCGGCCAGTCCGTCTTATCTTCGGGTAGTGATTCAGGACAGTACCGGTGACGATGTTGCCATTCAATCGTTGATTGATAGGTTGTACGACAGCGGCTATCGTAACGTCAGTGTTGGTCAGTATTTGAACGAGGCGATCCCAGAAACTCGGATTGTGGCTCAACGGGGTGATCGTGCTAGTGCATCGATGCTGCAGCGGTTTTTGCGCATCGGTGAGGTGCGTGTAGAAAGTACTGGTAATCTTGACTCTGATATTACGATTCAGCTAGGGGAGGATTGGCTGGCTGAACATGGAGCCGCTCTTTGATGGCGAATGATCGGATCTATCAACTTAAAGTGACATTGACTGATAGTGAGCCGTCCATCTGGCGTCGGATATTAGTGAGTGCTGATACGAGCTTAGAAGAGCTGCATCGTATTGTACAGATTGTGATGGGGTGGCAAAATTTATCAACTTATCAGTACCGGATTGGTAAACAACGCTCAGATACAGAACCTTGTTTATTGCAAATTCCACTAAATGAAGTGATTAGGGATGATCTAACTCGGTTTTCCTATGTCTATGATTTGAGAGATGGCTGGTTTCATTCCATCGAGGTGGAAATGGTTTTACCAGCGGATCCTCAGGGACAATATCCTCACTGTGTCACGGGCGAGCTGAGATGCCCCCCTGAGGGCTGTGGTGGTATTTGGGGCTATAACGGCTTGTTGGATATTTTGGATGATCCAGATGACCCGCAATATGTGGAGCGCTGGGATGAAGTCGGCGGGGACTTTGACCCTGATTATTTTGATTTGGGTATGGTGAATATGCAGCTCCATTCTTGATAGGGAGTTTGCTGTGCTCGTTATGGAGCGCCACTTTTTTTAGTCGCTGGAATTCGCTTCTAAAGGTAGTGAGTGAGGCTATAAAAACTTCATCTCGTACTTGGTCCTGAAGCATGTACTGGCTAAAAAAATGAGTATTGCTTAGGAACTGATATCGTTCATTGGCGATCCGTTGAGAGTTTGGACATAGGGCAGGGTAAAAGAAGCGACTAGTTTGATGATGGCTTGGCTAGTGGCCAAATTTTAGCAAACTCGTTCTTGAGACATCGACGCAAACTTTCTTGATGGCTAAAGGCAAGGTTCATTTGTAGGGCTTCTTCGAGGGGAAACCAGCCTACATCAGTCACTTCACCTTTGCCTACTTGGGGATTTAATTGGGGGAGTTTTGTGCTGTCTTTGAGGAACAGCATCAGGGGATAGTGCATGGTGACGTTTTGAGATCGCAGCGGTTCACTAAACACTAAGCTAGGCTGATCTAGAGAGCCCACCAGGCGATGCTGTGTGTGCAGCGCTTCGAGATCTAACCCTAGCTCTTCCCAAACTTCACGTATGACGGCCCCACCGATGGTCTCGTCATAGTCCAGATAGCCTCCAGCCAATCCCCATTTGCCGACCTCAGAGGGCAAATCAGGCCCGCGTTTATTTAAAGGGACGTAGGCGCTACCATCACAAACCACCACTAAGATGGCCAGTACGGTAACGCTACGGCTAATCCAAATCTCTTCACCGTCAACAGTCACACACCGGTTGGGAGTGCTAGTAAATTTTCCCATGGGTAACCCCAAAGAATGGCCTGTTTTAGAGTGCCATAATTTACTTAGCTTTGAGACGTTACTCTGCTTTGAGATAAGCGGCGATCGCATTTTCTGTCAGTTGTGCCATGCTCACACCCTGAGCGGCGGCAGCTTGCTTGAGCTGCAGATAAGTATCGCCGGAGATCCCCACACGGTGCTTGCGGCGACCAGATACCGCTTTCTTGGCGGGTACGTAGGACTCTGAGAAATTGCGGATGGCGTCAAAGCCGATGCGATCGCAAAAGTCGCCAAAGCTTTCCCCTGATTGCCTCCCCTTCTTAAAAAAGGCAAACATGGGTTCTAGAGTTTTTTCTAAATCGTCAACATACATGCGCTGCATGTAAGGCTGAGCCAAGCGAGTTTGGTTGGGTGCCCCCCCTAACCAAAGCTGATACGCACCGGGAGCACTCCCCACAAACCCGAGTTCTGCCATGTATGGCCGAGCACAGCCATTGGGACAGCCCGTCATACGTACGACAAAATGCTCCTGGTTGAGGCCCAGCTTATTAAGCAGTAACTGAACTCTATCCAAAATGCTAGGAATTGCCCTTTCTGCTTCGGTCATAGCTAGACCGCATGTGGGGAGGGCAGGACACGCCATTGCATAGCGATGTAGCAGATTAATCTGATCCTCAGCATCAATGCCGTTGCTACCCAGAATGTGATCAATTTCTGCTTTATCAGCTGGGTTAATCTCAGTCAGCAACAGGCTCTGATTGCTAGTGAGACGCATTGGTAATCGATAGCGCAGCTCAATTTCCTTTAGAGCTGACTTGATTTTGAAGGATTCATTGTCGTAAATACGACCATTCTCGATATGAACACCCAAGAAAAGCTTGCCATCACCCTGTTCATGCCAACCTAAATAGTCATAGAATTTCCATTCTGGCAATGGTCTGTAGGGCTGAAACTTTTTCCCAAAATACTCCTCTACCTTGGTTCGAAACTTGTCAACACCCCAGTCATGGAGCAAATACTTCATACGAGCATTACGTCTCTGTACTCTGTCACCATAGTCTCGTTGAGTCGCTACGATAGCTTTAACGGCGTCATAAACATCGGCTTTATCGACATAACCAATTTCGTCAGCTACCCGTGCAAAGGTTTCTTCTTTGTTGTGTGTTCGACCCATGCCGCCACCGGCTAAGATGTTGAAACCTAAGAGCTCTTTATTTTCATCAACAATGACTACCAGGGTCACATCTTGGGTGTAAGCATCGACTGAATTGTCTCCAGGGACAGTTACCGAACATTTAAATTTTCTGGGCATATAGTGGGTGCCATAGATAGGTTCCACACTGTTTTCAAAATTGCTGCCATTCAGATTACGTTGACGAGCCGCGACCACTTCAGGATGCTCTTCGGCGGTAACTGCTTTTTCTCCATCCAGCCAAATTTCGTAATAAGCCGAAGTCTGTGGTGTGAGCAAATCGGCAATCCGATTAGCATAATCACGCGCATAAACATACTCTGGCTTATCTTTAATTGGTGCAGGGACAGCCATAACATTGCGGCTGAGGTCGCCACAGGCTCCTAACGTGGAACCCATGCTGCGAATGATCGCTGCCATAGTGGCTTTCAAATTCTTCTTAAGAATGCCGTGGAGCTGAAATGCCTGGCGAGTAGTTGCTCGGATGTTGCCATAGCCGTACTTATCCGATAGCTCATCTAAGGTTAAATAAAGTTCAGCCGGAATCAATCCACCTGGATTACGGGTGCGCAACATCATGCGGTAGTCCCTTTCCTGGCCTTTGACTCGATTATCACGGCGCTCCTGTTGATAAGACCCATGGAATTTTAGGATCTGAACACCATCCGCACTAAAGTGATTGGTGTCCTGAGCTAGCTCAGTGGCCACTGGTTCCAGGAGAAACTGACTACGTTCCTTGATCCCTTCAAGCTTAGAAACCTTTTTAATAGGTTTGACAGGGGTCGAAGGTGAAGCGGGTTGAACGACCTTTCCAGTGGAGATTGGAGCTTGAACCATGGTGCGGTGCTCGATAGCAGAACAGTAAACAGAAGCAACTCGAACATAAGACTAACCAGGCAACACTAACCTTTGTGAAACCTCTAACCACTGATGGAATTTCCCCATCAAACAGCTAGATTTCAATTGCCCGGTAATCCGATAGGAATTGTGGGGTATAAAATTAATTGTAGCATTGGTCACTATTTTGTGATCGGTTATCCTTTGGCCAAATGTTATCTAATGCTGAAAAATCACGGGTTTGCACAAGGGGGCATTCACTTCGCCTGTTTCCTCATAAGCTTTTACGATGAGGGGAATTGACCATTATTTGGTGAGGCTAAACCATGGCAGATGCCACAATGTATAGCGAAGATATGTTTGTGTTGCTGGTCCCTGGCAGCGATGAGGTTTTTTTAGAGCCTGACGAGTTATTGACAAAGCTCAAGACTATGTTGGCGCAGTATCCTCATGAACTTCCCAGGGATTTGCAAAAATTTGTGTCCGTTGAGGAGCAGGCGATGCATCTTCGTGACACGGCCTGTGAATTTGAAGTTACCCCAGGCGTATCCTGGCAATGGTATGCGGTCAGATTAGAAAAGTAGGGGCACGAAATTATTCTAATTTTTCTAAATTGGCTGCTCCCGTTTTCCCAGGGTATCTATGTAGAATAATTGGGTATTGTTGCTTGGAGCGATTGCCAATCTGTGGACGAACTCAGGACGGGGTTAGAGTTAGCAACCCACGATGAACTGGCCGCCCTTGCGGAAATCCTTTTTCGGCCCAAGTTCAATCCCCTTGATTACTGGTGTACTCCTTCTCCCCAGGTTGTGCAAAGTTGCGATCGCGACCAGTGTATTGCGCAAATTGAGTCCCGTGTCCGTTATTTAGCTGCCGATGGTTTGACGGTGCTTCGGCAAAATGCCCATCAGTTCAGCTATCGACAAATTTTGCTACAGCTCAGTCAGCAGCTCAAGCTGCAACTATCCTCACAACTACCTACCCTCGATTTAGAAGCTGAATTTTTTTTGCAACTGCTGGAGAAAACCTGGCATCGTTTGTCTCCGCGTCAGCAGCGGCAACTGCAGCATCGGTTGACGAGTACTCTGGCCCAGGCAGAGCAGTTTCAACAACTGTCGCCTCAGCTACAGCAAAACCCCATGGCGCTGGTGTTAAAGGGAAGTAGTGCAGTGGCCGTCAGCTCCGTTATTCGTCCCTGGCTGATGCAGCAAATTGCTAAACAATTTGCCCTGCAGCTAGCCCGCTATCAGGTGGCGCAGCAAACTTTGCGGGGAGCTACGACGTTTGGGGCTCAGGTCCAGAGCCGAGCAGTCTTGCAGTTAGCATCCCGAGGGATGGTCACGAATGCTGCTCGCTATGGCGCTATGCGCAGCATTTTTGCTTGCCTTGGTCCAGCACTGTGGACATGGTTTTTTGTAGATTTGGGATGGCGGGTCGTGGCGTCGAACTATACCCGGGTCATTCCCGTCGTATTTACCCTGGCACAGATTAGACTGACCCGTGATATCGACTTACCCTGCCAGGGGCAATTAGAAGCAGTGGCTTAGGCTGGCAAGAAAGACATAGATATGACAAACAGTGTCTCTGGAGATAGTCCCAAAAATCATTATCAGTTGCTGGGGATAAAGCCTACAGCATCTGCCCAGGATATTCGTCGAGCCTATCGAGAGTTAAGCAAACTCTATCATCCTGATACGACAGAATTATCGAGTGAGGCGGCTACTCGAAAGTTTCAAGCCTTGAATGAAGCCTATGGGGTGCTCAGTAACCCAGAACAGCGCTTGACCTATGATCAAAAAATTGGGTATTCCCGTATCTATGTAAGTCAGTCCCCTAAGGACATGCCAACTAACGCTCGCAAAGATCAGCCCTTTGAATCTCGTTACACTTACTTAGACCCCACCGATCGCCCCCTATCACCGGGGGAAATATTTGCTATTTTTATCCTTGGCCTTACCTTTGCTGCTTGTTTGGCTCTTGTATTTATTCTAGGTATCGCCGATAGCGACTTTACCCTGTCCTCGTTAGTGTCTTAGCACCCGTAACCTTATCAGCAAAACTATGGCCCTTCCATCTGCCGATACCCCTTTGTATAACCATACTTTGCCTGACATTGAGCTGTGGCTTAAACAGCAGGGGTGTCAGCAAGACGTTTCTGAGCTTAACCGTTGGGAAATCGCGAAAGCGTCCTGGCAGGCCGATTTGATTTTGGAAACCGATTCCATGGTGGTCCGTTACATGGGCGCTGGTAGCGGTGGGGAGGACCTGCAGCGGGGGTTTAAATATTCCCTCAGTCGTCAAGATTTAGAAGACGCTATTTTTGCGGGTCCCTAATGCTGACTCAAGCTTGATAAGCGTCCTAGCCAAGCCCAAAATTCTTTTTGAACAGTTGGCTGAGCTAAAGTTGGCTGAGTAGTCTAAAAATATTGATCACATCGGTCTGACTTACAGACACTATAGGTAGACTCGTAGGTGGAAGCACGACGACCAAAGAGGCGATAACGGTTGTCCCGCACAAAAGCATAGAGGCGATCGCCGCTGCGCTTGAGCCCCGGTAACCAACGATAGGCCGTTACAAAAAAGGCTCCGGCTGGTAATATTGCGCCAATTTCTTCGGCAGCATTACTGCCCTGCCAGCGACGCTTAGGAGTCGTTTCGTCAATCAGCAGCATGCCAAGTTCGCAATCAGCCTCCGTCACATTAAACCGTTGCAACATTTGGCTGTCTTGCATAGCTATATAGTGAAACCGTTGCCCACGGTCGAGATGTTCTAGCCATTGCACCAAAGTAGTACAAAGATTGCAATTGCCGTCGTAGATGACACAGTACATAAATCCACAAGCTCTGATCTAAAAATTATGTCGCCTTATATAGCAAATGCTGTGGCGATTTATCAG
>JBCCJR010000106.1:0-14062 GCA_039045805.1 Cyanobacteria bacterium P01_C01_bin.118
ACATCCAATAAACTTTGTTGCTGATCCGGTGGTAAAAAATCCATAAACGCTTCATCCACTACCACCAGAGAAAACTGTTCAAGATAGGGGATTAAATCATCTCGTCGGGTGAGCGTCCCCGTAGGATTGTGGGGGTTGTTAAGCAGCAGGCCACAGTTTGCAGATGCTTTGATAATTGCCTTGGGGGGCAATGTTTCCAAATCCATAGGCACAGGAATAACCTTGGCATTAAAAGCGTTTAAACTCCGTTGGTAATCGGCAAAAGCGGGTGTTACCAGATATGTCGCGTCTAGCTGGGCCAGCTCTCGACCAATCCAGGTTAATAATTCTGCAGCCCCATTACCGGGAAGAATCCAATCCATCGGCAGATTGTGAAAGTCGCTTAGGGCTGACCGCAGTTGAGTATAGCTAGGGTCTGGATAGGCCGTTAGGCTTTGAAGATGTTCTGTCAGTGCCACTAACACTGATTGCGGTGGTCCTAATGGATTAATACTGGCAGAAAAGTCTAAAATCTCTTCCGGCTTGCAATTAGCAAGCTGAGCGGCCCAGTTGCGATTACCACCATGGGTAGGATGATATGAACCAGATAGAGAAGGAGAAGCAACCATTCAGTTTCAGAACTTATTGCAAAACTAGATATGTTTTCCCCTCCTGGGAGGGGCTCCGGGGTGGGTTGACCGCTAGCGCAATTGGTCGAAACCCACCCCGCCTGACCAGAATCCCTCCCAAGAGGAGATGTAATTACACATTTTAATGAAATTCTTCATCCTAAATCTTAGAGAGCAACAAAACTCCCACACCTAGCCAAAGTAAAAAACAAACCCGATTTAACTGTAAACATGCTCGAATCACATCGGGCGTAATCTCACGCACCGGATCGCCCATCAAGGGTTTCACTTTAACCACACCTTTGTAGACATTTTTTCCACCCACCTGCACCCCCAAGCTAGCAGCATAGGCACATTCACTCCATCCGGAGTTAGGGCTGGGGTCTGCAGCAGCATCCCGCTGACAGAGGGCAATGACCGTCCGAGGTTTTCTGGAAAGTAGAGCCAGAGTTAACACCGTTAAACGACAGGGTAGCCAGGTCAAGACATCCTCGAACTTGGCGCTACACCAGCCGATGTGGGTATAAGGGGCTTCTCGATAGCCCACCATGGAATCTAGAGTGCTGGCAGCTTTGTAAGCCAAGGCCATAGCCGCACTACCTAACGGTGTGGCCGCCCCCACTAGGGCATAAAATAAAGGCCCCATAATGCCATCGACGCTATTCTCAGCCACGGTTTCAAACACCGCTCTAAGAATTTCAGATTGATCCAGATCCTGGGTATCACGACCGACATAGCGGCCCATGCGTTTGCGTGCCTCTACTAAATCTTCCTGAATCAACGGTGCCAGAACATCTTCCGCCGCATCTCGCAGGCTGCGACCAGCAAAACAGGAGGCCACTAAGATGATTTCTAAACTAAGGCCAAACCAGAGATTGAACTGATGTGCGATCGCAACCAGCCCCCAACCCCCAACAGCACTCCCTCCAACCAGGAGAATAGTCAGCAACACCCCGAGGCCCCTCATAACCGTCGCTGATTGTGTGGTCTTAAAAACCAGGTTGCTATACCGCTGAATCAACCAGCCCATCCCCTGCACTGGGTGGGGCCAGTGCCACGGGTCACCCACCAGAAAGTCCAGCCCTGCCGCACCGATCAGCACAATGGCGGCGTCCACAAAATCAGTCATAGTAGTCTTTCACCCCAACTCTACGAGAAGGGCAAAGCCCTGTACCCATCCCCCCATGAAAGCACTGTCTGTCCTTGGTACTTCGTCTAACGCTGGTAAAAGCTGGATCGTTACGGCCCTGGGGGCCTGGCTACGGCGGCAGGGGGTGAATGTGGAGCCCTTCAAGGCGCAGAATATGTCCAATAATTCCTACGTCACGCTAGAAGGTGGGGAAATTGGTCGAGCCCAGGCGGCCCAGGCGGCAGCCTGTGGGGTGCGTCCGGTGGCGGAGCATAATCCGGTATTGCTGAAGCCGTCGGGAAATGGCACGTCGCAGCTGGTGTTGTTGGGTGAGCCGAAGCAGCATATTCGGGCGGGGGACTATTACCAGCACATTGAGGATATCTGGCAGGTAGTGGAACAGACGTTGGAATCTTGGCGCGATCGCTGCGATGTTTTGCTGCTAGAAGGGGCTGGTAGCCCGGTGGAGCTGAACCTAATGCATCGGGACATTGTGAACTTACGGCCTATTCAGTATCTGCAGGGGCGCTGGCTGCTGGTGGGCGATATTGAGCGGGGGGGGATTTTTTCTCAAATTATTGGCACCCATACGTTGATACCAGACCCGGCAAAGCCGCTGGGACTGGGGTTTATTGTCAATAAATTTCGAGGCGATCTGAGGTTATTTGATACGGCAGGGGAGCATTTTGCTCAGCATCTGCCGAATTTTCCCTACCTGGGCACGTTGCCCTACCGTAGTCATCTGCAGCCAGAAAGCGAAGACAGTCTGTGTAAGGAAGCGGAAGAATCGGGCAGTGGGGCTAAATTTGCCTGGATTCGGTTTCCTCGGGTGTCGAATTCCCAGGACAGTCAACCCTGGCAGCTGGATACGGGTATTCGCACCTGCTGGGTGACGACACCGGAGGAGTTGGCAGATGCACGGGCAATCATTTTGCCGGGTAGTAAAAATACTCTGCAAGATCTGGAGTGGCTGCGACAGACAGGCTTAGCGGATGCGATTCAACAGGCAGCTCAACGGGGTGTGCCGATCGTGGGTATCTGTGGTGGTTATCAGATGTTGGGGCAGTCTCTCTCGGACCCGAATGGCTATGCGGGCTTATCAGGAGAGGTGCCGGGACTGGGACTGTTGCCTATAGCCACTGAATTTATTGCGCAGAAGGAGGTGCGGCAGGTGAGGGCGATAGCGCCAGCGCTGACTTGTCAGTTCGCATCCCATCAGGGCAAACCTGAAACCTGGCAAGCCTACGAAATCCACATGGGGCAGACCATACCCTCTGACATAGCCGTTCCACACTTGCTAGATATTGAATTACAAGGGATACAACAACCAGAGGGCACTCACTGCGTCCACACCTGGGAGCAAACCCAAAGCTACGTATGGGGCACCTACCTCCATGGCCTATTTGAGTCCACCTTTATGCGCCAGGCGTTAGCTCAACTGGCCCATGTGCAAAACTATCGACCTGGCACCCTATCCTGGCAACAGCAACAATTTCGGCTGTACGACCAAATGGCCGATACTTTAGAGGAATATTGTGAGTTAGCGCTAATTCGTGAGTGGGTTGGTTTGGCCTCAAGATGAACAACTATAGTACGACACGCCACCAACGTTAGAAAACGCTTACAGATATCGCTCGACCATCGCCATACCCATTACCCGTACGAAATGGACATGGTTTAGATGGATATGACATTGTTGCTAGTGCCCGTGTTGTCGGGAGAGATTTGTGTTTAATTGAGGCTTATGTAGAAGCTAACATACTCAATGTGGAGCTTTTCAGACTAACTGACTTGTTGGGATTGGTTCCGCCTAATGGAACGATTCAACCAAAACGTTTGCAATAAGTAAGTGGCAAAAACTATTCAATATCCCGAATACTGACAAGTAAGCAGCTTAGCAATTCAGAGCTACGTTTACTTATGGCCACCTACTTACAAGGGATATAGCTGCTTCGAAAGAGGATTGCTCAAATTCTTTCTGTACAGTTCTTTCAGGCATTTTTCCTATTACACGAAACCATTACCAAACAAAGTGATGGTATTATCAATCATTTTTTTCATTGGAATTGCTTTGCACTTGCTTGGGCTTACCAACAGGTCTCGTAGATTTTTTAGGTCTAGGTGCCTTGAATTTATCTACATCTTTTTCTCCAGAAAGAAGAAATTTAAGGAAAGGCTTATTTTGAAATCGACAAGTTTGTTTTATTCCAAGTAATAATAAGTAATTGCGAGTGGTAGATTCATAAAATGAACCAGATATAGTACGCTGTATTGCAAAATGCCTTATAGCGTTTTCAGCAGTATTATTATGCCAAGGTATTCCATCTTCTTCTAGAAATTGAAATAGATTTTTTCGATAACGAATAAAACGCTTTTGGTATCTCTTTGCTACTTCTGATAGATATATTTTTTCATCAATCTCCTTGTCATAAAATTGAGCAACAGCTTTTTTGAATTTATTGAGATTTCGCCTTTTTAAACCATATTTTTCGACGGCCTCAAAAATAGGTACAATTAAATTTCTAACACTTATTACAAAGCTTTCAAACTCTGAATCAAATGGGTCTTTCCAAAGATCGTAATTTAGATCTCGAATTAAATGAACCCAACACTTTTGTTGGCGACATTCTAACGAATCATATCCTGGATAAAAATCAGATACTAAGACACCTTTGTAATTTAAGAGGATTTCACGAATAATCTCAGTTTCCCTAGTTTCCGTAAGTTTAAAGACCGTATGTGTTCCATTAGTTATAACCCATACATACCAATCTTTACCTTCAATACTTACCCTAGTCTCATCAACATGTACGAACGGATTATTTAGAAGATTTTTCAGCAGTTTTTGTTCAGTTTCTTGATAAAAGCGTGCAACATACGTTAAGCACCGAGCAGCAGTATCACTATTGATTGATTCATTAAACAGTTCTTCAATAGCTCGTACAATGGTGCGATAAGGCAAGCGTAATTCTAGTCTCTGATATACCATCCAAACTTGGAAGCCATGACCATATATTTGTTGCCTATCAAATTGTCTAATGCCAGATGGGCTATGATAACGTGAACATTTTGGGCAGTAGCCCTGGAAACCCCTGTATTTAAATACGATCTTCTTTATTGCACTTTTTAAGAATACTAAATCAATAATATTTCTTTCAGCAACTTTATCAGTCTTTCTAAGAAAGGAGTTCTTACAGTTAGGACATATTTTGTCTCGAGGAACTTGAATTATTTTCTGAGCCTTTGGTATTACTTTTCGATGTGTGCGAGTGCCTACCTTTTTGATTCCTCTTTTTTTACCACTGCCATCCTTTTTATGTTTATTCTTTCGAAGACTTATCTTATTTTTGTCATAGTCCTTATGAGCTGTTTGTACGATGATATCAAACTGCCTATGTACTAATTCACCACTTTCAGTAGAAAATTTTTGAGGTTGATCCGCAAACCCAACTTTGAGCAAAGGACTACTAGCTTTCTCGAAATTTGAAATTGTATCTGTTACCAAACTTAATGCCAGACAGTCTTCCTCATTGTAAGCAAGGATTTTTTGCTTATATGAGTTGTCTTGGGCTTCCTCAAACTTATAACGCCAAAAAATACACTGTAGACCAGATGCTTCTGAAGATGACCAAGAGAATCCTAGAAAATTTCCAATTTGCTTTAAGCTGTTTGAACATACAGGAAAATAAATCTTGCCATAAACATATGAGTTGATATTTATTAATCGTTTCTCTATGTCTAAGCAATCAGCCGAATATTTAATCTTTAAGGCATTTATAGCTTTTGCCTCATAGTTTCCATAGTGATAAATTGGGGCTTCAGGATACTCTCTAAGTTTTTCTATTAATTTGTTGAATATTTGACTTTCATCTCCTAGAGTATTTGCCCAAAAAGGATTATAAAGCTTGTTTTTATCCTCTAATATTAGCAGTCCAATTAAGTAATAGAAATCCTGATCTGGAATGCTTTCAATATCTAGGAATAACTCTGTCGATTTCCGAGGTAATTCTATCTTTTCTTGAAGATAAATCTTTTTGTCTCGAATCGATAAGGCTTGTAATTCTAGGCTATGCCTTAGTAAGGCTGTCTCTTTTTTCTGTTTTCTATTACGGCGAGGCTTGAACAGATAGGAGAGCTGTTTAACTGTAAAAATACCACGCTTATTATATTTCTGGACTGCTTTTGCTGTCATGCGGTCTAATAAACTTAGATGATTTTCTTTCTCTGCTTGCTGTCGACAGGTTTGCTGAAATTGACATGACGAGCAATATTTGTTTAGAACCAAAGAGGGAGGATCCGTTGGGGGATATTTGCACCAGCTTTGTAGAGTTTTTAATGATGCCTTGATGTTCTTGTAGCCATTTTCCAAGCGAATTCGATGGGCTTTCCCATCCATGGATATAATGTGTCCAGAAACTGGTAACTGCTTTTGAATTTGACTCAGCACAATCCCAACGAATAGTAGTTCCGATTTCTGCTCAGGTGTAATACTGTAAGTACCAGTGACGATTGTTGGTTCATAGCTAATCCGACGATTCGCTGATTTAGTGTCCATCCTCGTCAAGACAGCACAATTTGCTTCCAACTGTTCCGACTTAAGTTTTGCATCAACCAGAAATTTATACTTCTTGAAAGCTTTTGTGTCATACCCCCTGGCATCAGGGTGAGATTGTAGGAACTTTTCCAGATATTGAACTCGATTATTTTGGCGTCGTTCTTCCAGAATCAGCGGATAGTCATGATGCTTTCCCTTGTCCTCAGAAAACAAAAGCAAAAAAGCTTTTCGAGGACATTGCGAGTAAGCAACGAATATTTCAGACGTGATGACTGAGATGTCGCTCATGGTAATCTCTCTCACCCTTGTCTTGGATTGGTGATATAACTATTGTCTATCCAGACACTTTCTGGATAGACACCTTATAAGCATATCGCCCAGAAAGTTTCTGGATAATACCCCAGGCATCGGAGTTATCCAGAAAACTTCAAGATTTAGTTCAAATGAACTATCTATCTAAAGGTGCTAAGATCCATATTCCAAGCACACTTATCACCGCATGCATCGCATTGCTGCCACCCCAGGAGGATGGAACCCCGACACCGATGGCGTCATCATCCTAGACCAAACCCCGGCCCCCATCATTATCCTCACTGCCGCCGATACCGAAATCCAAACCCTGGCCGCCAGTCTACCGCAACTCCCCCAAAACTTCCCACAGTTTCGAGTCGCCAGCTTGCTTCAGCTACAGCAAGAACTCAGCATCGACACCTATGTAGACTCAGTACTGAGCAAAGCCAAGGTCATCGTAGTAAGGCTGCTGGGGGGACGCAGCTACTGGAGCTATGGTTTAGAGCGTCTGCGGGAAATAGCAGAATTTTACGGCATTAGCCTGGTGGTTTTACCAGGGGATGATCGGCCCGATCCGGTCCTTAGCAGTCTGGGGACGGTACCCCTCACCGTGGCCGATACACTCTGGCACTACTTTGTAGAAGGGGGTGCGGAAAACCTGGCCTATGGGCTGCAATATCTAGTTCAAACTTGTCTGGATTATTCCTATGAGGTGCCTGAGCCGCAGGCTGTGCCACAGTGGGGGGAGTATGGATGGGAAAGGGGGAGAGGGGGAGAGGGGGAGGAGGGGGAAGATCTGGATCTTGCTAAGGCTGAACAGCAACCCATCGTGGCAATTTTCTTTTATCGGGCTCACTATTTGTCTGGTAACACTGGCGTGATTGATGCTCTTTGTGAAGCGCTGTGGGTTCGTGGGTTTAAGCCATGTCCTATTTTTCTCTCTTCTTTACGCAATCCAGAGATTCAGGCTCAGTTGTTGAGCGAACTGACCAAAAATCAGAGCATTGATCTGATTCTTAATACCACTGGATTCTCCCTCGCTAAATTAAATGCCGACTCTCCTCAGGTAGACTTTTGGCAACGGTTGGATGTCCCGGTGATTCAGGTCATGCTCAGCGGCGGCAGTGAAGAGCAGTGGCAACAACAATGGCGAGGATTGTCTCCCCGAGATATTGCGATGAATGTAGCGCTGCCGGAGGTGGATGGTCGCATTATTAGTCGCGCAGTGTCGTTTAAGGCGGTGCAAACTGACCACCCCCAGCTAGAAACGACGGTGATGGCCTATGAGCCAAAGCCTGACCGTATTAATTTTGTTTCCGACTTGGCGGCTAATTGGGTGACGCTGCGACACACGACATCTGAGCAGCGCAAAGTGGCGTTAATTTTGGCCAACTACCCCAACAAAGATGGTCGTTTGGCCAACGGAGTGGGGCTAGATACGCCAGCTAGCTGTCTGGAAATTTTGAGATCGCTCCAGTCAGCAGGCTACACCCTCGGCTCTATCCCCCCAGAAGAGATTTTGTCTGCTACCAGTGCAGATTTAATCAACTGGCTCACCCAGGGCATCACCAACGATCCAGAGGGGCAAGACATGCGCCCTATCCTTCAAACCCTTTCAGCTAAGGATTATCAGGCATATTTCCAAACATTGCCTGCACTCGTACAACAGTGCGTTATTGATCGCTGGGGAGAGGCGGACCCCAATGTCGATATTCCCATCGCCGGGATTCAGCTGGGCAACATTTTTGTGGGCATTCAACCCTCTCGCGGCTATGACGATGATCCATCGTTGAACTACCATGCGCCAGATTTAGAGCCCACCCATCGATATCTGGCGTTTTATGCCTGGCTACGTCATCAATGGGGAGCCCAGGCCGTTGTCCATGTGGGCAAACATGGCAATTTGGAATGGCTGCCGGGCAAGAGTTTGGCGCTCTCTGAAAGTTGTTATCCAGAAGTGGCCCTGGGGCCAATGCCTCACCTATATCCGTTTATTGTTAACGATCCGGGGGAAGGCACCCAGGCGAAACGTCGGGCACAGGCGATAATTTTGGATCACCTGACGCCTCCCTTAACCCGTGCTGAACTGTACGGTTCGCTCCATCGATTGGAAGCGTTGATTGACGAGTATTATGATGCGGAATCGTTGGATCCGAAGAGACTGCCGGTAATTCGCGATCGCATCTGCTCCCTAGTCACCCAAGAGAATCTACAACAGGATCTCAGTCTGTTGCCAGGTCTAGCCCCCATTCTGCCCCAGTTGCAACTATCCCAAGATCAGCCCAGACTGCGGCGAAATGATCCATCCTTAGATGCCAACATCTTCAGCGAATTTATTACCCAAACAGATGGCTACCTGTGCGACCTCAAAGAAGCTCAAATCCGGGACGGGTTACACATTCTAGGACAATGTCCCGACGGCAGACAGCTGCGGGATTTAATTGTAGCCATCGCCCGGCAGCCAGGTCCTGGTCGCCAGGGTCTGACCCGTGCGATCGCAGAAGATTGGGGCTGGGATCTACACTTTGATCCGCTCACAGCGGATTTAGGTACCGTCATCAAAAACCTGAAAATACCAGAGACTTTGTTGCAAGCAGACAAGCTATCTCAACAAACTCTACATACCATCGGAGATGCTGTCGCGGTGCTAGAACACCAGGCAGCTTGCTGGGTGGAACGGTTGCTAGCTAAGGAGCTAGGTGGCGAGGATACTACATGCGATAGCAGCCCTGTATCTGGCCCAAAAACAACCACAGAACTCATCTGGATAAGCCAGTGGTTATGGCCCAGATTGGCGCAAACCTCCGAGGAAATCACCCATCTGTTACACGGCTTAGACGGTGGCTATGTACCCAGCGGTTCCTCCGGTGCCCCCACGCGGGGACGGGCCGATGTGCTGCCCACTGGACGGAACTTCTACAGTGTTGATATTCGCGGATTGCCCACGGAAAGTGCTTGGGATGTGGGCCGTCGAGCGGCGGAAAATCTGGTAGAGCGCTACACCCAAGAGCAGGGAGACTATCCTAAAACGCTAGGACTCTCGATGTGGGGCACTGCCACCATGCGCACAGGTGGCGATGATATGGCCGAAGCCCTAGCTCTCCTTGGCGTGAGGCCCGTGTGGGATGGCGTGGGTCGCCGGGTAGTAGATTTTGAAATCCTGCCCCTGTCGGTGCTGCAGCGCCCCCGCGTTGATGTCACCTTGCGCATTTCAGGCTTCTTTCGGGATGCCTTTCCCAACCTGATCGATTTGTTTAACTCAGCGGTGGAAGCGGTTGCCACCCTGGATGAACCCACTGATATGAATCCACTGGCTGCCCAGGTGAAGCAAGAATCAGACCATTGGCAGTCCCTTGGATTTACCCCTGAGGAGGCAGATATTCGTGCCCAATACCGGGTGTTTGGCTCTAAACCAGGGGCCTATGGGGCGGGTCTGCAGGGACTGATTGAGGCCCAAAACTGGACTAGCGATCGCGACCTGGCCCAGGCGTACATCAACTGGAGCTGCTATGCCTATGGACGGCCCGGCACGCCTGCAGAGCAACAACAGTCGGGAAATCTGCGCTCTACATCAGTTCCCGATGTCTTTCAACAACGGTTAGGGCAGCTGCAAATTGTGCTACACAATCAAGATAATCGAGAACATGATCTGTTGGACTCTGACGACTACTACCAGTTTCAGGGAGGATTAGTCGCTGCTGTACGCGTTACTCAGGGCAAAAATCCCACAGCCTATTTCGGCGATCACTCTCGTCCCCAGGAGCCCCGCATTCGTTCCTTACCAGAAGAGATCAGCCGAGTTTATCGTTCCCGCGTTGTCAATCCTAAATGGATTACGGGTGTCATGCGCCATGGCTATAAAGGAGCCTTTGAGCTAGCCGCAACGGTGGATTATCTCTTTGCCTATGATGCCACTACCCATGCAGTAGCTGATTTTATGTATGCTGGCGTTGCCGAAGCGTATATCCTAGACGGCAACGTTCAACGCTTTATCCAGACCCATAATCCTTGGGCATTACGGGATATGTCAGAACGGTTATTGGAAGCCCATCAGCGAGGATTATGGCAGCAGGTTTCGCCCGAAATGCTAGATCAGCTGAGGGTAACTGTGTTAGACGCAGAAGCTCACATTGAGGAAACACTATGACCAGCTCCAGCCGAGAAGAACAAGTCCGACTTCAGAAGATAAAGGCTGCTAAAGATCAGGCTCGTGCTAACCGCGAAGGGAATGAGAAGGGCCTATACCTTTTGTTTACAGGCCTAGGTAAAGGTAAAACCAGTAGTGCCATGAATCTGGTATATCGTCATCTGGCTCACGATATGAGAGTGGCTGTGGTGCAGTTTATTAAAAACGACAGTGCGTTTCCCGATGGTGATCGCATCATGTTAGAGAAACTCAAGGAAAAAGGTTTTCCGATCAGTATCGATACCCTGGGAGGAGGCTTTACTTGGGAAACTCAGGATCCAGATCGAGATCAGCATATGGCAGAACAAGCTTGGCAAACGGCCACTCAGCTGATTGCAGATCCCGACATTTCTCTCGTTGTTCTAGATGAATTGCATATTGCCCTTAAAAAAGCTCGTCTAGACCTAGCGTCTGTACTTGCCGGTATTCAGTCCCGTCCCGACAATTGCCATGTCGCCAGTACTGGACGCTATGCTCCCCAAGAATTAATTGATATCGCTGATCTAGTAACAGAAATGACTCGTATCAAACATCCCATCAGTTCAGGGATTCCAGCTCAAATGGGGATTGAATATTAATGTACTGACGGATGTCATAGATTTCTCATTTGAACTTTTATCCAACTCTCGGGCTGGATTACGATGCTTCATCTTTTTGATGAAGTGACTTGGTCCGTAGCCAACGATTATTGACTTTTCGACTGGATGCAGTTGTGAAAATTGCCAATTTCTTGACTTCCAACTTGACTCCATCATGAATAGTACAAATATATCCGAGTCCGTAAAATTATCAGTAGCCTTTAAAACATTCAATAAAAAAGGGGACTAACAGCCCCCTTAGGTTCCTTGAAACAAAACTTGTATGTCATTGGCCATTGTACAAACCAAATCCAACTTTGAGATACTGAATTTGACTGACTTTTCAAGGTTTTTTCGATACCCGTATATCTACCTTGAAAATTATGTGATGCCACGGAACTCATTCAAAAAAGTTCCAGGGAATTAACGGTTTTTAAGCAGGTCTCTGATGTGTCTTTTTTTACGTCCAAAATTAAACCATGGATCGGGCTGGCGTCAGTGCTGTTTGCTGTCGCTGCGAAGCCAGGTCAATGGCTAGCTTGATAGCTGCCATCATACTGTCAGGTCGAGCAATACCCTTTCCTGCAATGTCAAAAGCGGTGCCATGGTCGGGGGATGTTCGGATAAACGGCAGCCCGATAGTCGTATTCACAGCCTGGTCAAAGGCCAACATTTTTACCGGAATCAGACCTTGATCGTGATAGAGCGCCAGGTACCCATGGTGGGCTTTGCGTTCGGGATAGTGCCAGGCTTGGGCCGGAGTCACCCAGAGTGTGTCGGGCGGGACCGGTCCTTCCAGGGTCACCTTGGGAAACCGCTGACGCTGCTCCTGCAGCCAGGGAATCAGCCAGTCCACTTCCTCTCGGCCTAGCTGCCCCTGTTCGCCACTGTGGGGGTTGAGTCCTGCGATCGCAACCCGCGGCTGGGCAATCCCAAAGTCACGCTCCAGACACTCCAGCAAAAGTTCTAATTTTAGGGTCATTAGCTCCGGTGTTAAAGCTGTTGGTACTGCCCTCAATGGAATGTGGGTGGTGGCTAGCAGGGTGCAGAGTGTCCACTGGGTGATAGGCGATCGGGCCACGAACAACATGCCAAATCGGTCCACCCCTGACATTTCTGCTAAGAGCTCGGTTTGACCAGGGTAGTGATGTCCGGCGGCTAGCCAGGCGGATTTTGCGATGGGTGCAGTGACGATACCGTCGTAGCCATCCTTTAGACAGTGGTGGATAGCTGTCTGTAATGTCCGAAAACTCAGGTCACCGCTGGCGGCACTTTTCTGTCCTAGCTGGATAGTTTGCCCAGTCCCTATGGGGACATCAATCAGGGGGTAGTTGCCTAGAGGTAGCTGTAACTGCTGGCTCAGGGTGTCTAGCATTAGCCTATTCCCCACCAGGGTAATGGCAGCATCAGTGCTTAGTTGGGCTAGAGCCTTAAGCACTACCTCTGGCCCGATGCCAGCCATATCTCCCAAGGTAACGAGTAGCCGGATCGGTTTAACCATAGTAATAGAGTCCTCATTTTATGGAATAAAGACACGCCTTGCACCCTGATAACTATCAAGACTGAGCGCAATCTCAACTAGGCTTTCAACACACCGTTCTCGATAGTCGGGATCGTTAAGCAGTCGATCAGCATTATTAATAGTGAGCACTGGGAGTGACTCATCTGTACTTTCCTCACGCATTACTTGCTCTAAGGAATCTTGCCCTTTCATACTTCGATTAGCGGTGAGCAGAACCATTTGGTTTGTCTGAGCCAATCGCCAAACCACCCTATCATCGCTATCAGTTGGTAACCCGAGTTCATCAAATGTGACGAATTGGATAGATACAATATCAAGCCAACCTTGACTGGCAATAGTACCGAAGAAAACTAAAGCATGACCTTTAAGATTGTGGTCGATTAGACAAATCACGTCGCTGGCTGACGTTTAGCTTTAGCGGCCCGCAGTTTTTCCCAAGCAGCTTCAGTTCCTGGTTTTGGCGAATGTGCAGCAATTCGTGCAATTCGTTCACGATTTTGTTCTGCGTAGTACTGCCGAAGTTCTTCGGTCTCTTGGATAACTTGTTCGTATTCCGTTTCTACTTCAGCACGGTTTGCCTCAATGTAGGCTAGAGCAACATCAATTTGCTCCTCCGTTAGCTCAAATAAGCCTTGAATAAACTTAGATGGGTATTCAGCCAAGACATAATCCATCACATCATAGAGTGTGATGCGGGTACCTAAGATAGTTAGCCCCCGTTCTGTGCGGATAATTGCTGATTGATTATCAGTTTTAGGTGTCACCATGGCACTGCTATTTCAATCCGCCTTCATAATAGCTCAGATGCAGATAAGCCAAATGCTTACCCACTCAAGTAGTTAGCTATCAAGTACGTTTTTAATAACGACTATTGTTAGTTCAGGCTCTCCATGATGTTCTTGCCCAAACTCAAGCGCATGATGGGAATGAAAGGTTGCAGAGTTGTTGGTGAGCATATATTTCAATTTGGTCGCGATCTGCAACGGGATCTGGTGATGATGGCAGAGGTCAACGAATCGTTGATTGTCTAATATTTGCGTGTACTCAGACTGCTTTGTTCAGGATCTGTTTTGCACGATATGGTAACTGCAGCTGGTGACGCTCAACGTTAGTTTCCCATTGAGTTAGTTGTCAAAGCAATGCAGCTACGCCTCTGACCACATAGAAAATTTGATTCGCTGCGCCCGGTGCAA
>JBCCJR010000107.1:0-14006 GCA_039045805.1 Cyanobacteria bacterium P01_C01_bin.118
CTCGTCCGGATGCGGTGATGCAGATTTCCACCCTGGCGGTAAAGTCGGGCAACGGCGTTATCCTCAAGGGGGGTAAAGAAGCGGTGCGCTCCTGTCAGGCTCTGGTCAAGGCCATTCGCCAGGGGCTGACCAATGCGGGGGGGGACCCCAATGCGGTACAGCTGCTCACCACTCGAGAAGAGACTAAGGCCCTATTAGCACTGGATAGCTATGTGGACCTGATCATTCCTCGTGGGTCCAATGCCTTTGTCAAATTTGTTCAGGAGAATACGCGAATCCCGGTTTTGGGGCATGCTGACGGCATCTGTCATCTGTATGTGGATGTCGCTGCTGACCTGGAGAAAACGGCCAAAATTGTGGTGGATGCAAAGGTGGGCTATCCTTCGGCCTGTAATGCGATTGAAACCCTGCTAGTGCATAAAGATATTGCAGCAAGGGCGTTACCTTTACTGGCGGCTGCTTTGCAACAGGAAGGGGTAAAACTGTTGGGGGATGCGGCGACTCGCCAGGTGCTTCCTGATATTCAAGCGGCTACTGCAGATGACTGGTCTACGGAATATAGCGATTTGATTTTGGCGATTCGCGTGGTGGATTCGGTGGATGAGGCGATTGACCATATCAATACCTATGGGTCACGACATACGGATGCGATCGCAACGGAAGACTCCACCACAGCCGATAAATTTATGGCCCAGGTAGATGCTGCTGGCGTTTACCACAACTGTTCCACCCGTTTCGCCGATGGCTTCCGCTATGGCTTTGGTGCTGAAGTGGGCATCAGTACTCAAAAAATGCCTCCTCGTGGTCCGGTGGGGTTGGAAGGGCTAGTCACCTATAAATATCAGGTGGTAGGTGACGGTCATATTGTCGCCACCTACTCAGGAGAAAATGCAAAGTCCTTTACTCACCGTGATTTAGTCTAAATGCGTTAATTTAGGCGTAAGCAACTCCACAGGTAGTCCATGCTGACCTCGATTCAAATTGAGAATTTTCGCTGTTTCGACAAGATCAAGGTCGATGGGCTTAGTCGTGTTAATTTAATCGCTGGTAAAAATAATGTGGGCAAAACCGCTTTCCTAGAGGCGATAGGTTTATGGGCTGCAGGCTCAAATCCGGCGGGATTAACCTATCTCAGTGGTATGCGTAGTCCACTGGAAAAGGTAACCTCAGATATTGCCCAAGAGCTGTTGTTAGCTCCTCTATTTAACAACTTTGATGAAACCAAAACCATTCATATCAAAGGCTCACTAAACCAGTCGGAGCTACACGCCCTCGATATTCAAAGTAATCGAGCTATTCCTAATACAATCTCTTTAACTCAAGAAAAATACGAAGCAGGATTGGGATCAATTACATCAAATTTGAGTCAAATCCTAACATTGCGGCACGTTTCTCCTGAGGGAGAACCAACAGAAAATAAGTTTTGGATTGAGGGAAATAAGACGAATATTCAAGACACATCAGCAGAATTAGCCTCTCCACCGATTCCTTCTTCCGCATTTATATTGGCTAACAGCCGTCAAAGCGGCAGAATTCAGGCTGAGATGTTTGGGCGCTTAGAGCTAGCTAGCAACAATTATTCTTTAGTTCAGAGTTTGCAACTTATCGAATCACGGTTGAAAAATATTAGAACTATTGTGATAAGCGGTCTTCCGATTTTGTATGGAGATATTGGTTTACAACGGCTTGTCCCGCTTTCTCTAATGGGAGAAGGCTTAAATCGACTGGTGTCAATCCTGCTAACGATAGCTACTAATCGCGAGGGATTAGTTTTGATTGATGAAATTGAAAATGGATTGCACCATTCTGTTCTTTCCAGTGTTTGGAAGGTTATCAATGATGCTGCTCATCGATTTAATGTTCAGGTGATTGCAACAACTCATAATTATGAGTGCATTCAAGCTGCTCATAACGCATTTTCTGAAAATGGGCAGTATGATTTTTGCTTGCATCGTATTGACCGTCTTGAGCATGGATTTAAGACGGTCAGTTATGATCAGGACGTTCTAGAAACTGCTATTAACATTCCATTTGAGGTGCGCTAATACCAATGGTGGAAGAAATCAATCAACCGAAGCTATTGTTGGTCGAGGGACTTGATGATCATGCGTTTTTCAAAGCACTATTCAATCACTTAAACATTTCTGATATACAAGTCCAAAAATTTGATGGAAATGAAAAACTGCGCCTCTTTTTAGGTGTACTTATTAATGCTCCCAACTTTGAGTTAGTGAAATCAATAGGCATTGTCAGAGACGCGGAACAGAACTCAAAAGCTGCTTTTGATGAGATTTGTTATGCATTGGAAGAAGCAGGTCTAGCAAAACCGGAACACGTTGGCACAATGACTGTGAGCAGCCTGAGAACAGGCATATATCTACTGCCTAATTTAGAGTCAGAAACTGGCATGCTAGAAGATTTATGTTTACAAATGCTAAATGCAGAGCCAGCTCTAATATGTGTAGAGCAGTATTTTCAATGTTTGCGAGCACAAGATATCCAGCCTCCTAGAAATTTATCTAAAGCAAAATTAACTACTTTTTTAGCATCTAGACCGGAATTGAGACTGAGAATGGCCTACACCATGAATCAGGACTATTGGACTTGGAATCATCCTTGTCTTGATCCACTCAAGGAGTTTTTACAGGCGTTGTAGTATGAGTGCTGACAAAATCAAAGTTACTGGCATTCGGGCCTATGGCTATATTGGGGCATTGCCGGAAGAGAATATTTTAGGACAATGGTTTGAGGTGGATCTCACCCTGTGGATGGATTTGTCTGTTGCTGGTCAGTCTGACAATTTGGTAGACACCCACAACTATGCCGATATCATCCAGCAAACCCAACAGATTATTCAGACAGGGAAATTTAAGCTAATTGAGCGGTTGGCGGATGAGATCGCATCCCAATCTCTTCAAAATGACAGTCGTCTAGAAAAAGTGCAGGTGACCGTAACAAAACTGACTGCACCAGTCCCTAACTTTGATGGTCGGGTGGCCGTAACCATAGAGAGGCATCGTGCCATTGCTTGAGGGGGCCGGAGCGGCCAGAGTCAGAACATAGTGTGGCACTTACTTTCCTTAGCTTAAGGTGATCCGCTACTATGCTTGAGCAGTAGTAGCTAGAGTCCAAACTTGTTGAAGCGGAGACTGACCACCCAACTCTATCTGCCGCTAATTTTAGGTTTGGCGGCTCTAATGCGGCTTTGGCGCTTGACCGCTAAACCGCTCTGGGTGGACGAACTTTACACCGCGTTCTACAGCCTGGGAAAAAATCTAAGTGAAATTCCTACGGACACGTTATTAGCCCCGGAAGGCTATTGGGCGTTACTAGATAATCCAGGGTCTCCCTGGCAAGCGGCTCAAGCATTAACCACTCACAGTAATCACCCACCGCTATTTTTTATGGCGATGAACAGCTGGCTGCAGGGCACCGGCGTATCGGTGTGGAGTCTGCGAGGCTTTGCAGTGCTTTGGGGAGTAGTGGGAGTCGCTGGCGTCTTTTACCTGGGGCAACGGGTAGCGGGACCCAGGGTGGGCATTTTGTCGGCCCTGTTGATGGCTGTGTCCCCCTACGGTATTTATCTATCCCAGGAAGCTCGTCATTATAGTGTGGCGGTTGCGATCGCAATCTTTGCCCTGTACCACTGGATTGCACTGCTGCAGGGTGACCGGTCTTTACGTCACTGGCTGAGCTGGATTGGTCTGAATGCTTTGGGGCTCTATATCCATTACTTTTACAGCTTTACTGTCATTGCCCAGTGGTTGGTGACCATTGCTAGACTTCTCTGGCGACAAAAACATCGACAACAAACCCTGGGCTGGTTACTGGCGATGGGGACTACCCTATTGTTATATCTGCCCTGGCTGCCTACCGCCGTTGTGCATTTTCAAAAAGAGGGTGGGACCAATTGGCTCAGTCAATCCACTCCCATCTGGCAAACCGTGATTATGCCCTGGCTGCAGTCCCTAGTGGCAGGCGTTTTTATGGTGATTTTACTACCGGTAGAACAGGTCCCTCAATGGGTCGTCATTGTCTCTGCAATCACAATGCTGCTGGTCTTTGGTGTAATCATCTGGCAGCTTAACCGGGGTTGGCAGTTGGACTCGCGGTTAGATCTTTGGTCTCCGTTGGTTAGTTATGGGTTAGGGGTGTTTGGTCTGATGCTGGCCATTACCTACGGTTTGGGCAAAGATCTGACCCTGGCTCCCCGTTACTTTTTTATGGTGTATCCGGCAGTAACCGTAATAGCAGCCCTGGCGATGGCGAGGCGGCGACGCTGGGTGTGTGTGGTTGCGATCGCAGCAGGACTGATTAGCCAGCTGTTCATCAGTTATGACATTGCATTGCTCAAATCCTATCTGCCGGGGCAGGTAGGGCGTCGTCTGGGCGCAGATAATCAGCCCACCATTGCCCTCATCGCTCCGCAACGCAACAGCTATCGGGCGCGTGTCTTAAGCTATGTGCTGGCCATTCCTCCTGAAAAAGACAACATTCAAGTCGCCTTTACTGAACCTGCCACCACCGAACCCTGGCAACCCACCCTCACCAACAGTGAAATTATTCCAGTCGAAAACTTGATCCTTTGGTTAGTAGAACCCCAGCGTCAAGCGCCTTTTCCGCCAACGGTGATCTTGCCAAATCAAACGTGTTCTCCCATTGGCGAACGGATCAAAACTGAAGGCACTCGTCAGCAGAAATATCAGTGCCTTGGCTAAAAACTGACGGACGCGAGTTGCTGCTGTGTCATTGATCTGGCCTATGCCAGCTAGCAGAGTTTCACAGATTACCCATAGTTGTTGATGACTATCGCTATACTCGATTGAGATATCCAGCGAAGAAATCCACAACACGCACTTTACCAGGATAGTCACATGACGTTTCGAGCTTCATTTCCAGTTCTAAAGCCCTTTGCCAGGGGAGGTTATTTCAAATCTTTAGCAGCTATCACAGCCGTTACATTGACGTTGGTTTCTACGCCAGCTTTTGCCGGTGATCCCTTTAGAGATAATAGCGAT
Organism: Cyanobacteria bacterium P01_C01_bin.118; assembly: GCA_039045805.1. GTDB lineage: Bacteria > Cyanobacteriota > Cyanobacteriia > Phormidesmidales > Phormidesmidaceae > Leptothoe. The sequence goes on from JBCCJR010000107.1 coordinate 5,019, forward strand.
CACGATATTGGCCCCCACACCGAAGAGGCGTTTGAGTCCTTTTTTAAGGAAGGGGACTATGTGGGCGCACGGGCAGCGCTGGAACTGGCCATGGACTCTGAATCTGACGATCCCCTGGTCCACGGTATGGCAGCATCCATGGCCTATCTCGATGAAGATTGGGAGACGGTGGCCGCCGAAGCTGAACTCACTCGTTCAACAGCAGAAGCTTTGCTAGAAACCGATCCGTTGCGTGGTCACCTTTACTCTGCGGTGGGGATCTTTATGGAAGGTGCCCACATGATGAGTACTGAAGGTGTGGCCCGCAGCACTCCTGCTGCTTTAGCGATGTTACAACAGGTGTTTGGTCACATTGGCGAAGCGGAGAAGATTGATAGTACTGATCCAGAACTCAATCTAGTCAAGGGGTTTATGGATTTAATGCTGGCGGTTAATTTACCATTTTCTGATCCAGCAGAGGCGATTGATCGATTATCCAACTATGGTAATCCCGGCTATCTTGCCTATCGAGGTATTGCCCTGGGGTACCGTGATCTAGGACAGTTTACAGATGCCATGGATGCCGTGGATGAAGCCCTGATATCAGCCCCTGAAAATCCTGAACTGTTTTATCTCAAAGCACAGCTGCATCGGCGACAATCAGAGACCGATGAGAGTGTTGCCATGTTTGAGAAAGCGTTAGAGTATGCGGGGCAGCTGCCGTCTAGTCTGGCGCGCAAGATTTATAAGGAGAAGTGTCGTACGCTGGGCGGCTCCCACGAAACCTGTGGTAAGGAAGCCACCGACTTTGTTGAAGCCCTCTGAACTCCTTTAGATAAAAATTCTCAATTAAAGCTCACCTCTGTTAGATCAGGAAACTCTCTTTCTGGCTTAATGGAGGTGTTTTATTTTATGCTTCGAAACCGTCACATGTAGCTTTTTGTAAAGCTATATTTTGATAATTTTGATACAAAAAGACATAAAAATAACGTAGCTCTTTCAAAGATTAAGAAGTGTAAATAATAAGCTAAATAGTACTTTAAATAAGTAGCAGCCCCGCTACTAAATTAGCCATTAAAGGCACGCAACGAGGCTGAAGACGCAGTTAGGAGGTATCTTGTCTATTACATTAACTGTGGAGACTATAATTTAGCCGTTAACTTAATAAGTTCTTAATCGTCACCAAGAAAAAAACACTTCTGATTTTGTTTAGTATTACTTAATAAAGTAAATAATCTATTCATAAACGTCATATGTATGGATAGAAATTGCCACATTAGAAGTATGCTCTGGGGTTGGGTCATTCGCTTTGTAATGTTTAGTGTAATCATCGACCTGCGATAGTTAGCGGCGCACCCGGGGGTATCGAGACATCGATTGCTACACCTACGGGAGGTCAGCGATGGCAATTAAGAGTATTAATCCAGCAACTGGCAAGATTTACAAAACGTATCCTGCACTCACGCCGGAAGAGATCGAGCAGCGATTGGCGTTAGGAGAAGCGCAATATAAGCAGTATCGATGGACCTCATTTAGCGATCGCAGTACCTGGTTAAAGGCCGCTGCCGATTATCTGGATGAGCATACGGACGTGCTGGGTCGGATTATGACCCAGGAAATGGGCAAACCCATTGGGGCTGCGATCGCAGAAGTTAAAAAATGTGCCTGGGTCTGTCGTTACTATGCGGAGCACGCCGCCAATTATCTTGCTGATGAGCGTTCTGATGTAGGCTATGTGCGCTATCAGCCCTTGGGGATCATATTGGCCGTTATGCCCTGGAATTATCCCCTGTGGCAGGTATTTCGCCTGGCAGCACCCGCCCTGATGGCTGGTAATGTTGTGTTGTTAAAACATGCCTCCAATGTGCCAAAGTGTGCCCTGTCCATCGAACAAATCTTTCGCAAGGCTGGCTTTCCTGAGGGGGCCTTCCAAACATTACTCATTAGCGCAGACCAAACCGCCGCCGTAGTTGCCGATGAGCGCGTACGGGGCGTGAGTCTGACCGGTAGTGGTCCTGCCGGTGCTCAAGTGGCTGCCCTGGCCGGTCAACATCTAAAAAAAGTGGTCCTGGAGCTAGGAGGGAGCGACCCCTTTATTGTGTTGCCCAGTGCTGACATCGACACTGCTGTAGAAACCGCTGTCACCGCACGACTGCAAAATAATGGTCAATCTTGTATTGCGGCTAAGCGCTTTATTCTGGTGGGGGATATTGCTGACGAGTTTGAAGCAAAATTGATGGACAAATTTAATGCCCTCATCGTAGGCGACCCCATACAGCTAGATACCGATATTGGGCCATTAGCGACACCGTCGATTTTGCGAGACATTCACAAACAGGTCCACGATTGTCTAATTGCCGGGGCAAAGGCTCTAGTGGGGGGAAATGTAGAAAAACTCAAATCAGCTTTACCAAAGGAATTAGAACTGGGAAATTTCTATCCGCCCACAATTTTGAGCCATATTCCCCCAGGCACCCCAGCTGATCAAGAAGAATTCTTTGGCCCTGTGGCCCTACTCTTTCGGGTCAAAGAATTAGAGGCCGCCATTGCTCTGGCTAACAACACTCCCTTTGGTCTGGGAGCCAGTGCCTGGACTCAAGATCCCACCGAACAACAGCGTTTGATCAATGAGCTGGAGGCAGGCGCTGTGTTTATCAATGGCATGGTCAAATCCGATCCCCGGTTGCCCTTTGGTGGGATTAAACAATCCGGCATTGGCCGAGAGTTAGGACGCCACGGCATTCTAGAATTTGTTAACACTAAGACGGTTTGCGTTAGTTAAAACAAACCATTGCTTGGTGGTAACGGTTTGTTTTCATGGGATTTCTTTTTTAGTGGGCCGTGCCCACCCTCCGTTTCTTCCCCTTCCTCCCCTTCCTCTGTTCTTCCCCCCATCCCCATTTCCTAGGTATTTTTTATGAACACTGCAGAACTCCTTGTCCGCTGCCTTGAAAATGAGGGAGTGGAGTATATCTTTGGCGTGCCTGGAGAAGAGAATCTTCAAGTACTTCAAGCATTAAAGGAATCGTCTATTCAGTTTGTCACCACCCGCCATGAGCAGGGGGCGGCCTTTATGGCGGATGTGTACGGAAGGCTTACAGGTAAAGCAGGGGTGTGTCTGTCCACCCTGGGACCAGGGGCCACCAACTTGATTACTGGGGTGGCGGATGCCAACTTGGACCGGGCTCCCTTGGTGGCGATTACGGGGCAGGTGGGCACTGATCGCATGCACATTGAATCTCACCAATATTTGGACCTGGTGGCCATGTTTGCCCCGGTCACCCAGTGGAATACTCAAATTGTGCGGCCCAGTAATACAGCGGAAATTGTCCGTAAAGCATTTAAGCTAGCTCAGACCGGGGATCCAGGGGCCGTGCACATTGATTTACCGGAAAATATTGCGGATATGGAAGCCGCTGGCAAGCCATTAAAATGCAATACCACTGGTACGCTGAGTAACGGTAAAACTTTTGCTGCTTTTGACACTATTCAAAAAGCGGCAGACGCCATTTCCCATGCAGAGCGGCCACTGATTTTGATCGGCAATGGAGCCATTCGCGCTAGAGCCAGTGAAGCCCTGATGGCGCTGGTGGACGAACTCCAAATTCCAGTGACTAACACGTTTATGGGTAAGGGTGTGATTCCCTATCAGCATCCCTTGGCCCTATGGACCGTTGGTTTGCAACAGCGAGACTTTATTTCCTGTGCCATTGATCAAAGCGATCTTGTCATTGCGGTGGGATATGACCTGGTGGAATATCCTCCCAAAAAGTGGAATCCTGACGGGCAAATTCCCGTTGTTCATGTCAGTCTGACGCCCGCAGAAATTGACAGTAGCTATATGCCATTGGTGGAGGTAATTGGGGATATCTCGGATTCTCTCGCAGAGATTTTAAAGCGGGTAGAACGTAAGCCCCAGTCCAGCTATCCATTTCAAGCGGTGCGGGAGGAAATGCGGGCGGACTATGAACAGTATCGTGATGATGGGGCATTTCCCATCAAGCCTCAAAAGCTGCTGTATGATCTGCGCCAGGTGATGGGACCAGAGGACATCGTGCTGTCGGATGTAGGCGCTCACAAAATGTGGATTGCTCGCAACTATCACTGTGAACGGCCTAATACCTGTTTGATTTCCAATGGGTTTGCCTCGATGGGGATTGCTATACCGGGTGCGATCGCAGCTAAGCTGGTGTACCCTGACCGCAAAGTCGTTGCTGTCACTGGGGACGGCGGCTTTATGATGAACTGTCAGGAATTAGAAACGTCGCTGCGTCTGGGCACCCCCTTTGTCACCATTATCTTTAACGATGGCGGTTACGGCCTGATCGAATGGAAACAGCACAACTACTATGGCGAATCCGCCTTTATAAAATTCAACAATCCTGACTTTGTTGCCCTGGCCAAGAGCTTTGGCTTAAAGGGCTATCGCGTAACGTCTACAGAAGACTTTATCCCCATCTTAAAAGATGCCCTGGCAGCGGATGTACCAGCGGTGATTGACTGTCCCATCGACTATGGCGAGAATCTTCTCTTTACTGAAAAGTCACGAGAGCTGGCCTGTGCAATTTAGGTACTAAAGAACCGCGCCCATACCCATACCAATGGTGTAGTCAAACTTGCCTTCACCCACGCTTTCCCGCAGCTTGGCCAGAACTTTTTCTGAGTCGTCATAGGGACCGGCAAAATAATAAGGTCTGCCATTTTTTTTGCCAAATTGATGGCGGGCCAGATCGTCTATGCGGTGGCCGAGATTTTGCTTGGCCCGTTCAAAATCTGGATGGGGGTCCAACCCCAGACGTTTAGCATAGTCTAAAGCCCCATAGATTACTGACTGGGCCTGTTCCAACGATATAACTCTGTAGCTGTCATCCATGGTGCGGGCATAGGCGTTCTCTCGCATTAGTGGATAGTCGGTGGTTTTCACTTTTCTGGGACCCATGGCATTCTTAACCCCCAAACACCAGGCATCGATAAGAAAGGTGTTGACTAGATAATGGGAGCCGTTATTGCGGGTAACCATAACCTGGGATAACCCCTTTTCATCTTTTCGAACATTTTGGCTGCCAAAGAAGCGATCAAACCCGTTGGAGTCAATTAGACATTCTTTGAGTTTGGGCAGTGTTTTAGGCTGGGGTTTTTCTGGAGCTGCGTTTAGCTGGGTGCGGATAATATTGTTAACCTCAGCGGGTCGCAAACCAAGTTTACGGGCGATTTGTTTGGGGCCTACTTTGCGATCGCGCAAAGCCAAAATTTCTTGAATTTGCTCAGATGTGGCTGCCATGGCTGGAATACAAACTGGGGATTATTGCCTATTTTTGCGCAAGGATGAAAACATGCCCCAACAGGTTTGCAAGAGTTTACGATGTTGAGTCACTGTCCTATGGATAATAATTTAACCCCAACCTAGAAAAATGTGTTTGATCATTTATCGGTAGTAGTCAGCATCAATATTATGCCAACTACTATGCTGCCTATGTGTGAGACCCTGATGGCTATAAAATAGAAGTTGTCTGCCAACAGGTCGCAGTTGGTTAGGGATAATAATTAGTTCACAACAATGATGCGAATGCCATCGCGGGTTTCCCTAGCTTCAATGCTTTCAATCATGCCATCGCGATCGTAATCAAAACTGACATCTTCAATCTTTTGCAAGCGGCCTCTGCTGCTGTAGTCAATCGTTGTGTCACCAATGCTACGCAAAGCGCCTCTGCTGGTATATCTAAAATTAGTGTCACCAATTCGGCGGATACGACCACTGCTGGAGTAGGACAACCGCTCCCTACCAATAGAGCGAATATCGCCATCAGAGGCATAATTTATCTCAGTAGTATAGTCTCGCGAGTCCAGCTCAATCTGGCCATCGCTATAGACTTTAATCTTGGCACCAGGCACATTGACAAATGTACCCAGAAGGTTACCTTCTCGATCTACATAGACAGCGTTAAACCCTTCGTCTACATCGTCTAGACTATCCTCATCATTAAAATTTACGAGGTTTTGAGAACTGGGTTGAGCTTGTTTAGGGACGTCAGCATTGACTGCTGGTGCAGCCAGAGATAACCCCAGGGTTGCTAATAGTAGAACAACTGTAAGAGAAAATCTGTGTGTGATATGTGGTTTAGCCATAATTCAGTTTCCGGAGGAGATGCAAACATCTAGTCATGGTCATCAGCCTAACCAAAGACTTTAAATTTGACTTCCTATATGTGTACAGCTTTCATTAGAGAAAACTTTAAACCAAGGGGAAACTTTAGTGCACATTTCCGAGTTTATCCAGTTAGTCGTTTGTCTTCAAATAAATATTGCCCATTCCCCTTCATTAGGCAATGGGCAGTTGGCTTCGCTAGTTTGAATTACAGACAACTAGCTTCAGTTAACAGTCATAGAAATCAAGGTTTCCACAGTTTCCTGAGGAGCCACAGTGATCAGAGCATCTCCAGTATTCATTGCATTACGAGGACCGCTCCAGGGCTCTAGACAGTAAAAATCTTTTCCTTTCACAGTCCAAAAAACCAGAGTGGAATAGTTCTCGTCATAGGAGATAGTCAGATTACTGTCACCATCTTTGACTGTTGCCATCTGCCCTGTGAGATTGATAAAGGCAAAATCAATCTCATCCTGGTCAAAGTTAAACTGACCGTTAAAGGCAAAGACCTCGGCGCCTCCCTTTATTTTGTATTCGCTGGACGGTAAATCAAAGGCCAGCTTGGTTTTGTCAGCTACCGCAAAATATGGATGGGTGCCAGTGGAAAACGGCATGGGCTGCTCAGACAGATTGGTATGACGAAACCGCTGTTCTAGGGTATTTCCCTTGAGGGTATAGATGTAGTCAAGCTGAAAGTCAAAAGGATAGCTAGCACGAGTCTCATCACTGCTTTTTAATGTGATTGTCAGACTAGCGCCATTCTCAGTGGACTGTTGGGTTACCTCCCAGGGCAATGTCCGACCAAAGCCATGTTGCTTGAGTTTATAGGTTTCACCTTTAAGGGTGTAGGTATCGTCCACCAGGTTGCCGCAGATGGGAAACAGCAACGGGATGCCACCGCGTACCGAGAGGCTAGGATCCTTAAAGCGTTCTGCATCTAAATAGAACACTTCGTTCCCGTTGCACTGCCAGCTAGTTACAATACCGCCCCGCTCTGGTATTACGGCAACCTGGGAGTCACCATCGGTCAAAATATAAGTTAAATACTGCTGCTTTTCAGTGGTAATCGTACTCATAGACATTTCCTTAGGGGCATTTCTAATCCAACACTGCCATAGGATATGCGTTTCCCTAGGCAATGTAGAACACTACTATGGAATCTTTATTGTTTGTGGCTTTGCTGCTGTGGGTTACTATGCTGGCTAATCTTAATCGACTATCGAGGTTTGACGCCCTATGTCCACTGCCTACCCCCGCGATTTGATCGGCTATGGTCAACATCCACCTCACCCCCAGTGGCCTAACAATGCCCGGTTAGCACTACAGTTTGTCATTAACTATGAGGAAGGTGGAGAAAACTGTATTCTCCATGGTGATCCGGCCTCTGAAGCATTTCTGTCTGAGACAGTTGGGGCAGCGCCACTGCCAGGGGTGCGCAATATCAATATGGAGTCCATGTACGAATATGGCAGCCGGGCTGGCTTTTGGCGGTTGCATCGGCTCTTTACCCAGCGCAACTTGCCGGTGACGGTCTATGCGGTGGCCATGGCCCTTGAGCGGAATCCAGATGCCGGTAAAGCCATGGTGGATGCGGGCTGGGAAGTGGCCAGCCATGGCTATCGCTGGATTGATTATCAATATGTGGGGGTCGACACCGAACGGGAGCATATTCGCAAAGCCATTGAAATACACACCCAGGTAATTGGCAGTCGGCCTTTGGGATTTTATCAGGGACGGCTGAGCCCAAATACTCGCCGCTTGGTGGTTGAGGCGGGCGGCTTTCTCTACGATGCCGATAGCTATGCTGATGACTTGCCCTATTGGAATACGGATTATGGGCGTCCCCATTTGGTGATTCCCTACACTTTGGATAATAACGATATGCGGTTTGCCACCTATCAGGGGTTTAACTCAGGGGACCAGTTTTTTACGTATCTAAAGGATGCCTTTGATGTGCTCTATGGAGAAGGAAAAACTGCACCAAAAATGATGAGTGTAGGACTACACTGTCGTCTTTCTGGGCGTCCTGGAAGGGCTGCATCTCTGGGCCAGTTTTTGGATTATGTGATGCAGCACGAGGATGTATGGGTCTGTCGCCGGGTGGAGATTGCTCAACATTGGCATCAGCACCATGCTTTGTAGAGGTGTTGCATGCATGCCCCTACAAAGCACGCCTCTACATTTTGTAATAAACCGATCTATCCACTTGCTCAAATCATGATTAGTATATTTGTATTGATTTAGATTTGGAGGCGATGCTGATGGGTATCCGAGATAGCTATGAAAATGGTGTGTTTAGCTGGGTGGATCTGATGACCAGCGAACAGGAGGACGCCAAGCAGTTCTATGGAGAGCTTTTTGGTTGGACCTTTGAGGATATGCCTACCGATATGGGTGGTGTGTATTCTATGGCGTTTAAGAGCGATCGCAGCGTAGCCGCTATCTCGAGCCTCCCTCCCAATGCAGAAATGCCTCCCTGCTGGCAAACCTATATTACGGTCAAAGACTTAGACGCTACGGTCAAACGTTGTCAGGATAATGGTGGCACTGTGCAAATGGCTCCCTGCGATGTGATGGAGGCGGGGCGAATGGCCGTGATTAAAGACCCAACAGACGCAATCTTTAGTCTGTGGCAGGCCAAGGGCCATATTGGTGCAGGGCTGGTAAATGAAGTCAACACCTTTTGCTGGGCGGAGCTACAGACGCGCGGTGCCGACAAAGCCGCTGAGTTTTATAAGACTGTCTTTGATTGGGAGCTGGAAGTGGATGAGAGACCCCCAAATTACATCAGCGCTAGTGTAAAGGGGAAAATGAACTGTGGCATGTTCGATATGGCCAAAGCTCCCATGCCTGATAATGTGCCC
>JBCCJR010000108.1:0-13956 GCA_039045805.1 Cyanobacteria bacterium P01_C01_bin.118
CGAGCATTGGGCGCAGTACAGATAACGTTTAGCGTTCTGGTATTGGTGGGGGTGGGGGTTGTAGATAGCGTGGTTAACAAAATTGATTGGAGCCTGGGGAGTAATTTGGTTTGGCTGGGGATGATGGCATTATTTGGCATCATCGGATTTGGTCTTATTTATCAGTCATTTAGTGACTTCTGGAAACGGGCAAGCTAGTTTCTGACCAATCAATCTGAAGCTGAGAGGCCGTTACTGGATTCTTTGTGGCCAATTTGAGTTCCTGCCTGCACCTGTACCTCAATACCCTCGACAGAATCTTGCAATAAGTCGTCATCAAATGTGATTTTCTCTGGCTCAAACAGTAGCACCAGCGTTGAGCCGCCGTACTGGAAATAGCCTTTTTCCTGACCTCTATCTACTCTGCCAGGGACATAGGTTTGGACAATGCTGCCAACGGTCAGGGCTCCCACTTCTACATAGGCGATGGTACCAAAGTTTTGAGAGACGAAGGTTGTCACCGCATGTTTGTTTAGGGAAAACACAGTGGACACCCTGGCCAGGGCAATCGGGTTAACCGAATGATATTGTCCTGGAATATTACGGGAGGCATGGGCAATGCCAGCATCAGGAAAATGAAATCGATGGTAGTCGTAAGGGGGCAGACGAACAATGAGGGCAGATCCACCGTAATAGGCTTGAGCAAGTTTTGCTGAAGCTAACAAAGTCTCTAAATGCATGCCCACTAAATTCTTCTCAACAATCATGGATCGAGTCAGTCGATCGCGGTAGGAAACATCTGCTTGAGGCTGTCTGACCATGGGTGCTAATTCATTCCTGTAACAATGCCCCAGCTATAAACTCCGGTTAATGCGATCGCACCCACAGCAAAAATGCCATACCAGATACCTTGAAGTTTAAACACTTTAAAGTTGGCCACCATGGCCATGGCCAGCAGCAGATACACACTGCAGAAAACAAGTTTTATATGAGGAAAGATAAAGTGAGTTGCAAAAAACAGAGGGATAAATAAAGCCGCATAGGTAACCGGTAGCCCCGTAAAATAGTCGTCGTCTCCCTGGCTCGATAAGCCGGTACTGTTAAAGTAAGCAAGGCGCAGAGCATTGGCCATGATATAGAACATTAGAACCAGGATGGAGACCAGATTTTGTAACCCAACACAGTAGCCAAAGATAGCCGGTGCAAACCCAAAAGAACATAAATCCACAAGACTATCTAGCTGTTGACCCGCAGCAGACTGTAGCGGGCTACGCTGTAATTTACGGGCAACAAACCCATCAAATAAATCGATTATGCCTGCATAGATGAGACAAATCATCGCCAGATTAAAATGGCCATTGACCGACAGGAGCACGGCAACAAAGCTCAAGAATAATCCACCCAGGGTAAGGCTATTGGCTAAATCTAATTGACGTAAAATCGGGCTAAGCATTGACAGATAAACCAATAAATTGGAATCGTAAATAACAGGCTATCAAATTTGTCTAGCACACCACCAGTGACTAACAAAACATGACCAAAATCTTTAATCCCAGCTTCTCGTTTTAGAGATGAGGTCAGCAAGTCTCCACACTGGGATAGCAAAGAGACCGTCCCCGATACTAACAACACCTGCCACAGGTGCCATTCAGGCACCAGGAATTGTGACAGATACCCCAACACCAAACAGGCGAAGAGACCCCCCAGACTCCCTTCTAGGGTTTTACCTGGGCTGATACTGGGTACCAGTGGTGTTTTGCCTAGCATTAAACCTACACCCTGAGAAAAGCCATCATTACCCATCACCAAGAAAACTAGTAAGGAGAATTCTCCATAGGAGGTGTTGACCATAGCCAACAGTATCGCTAAGGGGATGGTGATTAGCATCATCCCCAGGGCAGTGCCTAAAATGCTATGCATTCTGGGGGGCTTTAGATGATACAGCATCGGTAGGGCAAAGGCTGCCCAGCTGGCTATGATGACACTCCAAAAAATAGCAAAGAGGGTTTCTCCTAGCCCCCCCAGAACGCCTAAAATACCCAATCCCGTGATCAATATAGAGCTTGAAACTCGACCATATTTCTGTTCGATACATTGCAATAATTCTCGCCATCCCCAGTAGGCTAGAAACAAAACGACTGGCAGCAAACCCCATTTACCTAAACTCCCCGTGCCGACCAAAATAAGGACTAGGGTTAATAAAATCGCCAGTTTCATCCAAATCGTTTTTTTGACTTTGTCAGGATCGTCACGGTGCATAATGCTAAGCAGTGATGCGAGAACGATGGATAATAGGGTTGCACTACCTAGAAAATAAAGCAGAGGAAAGAAGAGAGGGTTAACATTATCCATTTTAGGCTTAGATTTATAAGAGTCACGACCCTTGGGCTTTAGCTAACAAAGTGTTGAGCTAAGACTGTAGGAAAGCGGGTAAGTAAGACGGTTGGGCTAATCCCTTAGGAATTGTTGGGAACGTTGTGTCTAGGGGCTACTTTAACGTTCAAACGTGAGGTCAGCCAAAAGACAACGCCAGGCAGATGGCGTATTAAGAAAACGACGAGTTTGCCATAGGGGGTTTGTATTTGTTCCCGCTGTCGTCTATGAATGGCCGTTATCATTTGTTTGGCAGCTGTCTGCGCATCCATTAATAACCTTGAGGATGTCTGGTCTTGCCAGTCGTTGTGGAATTTACCTTGCTGGTCAATCTGTCGAATTTCAGTTGCCACGTAGCCTGGACAAATCAGGGTTACTGAAATACCATAGGGAGCCAGTTCTCCAGTTAATGCCTCACATAGACCCCTGAGGGCAAATTTGCCGCTGCTATAGGCGGAGTCTCCTGTCAGAGCAAGATAACTTTTGACACTACCGATGATGGCTAATCTGCCCTGGGTTTGTTTTAAGTCATCCAGGGTGGCATAAATGGTACGCAGTACGCCAAAGACATTTGTTTCCCATTGACGCCGATAGTCATCTAAGCTTAAGTTTTCGAGATTGCCCTTTAATGACCAGCCGGCGTTTGCGATCGCAATATCAATCCTGGCAAATTTTTGATGGGCAAGGCTGACTGCTTTTTCCAAATCATTATCCTTGGTCACATCACAGGATAGGGCTAGCACCCGCTGCCCTGTTGGATCAATATTTGCCACAATCTTAGTCAGTTTGTCGTAACGTCGCGCTAAAAGGACAAGATTTGCTCCCTGGCTGGCATATTCTCTGGCCAGGGCCTCGCCGATGCCCGCAGAGGCCCCCGTAATTAAGACAACTTTATTATGGTATTTAGCCATGAGCGATCATCAAAAATGTTGTTTAAGCATTAATCTGTTTCCACAGCTCATTAGTTTTAAAGACGTCTGAGTGCAGGTCAGCAGGGATGACGGCTGACAGTTTGCGATGATAGGACATCAAGTCATACCAGGGAACCGCACAGTTAAGATGGTGTTCAAAATGAAGAGAAATATTGAGCGGCATCAACAGGAATCTCAAGGGAAAAAAAGAACTACAGCTGCGTAGAAAATGATTTTCCCGTTGACCGATGTCACCGCCGTGCTCTATCGCTATTTTTAGCGTATTGAGGATAACTAATATTTGTATACCTAGAAGCGCCGCTACTGGAACCTGCCAACCCAGATAGATAGTCTCTACTACAGTTGATAACCCCCAAATAGCTATCGAACTGATGCTAAGCCGCCAATTTTTCCGATACGTTTGCTCAGCAGTGCAAACTGAATTAATCCCTAAAATAGCGTAACCGGGAATCAACAAAACTTTAGCTATGTGCTTAAACAATCTTGAGCCTGTGTAAACGGTCTCAGGGCAATTCTGAGGGTCATGGGCTTCCACCGGGTAACAGTGATGAATTCGATGCCCTAGCTCCCAGTGCTTAATAAAGTCCCTATGAAAAGGAATACAGACTGCCCAGCCTAAACAGCGATTCCATGTCTGGGCTTGCCTGATATTTCTAAGGATAATGAACATGCCATGGGAGGCCTCGTGAACGACTAAAATAAACAACATAAAATAGAGTAGACCAAACCCAATTGCTCCCAAGGGAATAAAGACAGAGACTGGGAGAATCGTTCCCAGATAAAAAAGACAGGCCAAACCCATCAGGATTAAAAATAATACCGAGAGATTTAGCCCATTGTGAACGACAGGCTGTTTTCTTCGATAGTGAAAATGATTGCCGAGTTGAATCCCTGTCTGAATCCAGGCCGGTTGGTCTTGTAAAGAAAGTCTAGTTTTGGAATGCATGATTGGTGATACCCTTAGTTTTTAGTAAAAATATTGTTGCAGATGCCAAAAATATTTTGTGGATCGCTTGCTTGCTTAAGTTGACGTAAAAGCTTGATGCTAGCAGACGACAGAGTATCTTTCATAAAATCTTGACGAATCTTCCCAACACCATGGTGATGGGAAATTGAGCCACCATTGTCAATAATTGTTTGTCGCAGAGCACGCTCTATTTGGCTACAGATCGCGGCTGGTGTTTCCACACCCTTTACGTAAATGCCAAATGTAAAATAGACACAGACGCCGGTGTGATAAACCTGGCTAATCCGGTAGGAAAGATAAGGCTGACCGGGCAAATCAAACTGCCGATGCAGGTCTTGTAGCTGCTGCTCTACACAACTGCAGACCTGCTGAATTTTACTCCAGGGGACAGAGGTTTCAAAGGTTTCACCCAGGATGTAATGAGCGGTTAAAAAGTCTCGTAGGTAGGCAATGGCATAGGTCAGCATGTACCCCCGACGTCCATTCTCTGCTCCGGTTGCTAATCCCTGGTATTGCTTGGCCAGGCGATTAATATGTTTCTGTTGCCAGGCCACCTCTGTAGCAGTCCCCTCCATTACAATGGTCGCTGCGACCATTTTCTGGGAGTCAAAGCCTCGCAGTTTAAGCACATAAAACTTTTTCAATTTTTCAAGGTAAGCCTGCCAACCACTCACCCCAGGCTTCAGCGCTTGACCAAACCGAAACTGGTGATTGTCCACTAAGCGGATGCTGGCTGGTATGACTCCACTGTGAGTCAATGCATACAAGAACTGACTCCCCTGCTCAAAATCAGGAAAAATCAAAGAGCCATAGCTTGTCACATCCGGAACTGGATGAATTTTAATTACCGCACTGGTAATTAGCCCCAGGTTCCCTTCATTGCCAAACAAAAGAGACTGGAGCTGCATCCCCATCGAAACACGAGTGATGGGGTGTATTTGTTCCAGCACGCCAGCAGGTGTGAGCAGTGTAATCTTTTCCACGATTTGCTCAATATTGCCATAGCGATTTTTCTTCATACCGCTAGCATTGGTTGCAATCCATCCCCCCAACGTAGAGAGTTCCAAACTATCGGGTTCATGGCCACAGGTGAATCCCTTTTTTCTTAATTCTGTTTCCAATTGTTTTCCAGTGATGCCTGCCTGGACACAGGCCCTCAGATTATGGGTGTCAATCCACTCAATCTGGTTCATCCGTTTCATATCAACGGATACGATCATGCGAGTTTCCCCAGGGGGCAATTTTAGGGCACAGCTGACGCTGGTCCCACCACCAAAGGGAATCAGACATATATTATGGGTTATGGCTAGTTCAATCAGTCTTTGCGCATCGGCTGTAGATTCGCAGTAAAACACCATATCGACAAACCGTTCTAAGGTGCCATAAAGCACCTGGTAAACCTCTTCAAACGTTGTTTGTCCATGGCTGTGAAGCAGACGAGCCCCAGTCTCAAAGCTATATTGATTGGCCGAGAACTGATCGGTGATTGCCTGACAGAATTCTGGATGTTGTTTTGGAGCCGGAAGATTAGGATACTCAACGGGTTGTAAGCAATCGTCAGCGTCAATTTTGATCGCAAATGATGCTTCGATGTGGGGCAAAAGATAGGGCATTTTGTAACCGGCTAAGGGATAGCGATGCCCCGTCATGGTTACCGAGCAGTCAGAATTAATCTTTAAACGGGTATCGGTAAATCCCCATTTATGCCCCCATAGGGAATCTGACATCGGCGCAGTGGATAGATGCTTACTGGATTTAGTCATGGTATAGGCCTTTTTCAAAACAGCTAGCGCTAGACTTCTAAGTCTTTTAGGTTGAGAATTGATGAGGAAACGTCATCAACAATAGCTCGATAAACCTGTCGATTGTCTGTTAAAGATTGTTGCTGCCAGTAGCGGCTAAAGTCCAGTGGTGCACCAAATCTGATATGAATTGGATGTTTTTTAGGTCGCCATGTTCCCTTTGGTAATGCCTGATAGGAGCCGTAAATGTACGTTGGGACTACAGGTGCTTTTAAGATCATGACTAGTTTTCCCAGGCCTAATTTTAGAGGCTGTAGGCTACCCGTTTTGGAACGAGTTCCCTCTGGGAAAAAGAGAATCGCTTTTTTCTGGGCAAGGGCTGCTTGGCAGAGACATAAACAATCTAGAAACTTTCCCCGACGGCTAAAGGGAATCATATTTAGGAAATTTTGACAAAACCAGGATTTAACAGGGCTATTGAAAAAGTAATCTTTAGCTGCCAGACTGTGCACCTGGCTCATATGTTTTCCCTGAGCCGCAACAATGGCAGGTCCATCCAGATGACTTATATGGTTAGCGGCAATGATATACCCTCGATCCTGGGGAAGATGTTCCAGACCTGCACACTTTAAATTGAACCAGCCTTTATAAAGGACAGTTCCTCCCAACCAGATCAGATCCTGGACAGAACGATGCAATTGCCGTGAGACCATATTTTTTGACGACACATTTTGAACCTTAGCTAGTATATTGACCTGAGTAATCATGAGCATTATCTCTCAGCAAGTGAATACGCGAAATCTGATTCAATCGAATAGTTAAAATACGTATCCCAAAGTTTTTTGTCTAACGCAGGACAGGCAATGGCTTGTTCGAGCCGAGCCAGTTTTGCCAATGTCTCCTGGCAGCAAATTTTTGGCGCTTGTTTCTGTTCCATCAGTTTTAGGAGGGGCAGTTGGTCTTTAGACCAGCGAGTTAGCAAGAAGGGGGTCAATGTATGGAGAATATTATCCGCATCTCGCTTTACAAGTACCTCGATTTTTTTAAGCCACTCTGTCAGGGAGAGCGGTTGCAGGTGATAGCCAAAATCTTGAGTTAGCTGAACTAGCTCGTTCCAGGGCATAGGATTTGGATGATTTAAGTGAAAAACGTTGCCATCAGGCCAGTTTTGTTGTGACAGTGCAACAATATTTTTACTAACATAGTCAACGGGGGTAATGTCTAAATCGATATCGATTTCCGGCATATATCCCATCTGGATTGAGCCTTTGATAATCCGCCAGATAATATCGTCACTGTTGGCTACACCTGTTTGGCTGTGACCACCGATAAAACTGGGCCTGTAGATATAAACGGGCAGCCCGCGTTCGCCAGCAACTTGCACTAACCTATCAGCCACCCATTTACTTTGGGCATAGCCGAGATACATGCCCTCTGTATGGTCAGTGGGGGTAGATTCATCAACAATTGACTGTTCAAGTGTGGATACGTGGTAGTCAAATACAGCCGTAGATGAAATATAGTGAACGGGTTTAGCCATCCCTGAACTTGCTAACCTCAGCACTTCCTGGGTGCCCAACACATTGGTCGCTTTTAATTGGTTGTAGGGATATACATAATTAAGCAGCGCCCCATTGTGGTAGATAACGTCTATCTGTTTTGTCAAAGCTTGAAACTGTTGTGGGCACAGGCCAAATTGGGGTTGAGACAAATTCCCAACAATGGGGATAATTCGGGTTTGAAAGGGAGTTTTCCACAGATGATAGTTCTCTAAATTTTGTTGGATTCTGGCTTTGCCTGCATTTGCATCCGCAGCCCGTACCAGGCAATAAATATCAGCCGTGGTTTGCTCCAGCAGTTCGGACAAGAGAAATGCCCCCAGGAAGCCGGTTGCCCCCGTCAAAAAGATCGATCTAGGCTTTGTTGACCTGGGCTTGAGACCACGTTGGATAGCTGGATCTAACACGGCCTCTGTGGCCAAATCCACCGATGATTTTAAGGAATCGGTCAGACCCATGGACGCGTCACTGTCCCTCACCGCTATTTGATGAGCTAGCTGTTCTCCCAATGCGTCAATGGTTGGAAAATCCCAAAGGATACCAGGGGCAACAGAAACCGATAGCCAATCTTCTAAGTCTTGGGCCAGTGCCATGGCTGTAACTGAATCGATGCCATAATCAGAAAAGGGCCGATCTTGCTCGATGGATTGAAGGGCTACATTTGTTACCTTAGCTAGCCAGGCTGTTAGCCAATGTTTAATGGCATGGGATCGAGGGATGCCATTATCGAGGACATCCTCAAGAGACCTACTTACATCAAATTTACTCTCAAAATCTCCTGGGGGATAGCCTGATGCCTCTAGCTGATCTCGACCAACTTGATTGAGTCTGTCATTTAGATATGCACGGCAACACTCTTGTCGTTTGACCTTACCACTGGATGTTTTTAAGAGACTATGGGGTCTTAAAAGTACAATACTGTAGACCTGTAGACCAAAGCTATTTGAGACGGCTTGTCGAATCGCACTGACAATCTCAGCAACATTTAGATTGCGTAGAAAATGTCGTTCAACCTCATGGATAATAACCAGTTGCTCCTGGGCGTCAACATCTACAGAAAATGCAGCTCCACCATTGAGAGATAAAGCAGCATGACTACTTTGTGCCACGTGTTCTATATCTTGAGGATAGTAATTACGGCCTCGAATAATAATCACATCCTTCAATCGCCCGGTGACGAATAACTCTCCGGTAGAGTCAACAAATCCTAAGTCTCCCGTACGCAAATAGGGACCCGTTTGTGTCCCGGCCACATAGGCCGCAAACGTAGCCTCCGTGGCCGCTGCTTGATTCCAATACCCCTGGGCCACATGCTCACCCGCCACCCAGATTTCTCCTACCTGATCCGGCTGACATTTGACCCGAGTATCAGGTTCTACAATCAAAATATCTTGCTCTAGAACAGCACTGCCACAACTTACCAGGGTGCGACTGTCTGGTTGAGGATGTCTGAGGAAATTAACCTGATGATGTTCTAAAGCGGCGGCCTGTACATGCCTTAAAACAGGCTGATGCGCGGGTGTACCCCCAGAAATAAGCAACGTAGTTTCTGCCATGCCATAGCAAGGGTAAAATGCTGCGGACTGAAAACCACAGTCAGAAAATGCATCTGAAAAGCGTTGTAACGTTTCCGCTCGAATGGGTTCCGCTCCATTAAAAGCCAACTGCCAACCACTTAAATCTAGAGTTGTTTTTTGCTCAGATGAGATTCGATTGACACAAAGATCGTAGGCAAAATTAGGCCCTCCACTGGTGGTTGCCCCATAATCAGAGATGGCCTGTAACCAGCGTATGGGTCTCTTTAAAAACGCAGCAGGTGACATCAAAACACAGTGGGTACCAACATACAAAGATTGCAAAATATTACCGATCAACCCCATATCATGGAACAGAGGCAACCAGCCTACACATAGGTCAGCCTCGTCATTTTGAAAGGCTGTCTTGATCATCCTCTGGTTGTAGAGGATGTTGCCATGACTGACCATAACGCCCTTAGGATTTCCTGTTGAACCAGACGTGTACTGCAAAAAAGCTAGCGTATCAGCGGCAATTGGAGCCTGGTCATCAAATGTTTCTAGGGTAGTAATTTGATCGGTAGCAATACAGGATAGATTGCCAAGCTGGGGATGTTTGGGCCACTGTTGTTGCAGACTGGTCAAAATTGATAGGGTTGTCAGTACTATCGATGGCTGAGCATCATTTACGATTGCCTCCAGCCGTGATAGCTTCTGATTTCGCCGTGGTGTATGGGCGGGGACGGCAACTACACCTGCATAGAGACATCCCATAAAGGCTGAAATAAACTCTAAACCTGATGGTGGATAAAGTAGCAGGGCTCGATCACCAGGTTGGGTATGCTGCTTCAGGTAAGTGGCAATGCTGTTAGCCTGCTGCCCTAACTCTTGATAACTAAGGTTTCCAGCTTCCACTTCCCCCTCTTGTAAAAAAGTGTAGGCTATCTTATCTGGCTGATAGGTTGCACGATACTGCAACAGCTCAACAATTGTCGAAAACTTTGGGGATAGCATACTGTTTCTTCTGTGGTGAGGCGAATATGGTTTGGGTATATGTCTTGTTGGGTATATATCTTATAGTGTCAACAATCGACAGCAGACAAAATCCTGAAAAGTTCAGGGTTGCTTAAATTTAAACTATATTCGTTTAGGTTTTTAGTCACTCAGTTTTTCCATAGGCTACTTAACCAGAGATAATACTTCCGATTGCTAGTAATTGCTAAACTCTTCTCACTATGATATGGACATCCAGCTACCTGGAGCTTTTACATTTTTAACTTATTTATTACCAGTCGATCATCCTATAGTAGTGTCAATAATTTTAAGCAAGAGATCTGCAAGGGATACTCTTATTCAGACTTGGTATGGACTTTAGCCTGGATGGGCAAGAAATAATTGATATCTAAAAACAAAAAGTTAGCCATAAGTTAGCCATAAGTCAGCCTTTCTCAGCTCGGAACGTAGCCATCTGAAGTGTTGAATTAACTTAGCAGGCGGCTGATGCTCCTCCTTGGCAGCCGCCATGCTTTTCTAACATTCCTGAATCGTCACTTTTGTAGATCTTGATGATTGAAGACAGTTTGGTTGCTCGGCTCTGATAAAGGCTCTGACAAATAATCGGCGATAGTTTTGTGTCTAAAGGAGACAGCGTGAACACTTGTAGCTTAACCCTGACTGAAGTGGTGTCTCTGCGGGCCCGAGAAAATGGGAGTAGCGTGGCGTTTGAAGATTCTCTTCGAACGGTGACCTATTTTGAGCTTGTTCGCCGGACTGCATATCTTACGCTCTCTCAGCTATGCCCTAATTTTTGGGGTCATTACATTCTGGGTAGTGCCCTGAAGGTAAGGATAACTGTAACCCTTTTTCAGCATGAATTTTAGGGATTCATCGCTGCGTGGGAGGAGCCAAGTATTTGTGCAAGACAGAGGTTGAAATACCTATTATGTCGTTCATGTTTTGGCTGCATAGCGGAAAATCCCCGAAGATTGCCCAGATACTTCAAGTCTGTTTTGGCGATCTATATCCTTGAAAGGCTTTTATAGCGAAGCTCTTGGTTATCCTTTCCTAAATAGGACTATCCCCATGTGATACTCAAAAGCTCGATAGTTCGTCTAGAAAGAATCAATCCAGATGTTTCCTCAGCCAAGCGAAAATCTTTGCTATATTTTCTGTGTTCTCAAATTGGTTCCTGATACAAGAACAACATTAGGCTCATAAATCAAGGGCCATCTCCCGTTCTAAGATATGCTCTCTGGGTGGAGGCAAGTGGCCTATCACCCCTGTGGGTTTGAAGCCTTTGCGTGTGTAAAGTGCGATCGCAAAATCATTACTTTCGCTAACATCAAGTATCAATCGTGGCTCAATAGCTGTTTGGGGAGGTTGATAAACTCAATCTAAGCAGGGTAGTGTCAGGGAAGCCTGTCCACGGTCATCTCCCCTATTATGCTAACGCTATCCAAGTTAATCGATGAGGATAAATGCTACGAGACAGTACGCACGATGCGTTGGCCCGAGGGCGTTTGCTGTATTGAGTGTGGGTCGAAAAACATTACCAAACGAGGGAAGCATGAAACCTATGCGGCTCGCCAACGGTATGTCTGTAGCAACTGTGGTCGCCACTTTGATGATTTGACCGACCATGACAGCGCAGCTGTTGATCAACAATATGCGCCGCAAATTCTTCCATACTGGGCATTTTTGAATTCACGTGAGATGGTAGCACCCGCTCGGTCAGGTCATATGTCTTCTGGAAACCTTCGCGGGAGCTGACCATTAGATCGCCTTCCATATTACAACTGTTCGAGTGCTTTTTTGGCTGGCTTCCAGTCCCACCAGCCTGCACGTTTTGTGGTGTTAGTTTCGATATCGCGAGAGCGGATTGGGCCATTTAAACGGATGCGGACCAACAGGTCATCCATAAGCTTTGTATCACGAGTTTTATACCAATGGGTTTGACCGCCTTTAATGGCATGTTTGTAGGGTAAGGAGAAGCGAAAATCGGCCATGGGGAGAAAAGCTGCCGCGTGGGACCAGTACTCAAAAATGTCTCCATTGAGCAACATTTGATCGGTCATGGCGGGCTTAAACTTAGGCACCCTAGAGTAGAACACATGATGGTGTGCCCGTTCTACCACCGATATAGTGTCAATCTGCACATAGCCCAGGTGGTTAATCGCCTTACGGGCTCCCGCCAATCCACGTCCATAGGACTGAGCCTGCAGCAACCCTTGTGCAGCCAGGGCAAGGCGACGTAAGCGGGCCTGCTCTTGTGGATGTTTAATTTCAATCATGGCCATATTTGTCACATAACGTTGCCGCATACGATTTCAGCAAAGAACGAGGGGCCAGAATCCTCCGGCCCCCAACCACATCCGTGGTGCGTTTATCTTTTCATTTTGTCGGTTGACTTATCTGTCTAAACCATAAACCGCCAGACAATGGGTTCCCAACCATAGGCATCTGCCTGAGGTCTCACATGGCCCAGCCCTGGAAAGGGCATATGAGGTACTAACAACAGACGACGCTCTGCTGTAACTGTTTCAAGCAGATTACGACGAGCTATTACACCCTGCTCAGGATCACCATCAAAGGCAACTTCCCAATCCGGATTCTCCAGATTGAGAGGATCGCTAAAGAAAACATCGCCTGTGGCTAATAAGCTTTCTTCACCAGAGGTAATTAAATATGAGGCCTGTCCTGGCGTATGTCCCGCAGAATCAATCGCCTGGATATGGGGAATCACCTCGTCACCCATAGTAAATAGGGTGGTGCGATCGCGAATCGCCATCATAGTCCCCTTGGCTGTTGCCATCAACCCAGCCTTAGTCTCTTCATCTAATAGAGATTTTGGCAGTTCCACAGTGTCTGCTGTCCAAAAGTCAGATTCTGTCTGGGAGATATAAAACTGCGCATTCGGCACACGTAGTTGACCATCAGCGTCTAAAATGCCGCCAATGTGGTCTGGGTGGGCATGGGTCAAAATCACCGTGTCAATATCTGTGGCAGCCACCCCTGCCGCTTGCAGATTGTCCAACAGGTGGCCAGCGGTAGGACCAAATGCAGTCCCTGAGCCCGTATCAATCAGCACCTGGTGTTCATCGGTCTCAATGTATAAAGCATTGACGTGGGAAAAAACATCTTCTGTTGGGAGAAAATGGTCTGTCAGTACCGCTGTCACTGCATCGGGGTCAGCCTTAGGGACAAAAAAGCTAGCTGGAAAGGATAGGGTACCGTCACTCACCACCATGGCCTTAAAATCGCCTACCTTGAAGTGGTAGACAGCGGCATTCGTGGGGGCTGTTTCAGAGACAGCCTCAGAACTGGGTTGTGACAGTGCGCTGTTACCCAACAGCACCAGGCCAAGGCTTAAACAAGCCGATAGTACAAGTAACTGACCGCGAGAAAGATAATTTGTGAATCCTCTCAATAGATCACTATACCCGTGTTGAACTCTCATATCTGCTCCTATCTATTTTCTGAGCATGCACTTCGTTTGGTACGAGTTTCAGGTTTCTTATTCTAGTCTACTTGTACCGTACTGTTGGAGCTTCTGTATCAGTCATGGGCCCATTGTGTCAGATCCTGCGATAGCTCCTCAGCCGCCTGTTCCGCAGCATCGACAAAGGGACGTAAAATCAGATCCACTTCAGAGGTTTGTAGTGCTTCATTTTCGTGCTCTTGATGAATGGTAACGGCCAGCTTTCCCCGATATCCATAGTTCTTGAGAGCATGTAACAGCGTTAGGTTTACCTTTGCCCCTGGAATACTACTGATCACCCATTTGACGTTATTCAGAGGCAAATGGCTGGGATATTCTGGATCTTCCGCATCACCATAGTGGACTGAGAACCCCTGTCGCCGCCAACGCCGCACATTTTCTGGGTCAAAGTC
>JBCCJR010000109.1:0-13956 GCA_039045805.1 Cyanobacteria bacterium P01_C01_bin.118
ACAGGCACTTAAAATTAACATCTCAACAGGTGACTTTAGCTCTCGCTGTTGCAATAGATTCTCCAGTTCCTTTAGTTGTAAACGATTGTCCCAGGTCAAAATAAACGTCTCATTCGCCTTTGAACTAAATTGCCCATGGGTGGCTAAATGCACGATAGAAACTGGGTGTTCAGTTACCTCTTGTGCCAGATTGTTCTTGGTAAAATTTTGATTGAGTAGTACTTGTGTCGAGGCTTGAGCCTCAATTTGCTGAATTTCAACATCAACCGCTGGCAGCGCATTAAATCCTTGATGGGCGACCGACATTCCCCCCGCTAAAACCTTTAAGTTTTGGTTAGGCACGCCTACCGACTCAAATAGCTGTAAACCAGGTGTGAGGGCCAAACTATAGCGCTCGATTAGAAACTGTTTACCATCATGCAAAACCGCCATCGGTAAGTTTCGCAGGTAGCCATCCAGCACAAACACCAGTCGCTGAACGCCAGCTTCTGTCAAAGCAGACTCTGCCGGTCTCAACAACCAGTCATAGAGCTGTTGGGCAGGTGGTAAGATTCGAAAGGCTGGAAAAGCTGGGTTTAAGGCCTGCCGTAATCTCTGAAATGTTTTTTGCCGGGTCTGAGCAGATAGCGTACGGCCATAGTGCTGTAAAGTTCCGTCGGGCAAGGCTAGAATCACCTCTAATCGATCATCTAGCAAAATGGGATATACAACAGCCGCCTGGGGATCAATCTCATCGATGGGACGCACAGTATTGGTCAGACAAGCCTGCCGAAAAAAGTTTTCTAGTTCGGCTAGCTGTAAACCTTCGATCACCTGCTGAGAATGCGCTAATCGCTGTTGTTGTTGCTCAGGTGGTAGGTCATCTACCGTCTGTAACAACAGCTGTAATAAGTCGCGATAGATCGGTTCAATTTGTTTTTGAAACGAAACTTGTATATCCGGATTCGATGTTACCAAATCTTGATTTAAGGATTCTAGCAGGGCGACTGCCTGCTCATAGGCATCTATAGCCTGCTCAGATTGTTTCTGCGCCTTGAGAATTCGTCCCCGCTGCCAAATAGCATTGATTTCATTGGCCTGTACCTGCTTTGAACGCTGACGGAGGGCAGCTGGCTCTCCAGTCGTTCTTAGAATGGGACCTATCGACTGTAAAATGTGGGACTTAAGTAATGAGACGGGCTGATGGGCTAAAGTCTGACGCAAATTGGCCATTAATCGACTGGCACGAGCGTAGTATCTTGAAAAGTATAGGGCTTGCGTCTGATTCGTTTGAGTTAGCATTACTCCAACGGGAGCATGTCCCTGGCGATAGTTTTGTACAATATGAAGTTGTTCGGCATGGTAGTCTTGTTGCCCTTGCTCTAACAGTCTTAGGGGACTGTTATCTTCACTGGCATAGCGGGTGTGGGTTTAACCACACTGTGAATCTACGCTTTGATATTTCAGTGCTAAATGATAATTTCATACTAACTTCATACGTCTTTTTAAGACATCTTACTTTTCTCACCTTTTGCACGTTGGGTATGAGGTAAGTAGGTTGACCCAATTAGCTATCAGATGTCGAGGCCCCCTCCCGTCCCCCAATACTGGGGGAGGCTAGACTCAAAGCCCCCAGTATTGGGGGTTTGGGGGCAAAATCTGCACAGTCAAACTGTTTTTTCATGTCTTATAAAAGATTGAGTCCACTCACTTAAGAGATGTTGACTGATTGATAAATTCCGTCTTTTTTAACACCTTTATTGCTGTTCTTTTTAGAAACTCAGCTATAAGAGAACGGGTATATTTATAACAATTACCTATAAAAACAATTTTATTTTGGGGTCTTGCAAAGGCCAGCAATGTTGTTGTGATGGTATTCATGATTTTCCTACTTTTCACACTTTCTTTTTTCCCTATATATTCTGCAGTGTAAGGTATATTTACGGACATAGAAGCATCCTAGCTTTGATACAGCAATTGCACGAAGCGTAGATCACGAGATATTTTTTACCCCCACATTAGTTCTCAGCTATGTCAACAACAAATGGCGTAATGATGCAGTACTTCCACTGGTACAGCAGCGCTAACGATAATCTGTGGAATAAGGTTAAACAAGACGCTAATGCTTTGGCTGAAGCGGGAATTACAGCTCTCTGGTTACCCCCTGCCTACAAAGCGTGTAATCCAGTAACGCCTGACCGAGAGTGGGACGATGTAGGCTACGGCACCTATGACTGGTTTGATTTGGGAGAATTTAACCAAAAAGGAGCCACTCGGACAAAATACGGTACTAAAGACGAGTACATCGCAGCGATTCAGGCAGCCCATGGTGTCGGGATCGAGATTTATGCTGATGTGGTGTTTAATCACAAGAATGGAGGTGACCGGACTGAGCACGCTCCAGCAATTGCTTATTATGCAAATGCTCGCAATCAAAGAGTGGTCAATGATGGTGGCCATGAGACAATCGAGACCTATACGTGTTTTGACTTCCCAGGACGCGGTGATAAGTACTCAAAAATGAAGTGGCACTGGCACCATTTCGATGCCGTCAACTATAATCACGCTCGCCCCCAGGAACAACCACCCAAGATCTATCTATTTGAAGGTAAAAACTTTGAAAAGATGGTCAGCCTGGAACACGGCAACTATGATTTCCTGCTGGGTTGTGACCTGGATATGGAAAATGCAGAAGTTCGCAACGAGTTATTTTACTGGGGTGAGTGGATCCTTGACACCACCCATGTAGATGGCTTTCGTCTAGATGCCATTAAGCACATTCCCAGCTGGTTCTTTAATCAGTGGCTTGATCACGTACGACAATATACCGGCAAAAACTTATTTTGTGTTGGTGAGTATTGGGAAAACAATACTGGCGTTCTCCACGACTACATCGCTCAAACTGGTGGGCGGATGTCACTATTTGATGTGGAGCTACACTACAACTTCCATTACGCCAGTAAGATGGGTGGTGCGTTTGACATGCGTCAAATCCTCACCGGTACATTAATGGCAGAACAGCCTGCTCTGGCTTGTACCATTGTCGAAAATCACGACTCTCAACCATTGCAGGCACTAGAATCCCCAGTTGAAGACTGGTTTAAGCCCCTGGCTTACGCTATTATTCTTTTACGCCGAGAAGGTTACCCCTGCGTATTCTACGGTGACTACTATGGAGCCGACTATGAAGACTACGGTCGTGATGGCAACCGTCATCGGGTAACCTTAGCTTCCCACAAAGAGATTATTAACACGTTGTTGTTGGCCCGTAAGCAGTATGCCTATGGAGACCAATACGATTATCTCGATCATTGGGATGTTATTGGTTGGACTCGTTTGGGTGATTTAGAGCATCCTAACGCCATGGCCGTCATTTTGAGTGATGGTCCTGGCGGTAGCAAATGGATGGAAGTCGGTAAACCAAACGCTAAGTTTATCGATCTAACCGGACATAGTAAAAGTCCCATTTATACAAATGAGTGGGGTTGGGCTGAGTTTCACTGTCAAGGTGGCTCTGTCTCTGTATGGGTTCAGGAATAGTTTTGTTTAAGAACAGTCTTTATTAGGAGAAAACAATCATGGCCACAACTGATATCAAGGATCTGGTTGTCGATAGTAAAGCCAATGCGTACAAGCTCACACCAGCTCAGATGAGTGATATCCAAAAAACTGGTGTTGAAACATCTCTAGAGACTGGCATCCATGTAGTGCGCATTCGTAAAGGCGGATTCGACTATGTGGGGGGAGATGCTCAAACAGGTGAGCCTATCGTAATGCTTTGGATATACGGTGGTAAGTTTAAGAATCTCAAGAGCGGCATTGAGGTTCCTGCTGGCTGGTCCACTCTAAACGGTTATGACGATACCTTAACCATTGCTGTGTTAGAGCCAGTAACCCTATGTGCCTTTTTCTTTGATGTAGAAATTGAAGATAATGCTGGTGCAGTGACAGTTTCATCCGTCAAAGTCGGTGAGCTATCTGATATTGCCTAGGACAAGGAAATAAAAGGTGCCAGATAAATGCCAGAGATATTTTCATTGCAATATCTCTGGCATGCTTTCAACTGATGATAGATATTTCTCTCTATGCATTTCATTCATCACTAAGTAGTATCCATAAATACAGTTCATTAGGAGCCGTTAAAGAACTACTTCATGGGGAAAGCCTGAAAGGCTTGTTAAGCTATGGTTTTAATGAACAAGGCCATGATCTTAATTTTTAACAAGCCCTTAGTCTTTAGAAGTAAAGTGTTATTTTTTACAGGTAACTTTAGTCAGTCAAAAGATATTACTTTTGTAGTCCATGTCATCAGTCTCTAATCAACAAAATTCTTAAAGCAATATTTTTTGTAGCTACCCTTACAAAGCCAGGTAAGAAAAGTAAGTTAATCAGACACTCAAGTGCATTTTTTTAGCGAGTATGTAGTATGTAGATGACGCCAACTTTTTAAGCTGTAATCGCTACTGTGGCGATGTAAATAAACGATAAGAATAGGCATTACCTATGGTTTCTACTAGCTTGAGGTTGCTATTCTCGAAGTAATGATAGTCCATAGTCTTTCGACAATGGACCATAGTCTTTCGACATAGGAGTTGCTCTGATAATTCCTCATGTTTATAACTATGCAGCGCAGAGATAAATGATTTAATCTATTTCAAGAGACATTGCTAAATCTGTCCTAATTCTTCGTTGGAGACTCATATCATGTCTGGTCAAATTACTCTCAGCAACTTGGATTCCCTAACCTTTGATCAATTTGGGCGTGATCCTAAGCGAGATATTATCTGTGTTGCTCCTGTGCGCACAATGGTACGTCGTGAAGAGGAGATCGTACTTATCCGCCGCGTTCGCAAAGTAGAAGAGGTAGACGCAAGCCCAACTTGTCCTACTGGTAGTACTCAGGCATAGACTCATCAGTTTTAGGTTGGTTGGTTAAGGTATTAATTTCTAACCAGCCAGCCTAAAGTAGAACGGACCTTAGGCTCTATTAAGGATTCACTACTTTCTCAAGTGCAAGTCATTCAACAGGAATTGTCATTATCAATCTATTGATTGCGAGGTTTTCTGACATGACCAATCAAAGTGAGAACAATATCATTGCCCTTGGCAATTTAGATGCTCTTAGCTTTGATCAATTTAGGCGTGATCCTAGTCGAGACATTGTTTGTGTTGCTCCAGTGCGCTCTATGGTGCATCGTGAAGAGGAAGTTACGCTTG
The DNA here is from genome assembly GCA_039045805.1 of Cyanobacteria bacterium P01_C01_bin.118. Classification (GTDB taxonomy): domain Bacteria; phylum Cyanobacteriota; class Cyanobacteriia; order Phormidesmidales; family Phormidesmidaceae; genus Leptothoe. Next base: position 5,197 of record JBCCJR010000109.1, read on the forward strand.
TCCGCCGCGTTCGGAAAGTAGAAGAAGTAGATGCCAGTCCAGCATGTCCCGTAAGTGCTACTCAGATAACCAAGGTTTATCAAGCGGAGGACGTTATAGCTCAGACCCAGGTTGGCATATAGCACTTGTTCTCCGGCAGCCAAATTCTACGTCTCAAATGGGTATTAGCCATAAGGTCTACAGGTCAACAACGTTCTGCCTTGAATCTCCATTACTTAGAGTTACCTGCTTCTAGACGTCGAGTATTTAGAAAGCTAAAGCTGCGTGGGTATGCTTATCCCTGATTGGAATAGCATTCTTTTCTTCTTGTCTATCGTTTTTGTTATTGGACTAGTTGTTCTGTCTTTGATAAGGAAGACCATGACCAAAAAAATGCCTGAGAAAATAACCCTGACGTCAGTTATTCGTGACTTCCGGGCAACGCACCCTGATTTTGAGAATGATGCTCAAACACTGTGGAATCGATATAACGATTTAAGCATGCCGGAAAAAGGCATTGTGGGTGAGACCCTGGGAGCTGATCGTAAACCCGTTTATCAGGGCAATGCTCAAACAGGGACTCAAACAACTGCTGGGAAAACGGCTTTTGACCAGTGGTATCGCGACAATCCCGGAGTTAACAATACCGTTAGACTGCCATTAGAACTGACGCTGGATAAAACCGCAGAAGGAGTGGCTCAGTATAAGCTTGAGAGCGACAACTTCTTCCCCCTAGATGGACAGTCAGGCACCTTTGGAAATCTCCATGATGCAGTTTACAGCAATGGTGATTTAAGCCACATTATTGATAAAAATATTCGAGACAAGGCCAAGCGGCTGGGCTATATCGAGAAAAAGGTAGGGGCAGGTGATTATCTTACTGAAGCCGATATCAAAGGTCGTTTCGATAGCCCTGATGCCAAGATACACAACTATCACTTCACTCAGGAAATTGTCACCACCTTTGTCTATCAGGGTAATGAATTTTTTGAGTTTCAAGGGGATGACGATCTGTGGGTATTTATTGACAACAAGCTAGTCATTGACTTAGGAGGTTTACACGCTCCTGCTAAGGCCAGGATTGACTTGAGTCTAGCAAACGCTAAGAACAGAGCCACAAACAAGGCTCAAATGGTGAAATTAAAGCTCAAGGAAGATTTAGATATTGAATCTGCGAACGATGCCAGCGAGTTAGTGTTAGAAATTGGCAAAGCCTATGACCTGCACATATTTCATGCAGAACGCCACACCTTTGATTCCAATTTCAAAGTCTATACCTCAATCCAGTTAAAGCCGGCTGTTAAGGTAGAAGAACCTGCTCAGCCGTTTAAACCTGCATTTGAGAAAGATCCCGTACCTGACTATAAAGAACCCATACCTGAGATTCCCGGCATGCCAGTATTGCCGCCTAATATCTGGGATGTGGGCGAGCGTATTGTGTGTGTTGCGCCTGTTCGTACCATCATTCGGCGAGAAGAGGAAATTACGATTATCCGTCGTGTCCGGAAAGTGGAAGAGATCGATGCGAGTCCTACCTGTCCTATAGGCTCGACGCCGATCGATGCAGCTCAGATGTCTGATATCCAGCAAGATAGTTAGGCTTGAAGGAATGGTGTTATGGACTATGGGTTTGGCCTAATTGTTGCTATAGTCCTGGGGCTGTTGTTAATCGCTATGGTCAGTACTTGGGTAAGCCAGGAATCGTTGGCTACTACCCAAGAAAGTACAGATGACTTGGCGAAAGATACCCTCACAGAAGCAGAGGACGCGGCAGATATAGTTGAACAACAGCCTCAGGCCGATTCTCAGTCAGAGACGCAGTCCATAGCATCATCGTCTTCAGGTTCTTTGGCAGAACCCACGGCCAAGGCCGATGATTCCTATAAGTTGGGTAATATTTGTTTTAGTCAACAAGATTATCAGTCAGCTCTATCCTGTTATACTCAGGCTCTTCAGACGAATCCTGAGTTGGCTTCGGCCTATAACAATCGGGGCAATACCTATTACGCTCTGGGACAATATTCTCAGGCAATTACCGAGTATAGTCAGGCGGTTAAGTTGAAACCTGACTATACTCGTGCTTACTATAATTGGGGCAATGCTTGCTACGCTAGTGGAGATTTGCAGGGTGCGATCGCATCTTTCACCCAGGCTATTAATCTTGATTCTAAATACATAGAAGCTTACAACAATCGTGGTAATTGTTACGTAGCTATGCAGGCATATCAAGACGCCATTGATGACTTTGATCAAGCTCTGGAGCTAAATCCCAAATCTATCGAAGCCTATAACAATATTGGTCATCTCTTTTACCAGATGAAACGATATGACGAGGCCCTAGAGAATTACGAACAATCCTTAAAAATTGATCCCCATCAGCCGGTCGCCGTCAACAGCTGTGGCAATGTATACCTAGCCCTAAACGATACCGAGCAGGCATTAAAAAACTATAGTCAGGCAATTGTCTTAAAGCCTGATTATGCTGAAGCCTATTACAACCGGAGCATTACCCATAACAATATGGGACATGTGCAAGCAGCCCAGGCCGACTTTCAAAAAACAATCGAATTGGCACAGCAGCAGGGTAATCAACAACTGTTGCAGCTACTGCAGACACCTGTTGGATAGCTCAAGATACTTAGGACCGCCTAACTTTACACTTTTTTAGAAAATAAGTTCAGGAGAGATTATGGCTCAAACACTCAAGTCTGGCACCTTATATGTCCAGGACTATACTGCCAATAGACCTAGCAAACTTTACACGCTTGACCTGGAAACAGGAAAAGCCAAGTTAGTTGGAAAACTTACTACAGAGGTCTACGATTTAGTCTTTGTTGATAAATTCTTATATGGCCTAGATAGAAAGAGCTCTCTTTTCGGCAAAAAAACCATGGAGCTGATCAAAATTGATCCGGCAACTGGTCAGTTAGACGTAGTTGGCGATACCATGTTTGATGTGGTGGGCATAGACTACAATCCAGCTAACAAAAAGATCTATGGGACAGCCCACAGAAGCCATCAAATTATTGAAATTGATGCTGCCAGCGGTGCTGGCAGATCATTGGTAACGTTGAGCAGCGATCGCAATCACCCATGCGGTGAAATTGCTTTTGATTCCAGTGGAAATGCCTTTATCACCATACTCAGCACCGACCTAAAGAAGAGCCTGGCAACCTGCGATCTAGCTACAGGCAAAGTCACCATGATTGGTGATATCGGCTTCCCTGGGTTAGCCAGTATGAAATTTATCGGCGATAGCCTCTATGGCGTAGCAGGTCAATATGAAGGTGTGGGTGGCAGCAACGGTCAAATTATTCGCATCGATACCACCACAGGGCAGGGAACATTAGTAACAACCACAGATCCACTAGGTTGTTGGGCCGGCATGGCTGTCTACGCCTCAGCATCGTCGACAAGTCCCTCTGGCCCCTCTATATCTTCCAAACCAGGCATACAGCCGCCTGAGAAACAGCCAGCTGCCAAAGTCCCTGCCAATCAACCGCCTTCATACCCAAAACCTCCCGTCTCAAAACCTCCCAAAGACAACACACCTAAGGTGCCCGTCGTTATCAATAATTGGGACCAGCTCACCTTTGATCAGTTTGGACGAAATCCAGCGACAGATATTATTTGCGTTGCCCCAGTTCGTACCATGATCCATCGCGAAGAAGAGATTGTGCTAATTCGTCGAGTGCGGAAAGTAGAAGAAATTGATGCCAGTCCCACCTGTCCTACAGGTACAACATCTGTGGACTAAACAACAGCCTCAGCGATTTGAATTGGCGTCACGTCAATTATCATATGGTGATGATCAATCTTACGGATCTCAGCCAGTTTTTCTGATGGATATAGTTGAATCTTTTGTCCAATGGTAGGTGGTACTGGGAAAAACATAGGTGTCAGTAACTGGGGAAAACTATCCTGTTCAAATCTGATGCCATAGCAGTAAAAGACAATAGCCATTGAAACAAATGTATTGGGCAGACAAGATTATGCCTGTTTTAGGGATTTTTGCAATACTTTGGTAATGAATAGTGACAAAAAAGCAGCAGTTTACGAGTTTTCAAGACTTAATTAGCGATCGCAACACCCCCAAACTGGTTAGCTTCTATGCCAGCTGGTGTGGCTATTGCAAACAGTTTGCCCCGATTTTGAACCAGGTAAAAATACAAATGGGAGATCGCATTAAGGTGATCAAAATTAGTACTGAAAAATATCCTAAACTGGCAGAGGAAAACGATATCCAGTCTTTGCCGACTACGCTCCTGTTTGTTGAAGGCGAGCTGGCCAGTCGGATCAAAGGTGTGATGGAAGCTCCCAAGCTGATTCAATATGTGCAGAAATTTCTGTAGCAAATTCCTTAGAAACGAGCACACGTTTGATTTTATTGCTCACATAGACTTCGATTCTCGTCATCAATCTCTGGACTAGTCTGCAAATAATCAGCGATCCACCCACAGGCAAACGCCAGCTCATCCAAATCCATAATCTCTTCTAAATTCCACACTATAAACGTTTCATCAAAGCCTCCTGAAATCAAGGTTTTGCCATCTGAGCTAAATTCCAGAGATCTAATTTCATCCTGATGTCCAATTAGGGTGGTAACCTCTGTGCCATCAATATGAAACAGTTTTATCTGCCAGGTTCTCAAGCGACTATTCCATAGGGCTGTAGCAAATATATCGTCCGTGGGGCTAAAAGCGATATCTCCAAGGGAAGCAACTTCCGCTGAATCAAAGCTTAATGTTTGAATGATTTCACCATTTTGTTTTCGTATTTGAATGTTTAAATCATCGACAGTAACAATAGTTTGGCCATCGGCACTATACTCAACGGTATTGAGGGAAGTCTCATGCTCAACACTATGGACTAACTTTCCATCCAGGTCCCAAATTCTGAGAGCGTTTTGAGCCCCTACTGTTGCTAAATATTTTCCGTTGGGGCTAAACTTTAGGTTAAAGGCAGAGGTTTGTTCTGTTGTTAGTTTTCTTCGTAGTGTGCCATCTTTATTCCAAAGCTGAACTAGACCGTCAATGCTGCTGGTGGCAATGATCTTTCCATCGGGGCTGATGTCTACTGAATAAATTGCATCTGGATGCCCAGTGAGGGTATGTAACAGGTTTCCATCCAAGCTCCACACCTTAGCAGTATTATCAGCACTGCCCGATACAACATAATCATCAGTAGGACTAAAGGCAACGGACCACACTTCCACATCATGGGAACCCAGGGATTTAAGTAATTTCCCTCTATAGCTCCATAGTTTAACAGTGCCATCTAGACCAGCTGCAACAAATTGATCTCCAGTGGAATTTAAGGCAATGCCTGTGAGCGAATCTTGAGCACCATGGATAGTTCTGCGCAAGGGATGCTGCCAGCGCCAGAGACGAGCGGTTTGGTCCCAGCCAGCAGTGGCAATGGTTTGACTATCTGGGCTAATGTCCACACCCCAAATAGTGCCGTCATGACCACGTAAAATCTCTCTTAGGGTGCCATCTCGATTCCAAACCCTAGCGGTACCGTCTACACTAGTGGAAACAAAAAAGGTGCCGTCAGGGCTAAAGTCCACCCCCCAGATCGCGGCTTCATGGCCTGTTAATGTTTTTACTGGAGTGCCATCCTGGCGCCATAGACGGACGGTTTGATCTTGGCCTGTGGTGACAATGAGATCCTCGTTAGGGCTAAAGGCAACAGACCAAACAGACCCTTCATGGCCAGATAGATTGGCATGAAGCTGGCCATCTTGTTTCCACAGTTTAGCCGTTCCATCTGTGCTAGCAGATGCAATCAGCTGTTGATCGGGGCTAATGTCGGCTCCATAAACGGCGCTTTCATGGCCTGTAATTTTTTGAATCAAGGTCCCATCTGGTGACCATAGGCCTACGCTACCATCCTGACTAGCGCTTACCAGAAAGTCTCCTTTAGGGCCAAAGGTGACAAACCAGACAGTGGCTTCATGGGCTCCCGTAAGGGATCTAATTTTTTCTCCGTTGACTGACCATAGGTCAATGGTTTTAGTACCTCCGGCAACGGCAATTAGTTCACCCTTGGGGCTAAAGTCGGCGGCATAGATGTCGTCTTCTGTAACTTTAAGAGCTTTGAGTAACGTGCCATCCTGTTGCCATAACCGTAAATGATGGTCAGGACTGGCAGACACTAACATTTTTCCGTCGGGACTAAAGTCCACATCGTTAACGTTACTAGTATGGCCAATAAAACGGTTGGTTTCAGAAGCTTGAAATAGGGACTGATACAACACTGATATGACCTGGTTGTTTAGCACTGTCAATGGTTTCTTAGTACGTAAACTATTCAGACGTTGTTTTGCTTTAACTGCAGAAACTAGAGCATCTAGCCGTTGGTTAGAGATGACCTGGGCCTGGGCGGCGGTGGCTAATGTGCGGGTAGTTTCTTGTGCGGCTTGTTGTTCATTTTGCAGTGCTCGACGGTATTGAAAAAAGGCAACAATGCTGAGAGAGATCGCACCTACCATGCCCAAAGAAACAGCGCCTAGCAAATAACGCTGCAGTTTGCTGGCGCGACGTTCCTGTGTTAGCCGGGCCTTTACTTCCTTAGCCTGGGCAATTTCGAATTTCTGTTGTACTTCTTCCCGCTCTAAGGCTTCACTTGCCCTAAGGAACTGGTAGTCCAAATCGCCTAAACTTTTATCTGTCGCCCATTTTTGAGCATCCTGGAGAGCCTGCCCCCGCAATAGACGAGAGGAGTCACTCTGGTCAGACTCGCTCCAAGACTGCAGAGCCTGGGAATAGGGGCGCAGACCAGACAGCTGTGTGCTCACCCAGGTCTGATTAAAAACAGCCTGATAGATAGGATTTTTGATCCGCAGGTTAGTTTGTTGTTGAATGACTAATCCCGACAGCAACAGTTCGGTTTGCTCCAGGCTGTCGTCAGTGGAAATGGACTCTCCGTCTAGTAGCTTTTGCTGCAACCCTAATAACCGCCCGGCCCTGGGCTCATTGCGGAGGATGCGATCGCGAATAGTCCTTAAATGCTCTGGTTCGTCCTGAGATTCCCAGTGGTCAATAATACGATTCTGAACAATCTGGCCCACCCACTCAGTATCCGTCAGAGAAGATAAGGAATTGTCCTCCCGACATACCAACTGGCAGAGCCTTTGGGTTAGAAAAGGCTGCCCCCCAGTCCAATGGAGAATTGCCTGCAAAACCGTTTTCGGATCCCGTTCACCAACGGCCAAGCCATCGGCCAGATGAGCCGCTTCGGCCATTGAGAATCCATGGAGCGTCACGGCATGACCAATATTAAACGGCGTACGTGTCTTATCTTGAATTAAGTCTGCCGGTGTGGCCACCCCAAACAAGGCAAAGGTGATCCGCTGAAAGACAGGATTCAACGCTCGTTGGTTATAGCAGTAGCGTACCAGGGCAAAAAAGTCGTCCACCGCAAAGGGCAACGCCAGCACACTATCAATTTCATCCACCATGATAAACAGTCGCCGGTTAGACAGCTGTTTAAGCAGCACGTCACTAAGGAACCGACTCAGTTTCTGCACCAGGGGGATATCGCCCTGGTCTTGCCACCAGGCGTGCAAATCGCCCATAGAAAACTCAAAGGGCTGATCGGCCTGTAAGCCGCTTACCAATTCGCCCAAGATGCCCTTATACCATTGCTGTGGGGTAATCATTTCAGTGCCCACATTGGTCATATCTAAGGTGAGACACTGATGGCCAGATAAACGCTTTTTTGTCCTTACTAACAGCGATGACTTACCCATCTGCCGGGTATTAAAAACGTAGCAAAACTCTCCCCGCTGCAGCGACTGATATAAATCCTCATCCGCCTGACGCATCACATAGGTAGGATCGTGGTTTGTTAGAGTGCCACCGATTTGATAGCGCATCTGGTAAAGCACCGTTTGTCCCCCAATCTAGAGCTTGTTAGTACGCTACCAGCTATAAATAATTCAGAGACAAAAGGAAAAATACTTTTAGGGTTAGAAACCCACGTTTCTTACTTTTCTTACCTTATATCGATCAAGTCAGCGCCCTCCGGCAACTTCAATAAATGTGCCAGTTGTGTAAGAAGCCTCACTAGACAGTAGCCAGAGAATTGCCTGAGCCACTTCCATGGGTTGTCCGCCCCGTTTCATCGGCAGATTTGCTTTGACCCGATCCACCCGATTAGGTTCACCGCCATCGCCATGGATATCGGTGTAGATAAAGCCTGGTCGGACAGCATTCACACGGATACCTTCTTCGGCGACTTCTTTGGCTAGTCCTATGGTCATGGCATCCACTGCAGCTTTGGAGGCAGCGTAATCCACATATTCTCCCGGTGCTCCCAAACGAGCGGCTATCGAGGAAACATTGACAATGGCACCGCCCGAGCCACCATGCTTAGTGGACATTCGCTTAACCGCTTCTCGGGCACAGAGAAAAGAGCCTGTAATGTTGGCTGCGAATACCCTATTAAGGCGAGCGGCATCGATTTTATCTACCCGCGTTTGCTGTTCAAGAATGCCGGCATTGTTAACCAATGCTGTGATGGGGCCAAGCTGCTTGTCTACTGCTTGAAAGAGGCTGGTCACATCGGATTCGATTGCGACGTCGGCTGCGATCGCAACCGCCCGCCCGCCCTGCTGCTGAATTCGCTCCACAACAATATTAGCCGCCTGATGATTCCGACGATAGTTAACACAGACTGCATAGCCTCGTTCCGCTGCCAGGTAGGCAGTCGCCGCACCAATTCCCCGACTGCCGCCAGTGATTAAGATGACATTTTCCATCTCTAAAAGCCCCCATA